>NZ_JBWJFQ010000008.1:0-257328 GCF_057784235.1 Mesorhizobium sp. CNPSo 4670 | reverse complement strand
AACGTGTCCGCCAAAGTCTCGTTCGAACAACCTATCCCTGGCGGGATAAGAGGTTCAGCAGGACTCTGCCGCCCACGTTTCTCTTTCTTCAATATTCAATTTTCAAAGAACAGACACCGCAGACGCAGTGTCGTGGCCCGTTTCGCTTTTGGCTCCGGGGCCGTCCGAGTGTCGCTTACGCGGCTCTCTTGAATCTCACAACGGGCAGGCTTAGAAGCAAACTTCTTCGTCGCCAGCGGCGTGCCGCCCTCGTTGGTGAGGCGTATATAGTCGCCACCATCAACAAGTGTCAACAGCCATCTCAAAGTTTTTGAACTTTTTGCGACAGAAATCTCGGCCCGGTCTGTTGATAGCCGGCTGCCCTTGGGGAACAGCGACAACGCCGGGTGGCGACCACGAAGGAGCCCTATTGCCGCCGCATTGCCGTTCGACACCAAAGCCAACGAAAGCGGCACCGCGCCGACGGCGCAGCGCCTCTTTCAAAGCCTCATACAGGGGTGCGCGATGAGCCTTGCAGAGAAGGTGAACCGCCCCTCTTTATAGAGCGCTCTATACAAGAGAAGTGCGCGAGGGGAATTCGGCCGGGGCGCAGGCTTCGTTGACTTCACCGGCCATGACGGGCAAATGTCACGGCCATAACAAAAGCGACAAGCCGTTCCGCCCGGGGAAGAAGCAGCCTTTCTGGATGCCAGACACGGAAGATGTCATAGCCGAACTCGGCAACGAGCCGCCGCTTATCGCGGACGGCCGCAGCGGCCCGCCCGACCGGCGCGAGGTTTCCGCACGCTGGCTATCAGGCACCTTCCTCACCGGCGTGACCTCGAGCGTGCTGATGGGCGTCGCACTGTTCGCTGCCCTTGACGGACGTCAGCAGTTGGCGACGCCACCCGAGATTGCGGAACTGATCAATCTTGCCGGCAATGGCGATTCCGGCGAGGTGGCCAAGACGACAAGGCTGGTGGCGCCGCGTCAGATCGCCAAGGCCAAGGACCGCCGTCGGATGGAAGTGTCGATGGTGACCAAGGTCGGCGACCGTGACGTCATCCACACCATGCCTTTCGTGCAGATCAAGATGGCGCTTGCCGCCGGCCACACCACCAGCCGCCCCTACCCGCCTTTCGACCCGATGCAGGTGTTCGGCAACGACGGCGACGACAGTGCTGCGCAGCCGGCGACAGCCTCGGCCGCTTCCGGCCAGATCTACGGCGCCAAGGTCGAAAGCGAGATGAGCCTGAAGACCGTCGATTTCCCGATCGAGACGGCTGCCTTCGACGAAAAGAGCGACCTCTCTGCCGACGAGGTGGAAAAGGTGGTGCGCGAAGCCGGCACAGACCTCAGCGATGGCGCCGTCCAGGTCGCTTCACTGCACTATGTCGACCCGCAGCGATTCGGCGACGCCTTTGCCGAGAGCATGGCCGGCTCCTATGACGTCAAGATCGTGCCGGAGAACGTCTCGGTGGCGCCACGCGCCGCCGCCGACGATCAGGCGCCGGCTTTCGCCGAGGAAATCATTCCCTTCACCAAGGATCTCGACATTACCGAGGCCTTTGCCGATTCGGGCTATACGGGAGAAGACGCCACCGGCATGGCCGAAGCGATCGCCAAGCTGTTGAACGCGACGGCGCTCAAGGCCGGAACCGTGCTGCGTGTCGGTCTCGAGGTGCATGGCGACGCCGCCAAGGTCGTGCGCACCAGCGTCTACGACCGAACGCAGCACATCGTCACCATCGCGCTCGACGATCGCGGCCAGTATGTGCCGGCGCAGGAGCCGGATCCGAACCCCGAATTGCTGACGGCGTTCGACGACTCACCGCCCGTGGTGGTGCGCGGAAATTTGCCGAACATCTATGACGGCATCTACCGCGCCGCTTATTCCTATGGCATGTCGAAAAAGATGACCCAGCAACTGGTCAAGCTGCTGGCATCCGGCGTCGACTTCCAGTCGCGACTCAATCCGGCGGATCGCCTTGAAGTCTTGTTCTCGCAGCCGGACGGCGACGACCAAGCGTCCGACGAGTCCGAACTGCTTTATGTCTCATCGACCTTCGGCGGGCAAACGCGCAACTTCTACCGGTTTCAGATGCAGGACGGTAGCGCGGACTATTTCGACGAGGACGGCAGCAGCGCCGAGCAGTTCCTACTGCGCAACCCACTGCCAAACGGGAGATTTACCTCCGGGTTTGGTGCGCGCAGGCATCCTATCCTCGGCTATGTCCGCATGCACACAGGTACGGACTGGGCCGCCCCGATCGGATCGCCGATCATCGCCGCCGGCAATGGCGTCGTCGAGAAGGCGGGCTGGGCCGGCGGCTATGGCAAACAGATCATCATTCGTCATGCCAATGGCTACGAGACGTCCTACAATCACCAGAGCGCCTTTGCCAAAGGCATCGAAGAAGGCGTGCGCGTTCGCCAGGGCCAGGTCATTGGTTATCTCGGCCAGACCGGCCTCTCCACCGGTCCGCATCTCCATTACGAGCTGATCGTCAACGGCACCAAAGTCGATTCGATGCGTGTCCGGCTGCCGGTCGGCAAGGTGCTGAAGGGCGATGATCTCGTCGCCTTCAAGCGCGAACGCGAGCGCATCGACGACCTGCTGAAGCAGGAAGACAGTGATTCGCTGAAGGTTGCGAGCGCCAAGATCGACGGCTGATTCGCTGATTTTCAACCTTTCGGATTTTCCACACGCCACGGCCATGGCAGCCGCTGACCGGAAATGGTCGTCCACGCGATCACTGCCGAAAGCAGGCAGAGCAGTGCCGTCACCGAAGAGACGGCGGAAAACGCCGTGTCGCCGGCGGCGAGCCTTGCCGCGTCGACTGCCGGCGCCAGCCCAATCGTCGACGGTTCGCCAAAGCCTGGCACTCCGGGCGTCGCATTCCCATCGAGTGCTTTCGCGTAGACCCAAGCCGCAAGCGAGCCCATCGCTGCCACCGCGATCAGGCCGCCGATGCGCGAGACGGCATTGTTTATCCCGGAGGCAGCACCGGTATCCTTGTCTTCCACGGCCGTCATGATCGCGGTCGACAGTGGCGACACGACCAGCGCCATACCGAGCCCCATCAGCCCCATCAGCGGAAATGTTCCCGTCCAGAAATTGTGGATGCCAGCATGGGCGAGCAAGGCAAGTCCTGCAAAGGCGAACGCCACGACAAGGCTGCCGAAGGCGATCGGAAAGCGCGGCCCGATCCGGTCGGACAACTGGCCGACGGGCCTCGACAAAAGTGCCATCGATGCCGACAGCGGCAGGAAGATGAAGCCGACCTCGGCCGTGCTCAGTCCCCAGCCGGCGATCAGCAGCATCGGCAGATAGAAGAGATTGGCCGACAGCGCGAAATAGAGGAAGAACGTCGCGAGATTGGCGCCGGCGAAAGCACCGACGCGAAACAGCGACAGATCGATCATCGGCTCGCGCTGCTTAAGTTCGAAGGCGATGAAGACAGCCAGCAGCACGGAACCGGCCGCAATGCTCGGCCCCGACAGATGGCCCTCGCCGCGGGCGCTCATCGAGGTCAGCCCATAGGCGAGCGCGCCGAAGGCCAATGTCGCGAGCGCGGCACCGCCGAGATCCAGGCTGCGTTTTTCCGTCGGCGCATCGGCCGGGATCTTGGCCAGCAGTAGATAGATCGAGATCAGGCCGAGCGGCAGGTTGACCGCGAAGATCGCCCGCCAGATGCTGTCACCGAATGCCGACAGCACGAAACCACCGAGCACCGGGCCAAGTGCCGTGGTCAGCGCCGAAGCCGCGGCCCAGATGCCTATGGCGCGGCCGCGCTCTTTTTTCGGATAGGCCTTGGCGATGATGGCCAGGCTGCCCGGCACCATGATCGCCGCACCAATGCCCTGCAGCGCGCGAAATGCGATCAGCACCACCGCATTCGGCGCCAGCGCACAGGCAAGCGAGGCGACAATGAACAGCGCAATGCCTGCCACGAAGGCGCGGCGCAGACCGAATCGATCGCCGGCGGCACCCCCGGCAAGGATCAGTGCCGACAGCGTCAACGCATAGGCATTGGAAATCCACTGCGCCTGCGCCAGGCTGGCACCAAGGTTGACGCGGATCGCCGGCATGGCGATGGCCAGGATCGAACCGTCGATGAAACCGAGCGCCGAGGCCAGGATCGCCGCAATCAGCACGAATCGCCGCTGCGACGGCGGACAGAACGTGCCGTTCGTCACCGGACTGGTCAGAGGAACGGCGGCGGCTTCGCTTGGTGAATGCATGGAACCTTGCTTAGACCGCAGGCGTGTTGGCAACAACCGGCCAGTGGCTTGCTGTCCTTGAAACCAGCCACATGGTCAGGATCGCACCTGCGTGGGTGCACACGGCGGCAGCCATGCTAGGTTCTGGCTAGCTTTCTGGAAAGTTGCAGACGGGGAAAGTCGATGAAGCGGCCACTTGAAGCATCGGCGGAGGGACGCGGCCGTATCGTCGGCATCACCGACGGCGTGTTCGCCATCGCACTCACCCTGATCGTCCTCGAAATCAGGGTGCCGGCGCACGAGGCGATCCATTCGGAGCGCGATCTGCTTGCCGCGATCGCGGCACTGGCGCCGCGCTTCCTGACCTATGCCTTGAGCTTCCTGACGCTGACCATCTTCTGGTTCGGTCAGCAGGCGCAGCATGGGCTGATCGCAAAATCCGACCGGCGGCTTGCCACGCTGAACCTCAGCTTTCTCGCCTTCATTGCCCTGCTGCCTTTCTCGACCGATCTTTTGGCCGACTTCCTCGAGTTCAGAACCGCGATGCTGGCCTACTGGCTCAACCTGCTGATGCTCGGCGTCACGCTGTTCGCCAGCTGGCGCTATGCCGAGAAAAACGGCCTCCTGGCGGAGGGTGTCGATGCCGAAGCCAAACGCACAGTCTATCTGCGCATCGTCAAGGCGCAGATCCTGTGGGCGATCGGCGCGGCACTGTGCCTGATCACGCCGTTGCTCAGCGTCGGATTTATCCTGGTGGTCCAGCTGGTCTATGCGATAACCCCGGGCGCGAAGTGGGTGCGCAGGATCATCGGCTGAGCGTTTCAAAAGCGCTGCTTCAGCTTCAGTCGACGAACTCCACCGTCACGCCCGGCGAGACCAGCTTGGCCAGTTCCCGCGCATCCCAGTTGGTCAGGCGCACGCAGCCATGGCTTTCTGTCTTGCCGATCTTCGACGGATCCGGCGTGCCGTGGATACCGTAGGTCGGCTTGTCCAGAGCGATCCACACCGAGCCGACCGGACCGTTCGGACCTGGCGGAATCGTCAGGACCTTGTCGTTTTGGCCCTGCTTGAAGTTGATGCTGGGGTTGTAGGTGTAGTTCGGATCGAGAGCGACGCGCGATACAGCGTGTATGCCGGACGGTGACGGCGTATCCGCCGAGCCGATGGTTGCGGGATAGGCCGCCACCAGCTTGCCGCCCGCATCATAGGCGAAGACTTCTTTCCTGCCCTTGTCGGCGACGATACGGGCAACCGGCGTCGAGACCAGTTTGCCGAAATTGGCGACCTTGATGGTCGTGCCAGGACGATTGAAGTTGGCGTCCGGGTTGAGCGCCTTGAGGTAGTTCTCGTCCATGTGGAAGCGCTCCGCGAGCGCCTCGGTCACCGACGTATAGCCCATGCGGTCGAGCTGCGCCTTCTGGCTGTAGTCTTCCGGGATCGAGGCGACATAGGGACCGGCCGCATCCTCCGGTGTAATGGTGTAATTGGCGAAGGCATCGCCGCCGGACTGCGCAAGAGCTGCCTGGATGCCGACCGCATCGGTCGATCGCAGATTGCTGCCGGTGATCTGGTTGTAGGCGGCGAGCGCCTTGTCGACATTCGAACCGAAACGCCCATCGATGACGCCAGGCGAAGCGCCACCCCGGTCGAGCAGCACCTGCAGCGCCGCGACATCCTGACGTGCTCCCAGCGAAAGCGCCGGCTCGACGGTCGTCTTGCCGCCGTCCGTTGGCGGCAGTCCCGCCTGCTCGGAGGGAGACGCCGGCTGGGCAGGATCTATCGACGCCTCGTTCAGCGGCTGGCGTTTGATGGTGCCCGGCTCTCCCGGCTGCGGCGCATCGGGATAATTGTTGTCGTAGCTGCCATCGTCCTGTGGTGGCGGCGGATAGGCTTCCACGGAATTGTCGCTGTCAGGATCGTATTCGTCCGCCGGCGGCGGGATGACCCGACCTTCTTCTTCCAGCTGCTTGCGGCGGAACCGCGCCATGTCTTGCGGATCGTCGAGATAGTAGCGGTCATTGTCATCGGGGACGCGGCCAAGCTCGCGCAGCCGTGTCTCGCGGCGCAGCGCGCGCCGGTCGAGCCGCGTCTGCGGCGGCTGGATAGCGATGACCTTGCCGGTATCGGCATCGACGATGACGCGGTTGCCCCTGGCGTCGTAATAGATGTCGAGATTGCCGTCCTGGGCGACGAGGATGCCGCCGTCATCGGCAGCGCGGGCAATCCGTGGTGCGCTGTCCTGCGTCGGCGCGCCGAGCGCGCCAGAAGACAAAAGCCCGCCGGCAAGTACCGAAAGGGTGAAGATCGTGCGCAGCATGGTGGCCAAACTCTCCGGTCCGTAATTGCCGCCGCCCGGCAGTGTCCCTGTACGGCGAACCCCTTCGCCAGCAAACCAGTTCACCACCATATGGTTCCAATATGAACCGGGCATGAAGATGGCGGTTTCCCGGCGCCTCGATGAATATCAGCTAGCTTGCGGCAAGTCCCAGCTCCCTGCGCGCCTGCTTCGTCAGCTTCAGGGCAACAAGGCGATGGCTCTCGCGCAGATAGTCCTTCAGCGCGTCATCATCCATGCTCTGGCTTGTCTGACGCTGGATCCATTTCATGCCGCGCGAAGCAAGATAGGGTGCCGGACGCAAGCCCGGCTGCTCCTTGAGCACGTCATAGGCGATGTCGGAACATTTGAAGGTGACGAAGAGCTGCTGGCCCCGGTCCCGGCCGCCGATCGCAAAGACCTTGGCCCCGACCTTCCAGACATGAGCGCCGCCCCATTGGACGACGTGGTTTGTCGAAGGCAGCGAAGCGCAGAAGCTGTTGTAGTCGTCCAGCGTCATCCGCGCCCCGCCTTGTATGAAAAAAGGCCGCGCGTCCATGCTGGACGCGCGGCGTTGGATCAGGCTGCCGCCTCGGCCGCCACAATCGTCGGCTTCGAGCGGAAGTTCAGCCGGTCGGAACCGGCTGTCACCTTGACGGTCGAGCCGTCGAGGATGTCGCCGAGCAGGATCTTCTCCGCCAGCGGGTCCTGCAGTTCCTTCTGCATCACCCGCTTCAGCGGCCGCGCGCCGTAGGCCGGGTCGTAACCCTTGGCCGCCAGCCAGTCGATCGCCTCCTGGTCGAGCGAAAGAGTGATCTTGCGATCGGTCAGCAGGCTCTCCAGCCGCTTGAGCTGTATCTCGACGATGCGGCCCATATCCTGCCGGCGCAGCCGGTGGAACAGGATCACCTCGTCGACGCGGTTGAGGAACTCCGGCCGGAACGAGGCCTTGACCACATTCATCACCTCGTCGCGGACCTGATCGACATCCTGGTCCTCGCCGAGATTGACGAGATACTCCGCGCCAAGGTTCGACGTCATGATGATCAGAGTGTTGCGGAAGTCGACGGTGCGGCCCTGGCCGTCGGTCAGGCGGCCGTCATCGAGCACCTGCAACAGCACGTTGAACACGTCCGGATGCGCCTTCTCGATCTCGTCGAACAGCACGACCTGATAGGGCCTGCGCCGCACCGCTTCGGTCAGGGCACCGCCCTCCTCATAACCGACATAGCCGGGAGGTGCACCGATCAGCCGGGCGACCGAGTGCTTCTCCATGAACTCCGACATGTCGATGCGCACCATGGCGCTCTCGTCGTCGAACAGGAAACTGGCAAGCGCCTTGGTCAGTTCGGTCTTGCCGACGCCCGTCGGCCCGAGGAACATGAACGAGCCGATCGGCCGGTTCGGATCCTGCAGGCCCGCGCGGGCGCGCCGCACGGCCTTCGAGACAGCTTGCACCGCCTCGCCCTGGCCGACGACGCGCTTGCCGATCTCGTCTTCCATGCGCAACAGCTTGTCGCGCTCGCCCTGCAGCATCTTGTCGACCGGAATGCCGGTCCAGCGCGAGACGATATGGGCGACGTGGTCGGGGGTGACCACCTCTTCGACCATGCCGACCTTGCCGTCCTGGGCTTCGGCTTCCTTCAGCTTCTTTTCCAGTTCCGGGATCTTGCCATAGGCAAGCTCGCCGGCGCGCTGGAACTCACCCTTGCGCTGGGCAATGGCAAGCTCATTGCGTGCCTCGTCGAGCTGCTTCTTCAGATCGGCAGCAAGCCCGAGCTTCTGCTTCTCGGCCTGCCACTTGGTGGTGATCTCGGTCGATTCCTCCTCGAGCCCGGCGAGTTCCTTTTCCAGCCGGGCGAGCCGATCCTTCGACGCATCGTCCGTCTCGACCTTCAGCGCCTCGCGCTCGATCTTGAGCTGCATGATGCGGCGATCGATCTCGTCGAGTGCCTCGGGCTTGGAATCGACCTGCATGCGCAGCCGCGAAGCGGCTTCGTCGACGAGGTCGATCGCCTTGTCCGGCAGGAAGCGGTCGGCGATGTAGCGGTTGGACAGTGTCGCCGCCGCAACCAGCGCCGAATCCGAGATGCGCACCTTGTGGTGCTGTTCGTATTTTTCCTTCAGGCCGCGCAGGATCGAGACGGTGTCTTCCACCGTCGGCTCATCGACGAACACCGGCTGGAAGCGGCGGGCAAGGGCCGCATCCTTCTCGACATGCTTGCGATATTCATCAAGCGTGGTGGCGCCAACGCAGTGCAATTCACCGCGCGCCAATGCCGGCTTCAACAGGTTCGACGCATCCATGGCGCCATCCGCCTTGCCGGCGCCGACCAGCGTGTGCATCTCGTCGATGAACAGGATGATGTTGCCGTCGGCCGAGGTGACTTCGGAGAGCACGGCCTTCAGCCGTTCCTCGAACTCGCCGCGGTATTTGGCGCCGGCAATCAGCGCGCCCATGTCGAGCGCCATCAATTGCTTGTCCTTCAACGATTCCGGCACGTCGCCATTGACGATGCGCAGCGCCAGGCCTTCGGCGATCGCCGTCTTGCCGACGCCCGGCTCGCCGATCAGCACCGGATTGTTCTTGGTGCGGCGCGACAGCACCTGGATGGTGCGGCGGATCTCGTCGTCACGGCCGATAACCGGATCGAGCTTGCCGGCGCGAGCATCCGCGGTCAGGTCACGTGCGTATTTCTTCAACGCGTCGTAGCCCTGTTCGGCGCTCGCCGAATCGGCGGTGCGGCCTTTGCGGACATCGTTGATGACCTGGTTGAGCGCCTGCGCGGTGACCCCGGCCTTGGCCAGGATGTCTGCGGTCTTGGCCGATTTCTCCATGGCGAGCGCCTGCAAGAGCCGTTCGACGGTGACAAAGCTGTCGCCAGCCTTCTTGGCCAGCTCTTCGGCGGTCGAAAACACCTTGGCCAGCGGCTGCGCCAGATAGAGCTGGCCGTTGCCGCCTTCGACCTTGGGCATCGCTTCGAGCGCCGTTTCGACGCCAAGCTTGACGTCGCGAACGTTGCCGCCGGCGCGTTCGATCAGCGACGCGGCCAGCCCCTCGTCGTCGTCGACGAGCACTTTCAGGATGTGTTCGGGTGTGAACTGCTGGTGGTTGCGGGAGAGCGCCATGGTCTGCGCGGACTGGATGAAGCCGCGCACGCGCTCCGAGTATTTCTCAAGGTTCATATCTGTCTCCTTCCATCACCGGCCCGCTTTGCGGCACCGGATCCGATTGCGGTGACGGACCCGCCCATTCGAGCCGGGTCCAGTTCAGCCGAGATATGGTGCATGGGCCATGCTGTCTCAAGACGCCTTGATGTCGGTCAACGCACAATATTCCATCGCGGCACAAAACGAAAACGGCGGAGATTTCTCTCCGCCGTCCGATATCCTGAAATGTCGTTCGATCAGTTGTCGATGTCAACTTTGACCGGTTCGGCATTGCCGCCGTCGGCCGGGGCCACAGCCACCTCGCCGGCATCGGCCCCGGAATTCGCATTGTCGCTGCCGCTGTCCACCTGATCGGCACTGACGCGCGGACGGCGCGGGCGCCTCGGGCGACGGGCAGCAATGCTCTCGGCGGCTGCCTCATTGAGTTCGGCCTGAGCGGCAAGACCTGCCGGCGACAAGTTCTCGAACAGCGGAGCCGGCTCGGCTGTCGCAACGGATTCGCTGGCTTCGGTCGGCGAAGCGGTTTCGGCCTGGATCGGGGCCTCGTTGCGCTGAGGCTGGCCGCCTTGCTCGGCGGACGAGCCATAGTCGCGCTGCCCATTCTGGCCGTAGCCGCCATTGGGGCGACGATCGCGATGGCGCCCACTATTGTTGTCGCGGCCGCCATTGTTGCGCCCGCCATTGTCACGCCCGCTATTGCCATCACGATTGTCGCGGCCGTTTTCCCGGTTGAGCGCGACCTCGGCCGGCATGCCTTCGATGACCGGCTGTGGCCCGGCGCCATGGTTGATCACCGGCACCTGGGCATCGGAAATAGTGTTGCCGCTGTTGCCGGCATTGTCGAACTCGTCGCGATCCTCGTCGCCGTCATCGTCGAAATCATCGCGATTCTGTTGCGTGTTCTGGATCGGCATCTGCGCCTGTGCGGCTGCGATGATGCGATTGTAGTGCTCGGCGTGCTGGAGATAGTTCTCCGCCATGACCCGGTCGCCGGAGCTGTGCGCATCGCGGGCCAAGGTGGCGTATTTTTCGGCGATCTGCTGAGCCGAACCGCGGATCTTCACGTCCGGGCCGTTGCTCTCGTAGTTGCGCGTCAGGGGATTTGGTCCCTTGCGGTTGTTGTTGTTATTGTTGTTATTGCCGCCGCCGCCGCCATTGTTGTTGCGACCGCGCATGCGCCTGTTCTGCTGTTGTGGCCTCATCAAACTCTCTTCATTTTGAAATTTTCGAAAACTCTTCACGAACGGAGGCGCTCATGCAGCCAGCCGCTTCGTTTCTTCACCGGCGTTCGCCCGCATCAATTGCGTTGGCGCCACGTGCCATCCTGTTCCGGTTACATCACTTGCCGGACGATTCCCGCACGAAGCTTGGGCATCGTTTGCGCAAGAAGGCAGCTATTTCCAAGGAAAACCGAATCGCTAAGAGCACTGCCTGCTTCGTCTCATCCGGTTAAGGCGACCCTAGCCGCATTCCCCGGCATTGCCAAGCGCTTTTTTTGCACTGCGTCAAGGCTTTGTCCTTTTAAAGACAAGAACCCTGTCGTTTCCACCAAGATCCTGAAATGCACCGCCCAGCAGGTAGCCGGCTGCGACGAATATTTCCAAGACCTCGTTGTGCTGCGTGTGGCCGATCTCGACCGCAATCCTGCTTTCAGCTTCCAAAAACCTTGCCGCTTCCGCGGCGATGATCCTGTAGGGGCTCAGACCGTCCGCGCCACCATCCAAGGCCAGGTGCGGATCGAAATTGCGGACTTCGTCCTGCAGATTTCCAATGTCTTCAGAGCGTATATAGGGAGGGTTTGCGGCAATTACATGGTACCGGCCGGAAACTTTTTCGAACCAGTCCGACTGGAGCGCCGTGAACCGACCTGCAAGGTCCAGTTGCCGGGCATTGCGGGTCGCCGTCGCCAGCGCGCCCGCGGACATATCGACCCCGGTGGCGATCGCGGCCGGGACGGCGCTGAGCAGCGCCAACGCAATGGCGCCGGTGCCGGTGCCAAGATCGAGGATGCGGCATTCGCCTTCCCGCACTGCCACTGCCCTGACGAAAGGCAGCATCGCCTCGACCAGCGTTTCGGTATCCGGTCGCGGCTCCAGCGTTTCCGGCGACACCGACAGGCGTAAACCATAAAACTCGCGATAGCCGAGGATGCGATGCACCGGCTCGCCGCCGGCGCGCCGTCTCAAGGCATCACCAATTGCCGCAATGGCGTTTCCGTCGATCTTGAGTGTGGGATCGGCAATCGCCTGCGTGCGCGTCGTGCCGGAAAAATGTTCGACGATCAGCCTCGCATCGAGCGCCGGATCGTCGACGGCTGCAGCCGCAAGCCGAGCCTGCGCCTGCCGCAGCAGCGGCCCCAGCGCCTCGGGCAGTCGATCAGCCATCGATGCCGATGTCGGCGAGCAGCTTCGACTGGTGATCGGCGATCAGCGCGTCGATCACTTCGTCGAGTTCGCCCATCATCACCCGGTCGAGCTTGTAGAGCGTCAGGTTGATGCGATGGTCGGTGACGCGGCCTTGCGGGAAATTATAGGTACGGATGCGCTCGGAGCGGTCGCCGGAGCCGACCTGGGACTTGCGTGATTCGGAGCGTTCCTCGTCCGCCTTGCTGCGCTCCAGGTCATAGAGGCGGGCGCGCAGGATCTGCATGGCCTTCGCCCTGTTCTGATGCTGCGACTTTTCCGCCTGCACCACCATGATGCCGGTCGGCAGATGGGTGATGCGCACAGCCGAATCGGTGGTGTTGACGTGCTGGCCGCCCGAGCCCGAGGCGCGCATGGTGTCGATGCGGATGTCCTCGGCCCTGATGTCGATGTCGACCTCTTCGGCTTCCGGCAGCACGGCGACGGTAGCGGCCGAAGTGTGGATTCGCCCGCTCGCCTCGGTCGCCGGCACGCGTTGCACGCGGTGCACGCCGGATTCGAATTTCAAATGCGCAAAGACGCCCTTGCCGGAGATCGTGGCGATGATTTCCTTGTAGCCGCCGGCATCGCCATCGCTGGCCGACACCGTCTCGAAACGCCAGCCGCGTTCGGCAGCATAGCGCTCATACATGCGAAACAGGTCGCCGGCGAAAAGCGCGGCCTCGTCGCCGCCGGTGCCGGCGCGGATTTCGAGAATGGCGTTCTTGTCGTCGGCGGCATCCTTGGGCAGCAGCAGGATCTGGATGTCCTTCTGCAGCCCCTCGATGCGCTCCTCGACCTCCAGCAGGTCGGCCTCCGCCAGGGCCCGCATTTCGGCATCGGTACCCTTGTCGGCAAGCATGGCTTCAAGATCGGCCTGCTCATGCTCGGCCGAGCGCAGCGCCCTGACCTTGGCCACCATGTCCTGAATCTCGGCGTATTCCGACGCCATCCGCACATAGGCATCCGGCGCCGGGCCAGCCGACATCTGCGCTTCGAGCATCTCGAAACGCTTGACGACTTGATCCATACGATCTCGGGGCAAATTGACCATGATGCGGGTACTACAATGGGATCGAACGGTCGTCGGCAAAGGCCTGCAGCAGCGCCCGCATCGGCAGCCCCTGCGCCGGCGCCATCAGATTGTCTTTGAAGAACGCCTCCAACTCATCCAGCGGCAGTTCCGTCAGCATCGCCTTGACCGGGCCGATCGAGGCCGGCGACATCGAGATCGAGCGGAAGCCGAGACCGATCAACGCCATCGCCGAGATCGGCTTGCCAGCCAGTTCGCCGCACAGGGTTACCGGTGTGTGGTTGCGGATGCCGGCATCGGCGATCTGCTTCAGGACGCGCAGGAACGGCGCCGACAGCGTATCGAACCGGTTGGCCAGTTGCGTGTTGCCTCGGTCGACGGCCATGACGAACTGGAACAGATCGTTCGAACCGACCGAGACGAAGTCGACCGCTTTCATCAATTCGTCGAGCTGGAACAGAAGCGACGGCACTTCCAGCATCGCGCCCAGCTTGAGGCTGGTCGGCAGGTGATGGGCAAAGCGCGACAGATGCCGTACCTCGCGGTCGATGATCTCGCGCGCCTGGGCGATCTCGCCAAGCTCGGTCACCATCGGCAGCATCAGCTTCAGTTCACGTCCGCCACTGGCCTTGAGCAGAGCGCGTATCTGGGTGCGCAGCAGGCCCGGCCGGTCAAGCGTCAGGCGGATCGCTCGCCATCCGAGCGCCGGGTTCTCCTCCTGGATCGCTCCCTTGAAATAGGGCAGCACCTTGTCGCCGCCGATGTCGATGGTGCGGAAGGTCACCGGCTTGCCGCGCGCCGCTTCGAGCACGTCGCGGTAAAGCTTTTCCTGGGCCTCGGCGCGGGGAAATGTCGAGGCGACCATGAACTGCAGTTCGGTACGGAACAGGCCGATGCCGGCCGCACCCGCCTCGGCAAGCTGCGGCAGGTCGACGGCAAGTCCCGCATTCATCAGCAAATCGACCTGGACACCGTCCCTGGTCGTCGACGGCTTCTTGCGCAGCTCGCGATAGACCTCTTGCCGGCGCGCCCGGAAACGCACCTTTTCGGCATAGGCGGCTTCGAGGTCGGGCTGCGGCCGCAAATGGATCACGCCCTCTTCGCCGTCGACAATGATGGCATCGCCGTTTTCCGCCATGGAAACGGCGCCCTTCATCTGGCCGGCGACAGGAATGCCCATGGCGCGCGCGACGATGACGACGTGGCTGGTGGCAGCACCATCCTCGAGCACCAGCCCGCGCATCTTGTCGCGGGGATAGTCGAGCAGCTCGGCGGCTCCCATCGAGCGGGCGACGATGATGGCGTCCTTCGGCAGCGACGCCGCGACATCTTCCGGCCCGCGCCCCATCAGTTGGCGCAGCAGCCGGTTGGCGAGGTCGTCGAAATCGCTCATCCGCTCGCGCAGATAGGGATCGGTCATGTGCAGCATGCGGGCACGCATGTCGCTCTGCACCTTTTCCACCGCCGCTTCCGCCGTCAGGCCGTTGCGGATCGCCTCTTCCAGCCGGCGCACCCAGCCGCGGTCGTTGGCGAACATGCGATAGGCTTCCAGGACCTGGCGATGCTCGCCCTCGAAGGCGACGTCGCGGCGTTCCAGCATGTCGTCGATGGAGAGCCGGAGCGAGCCGAGCGAGGTCTCGAGCCGCCTGACCTCTTCCTCGCTGTCCTCGTTGAACAAATTGGTGACGACGATGCGCGGCTCGTGCAGCACGACATGGCCAAGCCCGACGCCGTCGTTGAAGGACAGGCCGGTGAAACTGACCGGACGACGCAGGTCGAGTTCGAGGCCCGGCCGGGTCAGCCGCGCCAGATCGCCGGTGGCGATCATCTCGGCGATGACCATGGCGGTGGTTTCCAGCGCCTCGACCTCGTCGTCGCGGTAGTGGCGCATGGTCTTGTTCTGCACCACCAGCACACCCAGCGTGCGCCCTGCCCGCAGCACCGGCACGCCAAGGAAGGAGTTGTAGATCTCCTCCCCGGTCTCCGGCAGGTAGGCAAAGGCTGGGTGTTCCTGGGCGTTGGAAAGGTTGAGCGGCCGCGCGCTGGCCGCGATCGTGCCGACCAGGCCTTGCCCCAGCCGCAGCTGCGCCAGGTGGACGGCGTTCGGGTTCAAACCTTCGGTGGCGTAGAGTTCGAGCACCGAATCGGCGCGCAACACGTAGAGCGAGCAGACCTCGGCGACCATGTTGGAGGCGATGTCGCGCACGATCCGGTCAAGCCGCTCCTGCGGCTCCAGCGGCTCCTGCATGAGCTCGCGGAGCCGTTTCAGCAAAACGCGCGGGCCACTGGCCTGATCACGCATCGCGGCTTCTTCTCCAATGGGCATTTTGCCCGCCGCAGTTTCCACTGCGACCGGCGCACACGCAACAACTCAAATCGTTCTCGCTACTGCTTATCCAGACCGTAGACGGAATGCAAAGTACGAACCGCAAGTTCGGTGTACGGACCGTCGATCAGTATCGAAATCTTGATCTCGGAGGTCGTGATGGCGCGGATGTTGATCGAGCGGTCGGCCAGCGCCTTGAAAGCGGTGGCGGCGACGCCGGCATGGCTCCTCATACCGATGCCGATCACCGAAACCTTCGACATGCCGGCTTCCGATTGCACCACATCGTAGCCGATCGACGCCTTCAGGCGCTCGAGCACGGCCAGCGCCTTGTCGACATCGCCCGACGGCACGGTGAAGGTCATGTCGGTGAACTTGCCGTCCTCGGAAATGTTCTGGACGATCATGTCGACATTGATGTTGGCCTCGGCCAGCGGCCCGAAGATGCCGGCGGCGACGCCCGGCCGGTCGCCGACACGGCGCAGCGAAATCTGCGCTTCGTCCTTGGCATAGGCAATTCCGGTGACGACCTGCTGTTCCACGATCTCTTCCTCGTCGCAAATAAGCGTTCCGGGCGGATTGAGCAAATCCCCCATTCCGGGCGCATCGGGATCGTCGAAGGACGACCGCACGAAGGTACGCACCCTGTGCACCATGGCAAGCTCGACCGAACGCACCTGCAGAACCTTGGCGCCAAGCGAGGCCATTTCAAGCATTTCCTCGAACGAAATCTTGGCCAGCCGTCGCGCCTTCGGCTCGATGCGCGGATCGGTGGTGTAGACCCCGTCAACGTCGGTGTAGATGTCGCAACGATCGGCCTTGACCGCCGCAGCGATCGCCACCGCGCTGGTGTCGGAACCGCCGCGGCCAAGCGTGGCGATGCGATTGTCCGGGCCGATGCCCTGGAAGCCGGCGACCACCGCAACCTGGCCCTCGCCGAAACGCTTGATCAGGAAGGCGCCGTCGATGTCGAGGATGCGCGCCGCGCCGTGCGCATTGTCGGTCTTGATCGGGATCTGCCAGCCCTGCCAGGAACGGGCGTGCACGCCCATGTTCTGCAGTGTGATCGCTAGAAGGCCGGCGGTGACCTGTTCGCCGGAAGCGACGACTGCGTCATATTCGCGTGCGTCGTGCATCGGCGAGGCTTCGCGCGTCCATTGGACCAGTTCATTGGTCTTGCCGGCCATCGCCGAGACGACCACCGCCACCTCATGGCCGGCGTCGACCTCGCGTTTGACGTGACGCGCCACATTGCGGATGCGGGCGATGTCGGCGACGGAGGTTCCGCCGAATTTCATCACGATGCGCGCCATGGAAGCGAAATGCCTTTGACTGATACCGGACCCAGCCCAAAAGCGGGATCCCGAAAAGCGGAAGGCCAGCTGATGCCGGCCGCTGAATGCGCGGCCTCCTTAGCCAAATGATGAAGCTTTCGCAAGGCTGGCGGCGGATTGCCGACTTCAAGAACATGGCATATTGCGTTCCGGTCCGCTGCCGCTTACGAAATGCTGCCCGCGGGAATTCCCATTTGGTTCGGCATAACAGATGATTGCTCGTCTTCGACGCGCCACCCGATGGCAATCGCTCCCGCTTTTCATCGGCTTCGCGATGCTGGCGCTGATCGTCGGCACGCGCGCCGTGCTGGTCGAGAGCCAGCGGGCCAATCGTGCCGCCGCGCGTGAGACGATCGAATATCAGGAACTGCTTTCCGGGCTGCTTTCACTGGCGCAGGATGCCGAGAGCGGCCAGCGCGGCTATCTCCTGACCGGCGAGAAATCCTACCTCGAACCTTATCGGAGGGCGGTCGAGGCAATCCCGGGGCAACTCGCCCGCATCGACACCATGACGGCCTCGGACGACCAGCTCGCCCCGCAGGTCAGTCACATCAAGGACGCGCTTTCGCAAAAGCAGGCGGAGCTGTCAGAAACGATCGCCCTCTACGACAAGGGTGACGCCGCGAAGGCGCTGGAGATGGTCCGCAGCGGCCAGGGCAAGGCCGCCATGGACGAGATCCGGGCCAGCATGGACACGATCCGGCGCATCGACGCCGCCGCCGTCGCCGAGCGTGACGAGCACACGGACCAGGTCGAGACCTGGCTGCGCATCGGCTCGCTGGCGGCACTGCTGGCGATCTTTCTGCTCGGCACCTTCACAATCCGCGAATCCCGACGCCGCTTCCGCGAAGTGGCCGTCGCCCAGGATGAGCTGACGCGCAAGAACATCGCGCTCGGCAATGAGATCCAGACACGCGAAAAGGCTGAATCCCAGATCCGCCAGATGCAGAAGATGGAGGCGGTCGGTCAGCTGACAGGCGGTATCGCCCACGACTTCAACAACATGCTGGCGGTGATCATCAGCGCCATGAACCTCGCCCAGCGCAAGCTGGAGCGCGGCGAGCACGACATCGCAAAATTCATCGAAGCGGCGATCGACGCGGCAAACCGGGCGGCAAATCTGACGGCCAGGCTGCTCGCCTTCTCGCGCCAGCAGCCGCTGGCGCCGCAGATCGTCGATACCAACCGCCTACTGACTGGAATGTCCGACCTGCTTCGGCGGGCGCTCGGCGAAACCATCCGCATCGAAACTGTGCTGGCGGGAGGCTTGTGGAAGACCCATGCCGACCCGAGCCAAATCGAGAACGCCATTCTCAACCTTGCCGTCAACGCGCGCGACGCCATGGGCGACGACGGCAAGCTGACCATCGAGACCGCCAACTGCCACCTCGACGACAGCTACGCCGCCACCCATGCCGAGGTCAAAGCCGGCCAGTATGTGATGGTCGCCGTCAGCGACACCGGTTCGGGCATGGTGCCCGACACCATGGCCAAGGCGTTCGAGCCCTTTTTCACCACCAAGCCGGTCAACAAGGGCACGGGCCTGGGGCTGAGCCAAGTGTACGGCTTCGTCAAACAGTCCGGCGGCCACGTCAAGATCTATTCAGAGCCCGGCGAAGGCACGACCATCAAGATCTATTTGCCGCGATTCTTCGGACAGGAGGAGGTTGCCATCTCCACGGGGCGGGACGACAACCCCACGGCTCCGGTCACCGAAACCATCCTTGTCGTCGAGGACGATGCACGCGTGCGTGCTTCAACCACGGATGCCCTACGCGAACTCGGCTACACCGTCATCCATGTCGGCAGCGGCCAGGAAGCGCTGCAGGCGCTGGCCGAAAACCCCGGCATCGCCGTTCTGTTCACCGATATCGTCATGCCGGTGATGAACGGCCGCAAGCTTGCGGAGGAAGCGGTCGCCCGCATGCCGCAGTTGAAGGTGATCTTTACCACCGGCTTTACCAGGAACGCCGTGGTCCACAACGGCGTGCTCGACCATGACGTGCACTTCCTGGCCAAGCCATTCACCATCGAGCAACTCGAAACCAAGCTGCGCGACGTGCTGGACGCAAAAGCATAGCTGGCGCGCTTTCCGGCGGATGCCTGCACCAACACCGCGGGCCTAATGTTCGGCTATTTAATACAGCACGCCGCCTTGCGGACGCGTGCGTCAAGTTGAGAAGATTCCATGACCGAGACGCTGGAAATCGTCAATATTCGCCTCAAGCCCGGGACCGAAGCAGGCTTTACCGCCGGCAACCGCGTGGTCAGCGACTGGCTGGCAGGGCAACCGGGTTTCGTAAGCCGATGCCTGGCCCGACGGGATGATGGCGGTTGGGTCGATGTGGTGCGCTGGCGGAGCCGCGAGCAGGCTCTTGGCGCGGCCGGACGGATCATGGCCGAGATCGGCGATTGCGAAGCCATGCGCGCCATCGATCCCGCCAGCGTCGACATGGGACATGCCGAACTCGTTCTGTCGAATTAACCCACGCTTTGGCTGGCAGTGGAAAGGTCCCATTGCGGATCGGGCCTGCCCAATCCGGCAACGACGCGGTCGCGGCCGTCCGCCTTTGCCTGATAGAGCGAACGATCCGCGGCGTTGACGATTTCGACCCATGACGCGCCGAGTTCCGGGAAGGCGGACACGCCGAACGAGGCGGTGATGGTTCCGAGCGTGCGGCCGCGATGCGTCAGATGCAGTTGCTTGATCGCCTTGCGTACCGCCTCGGCGCGCTCGGCGGCATCAGCGAGCGATGTTCCCGGCATCATCAGGGCGAATTCCTCGCCGCCATAGCGTGACACCACGTCACTGTCCCGGGCGTGGTCGAGCAGCGTGGCGGCGACCTGCTTGAGGACGAGATCGCCGGCTTCATGGCCAAACGTGTCGTTGAACTGCTTGAAATGATCGACATCGAGCATGATCATCGCCAGGGGCTGTTCGGCGCGCTCCACGCGCCTCAATTCGCGACTGCTTGTTTCCTCGAGATAGCGGCGGTTGTAGAGCCCGGTGTTGGGATCACGGATCGATTGTTGCCGTAGCGTTTCGCGCAGGCGCAAATTGGCCAGCGCCAACGCCAGCGTATCGACGACGCCGCGCAGGATCTGCTGCCGCTCGGTCAGCCAATCCGGCTTGTCGGCCGCGTCTGGTTCGCACAGATGCACGATGCCAAGCGTCTCTCCCTGTGCCGCCAGAGGCATGCAGACATAGCCGCGGCCGCCATTCTCGGTGATGTGGTTGCAGCGCGGCGTCAGCATGCCGGGGCCGGCAACATGCTCCTGGCCGCGCCGCAGCGCCCAGCAATCTTCCGGCGCAAATTGGCCAACGCTCGAACGGACCGCGCCCCAATGCGCCATCTCCTCGACCAGATTGCGCGAGGCGCTGGTCAGATGAACGGTTCCGCTCAATCCGCCAAAGAAGTCGGGCATGGCCGAGCCGACGACGGAAAACGCCTCCTGGAAGGTGACGCAGGCCTGAAGCAGCTCGCCGAGTTTGACCAGGCGGGTCGTTGCCTGCGACGTTTCCTTCAGTTCGCGGTTCAGCGTCGCCAGTTCCTCGGCGCGATCGCTGACCGCCCGCTCGGCGCTGCGCAACTCGCCGATGTCGCTCAACGTCAGCACGATACCGCCATCGGCGCGATTGAGCGGATTGCAGCTCGCAATCACCGGCAGGTGCGATCCATCGGGCTTTGCCAGCCGCACCTCGGCCTGATGCCGGCGGCCCGTGGTCAGCGCCAGGTCTATCGGGGACGTACCCTGCGCCAGCCTGTTTCCCGACAATCCCCTTATGTCGAGGACCGACGGCCAGTCCTGCCCCTCGATCTTGTCGTTGCGCAACCCGATGATCTCGGCGGCTGCCGGATTGACCGAGACGATCCGGCCCTTGCCGTCGATGACGGCAATGCCCTCGGCGACGGTACGGACGATATCCTCGATATAGGCCTTCTGCTCGACGAGCTGCCCACGCGAGGCTTCAAGCTCGGATGCCATACGGTCGAACCCTTGCGCCAACAGGCCGAACTCGTCATTGGAGGTGCGGCCGATCCGCGCCCCGGCGTCGCCGCGCGCCAGCGATTCGATGCCGCGGTTGAGACCGGAAAGACCGGCGCCAAAACCGCGCAGCAAAAGGAAAGCCGATATCGCCGATATCAAGACGGCGGCCGCGGTGCTCAGACCGACAAGCCAGAGCATGTTATTGGTGCGCAGATGGGCGGCCCGCAGCAGCGGCGTGTACTCAAAGAGGACCGCGCCGACGATCTTGCCCGGAGCATCCTTGATCGGCACCGCGACCAGGTTGATTGCTTCCGACACGTCGGCGCTGCTTTCGACGAAGTCGCGCGGCTCGCCGTCATCGATCGTGCGGCCGACTTCATTGTCGGGATCGTGGCCGTATTTTGTGCCGACATTCTGTTCTTCACCCGGAACGTCGGCGAGGATGATCTTGCCGCGATCGACCACGACGAGGTCGCGTTTCGAGCCGCCGTGCTGCGAAGTCACGAATTCACGCAGCGCCTCGGGTCTCTCGAACAACGGACGTGGCGTATCGGCAGCCTTGAAGGCGATCGCCGCCGCCAGTTGCCGTGCAACGCTTGTCGCCTCAGCCAGTGCGGAGGATCTGGTCAGGGACATCTGGGAGACTATTGCAATGCCGCCCACCAGGCCGATCAAGGCCGCTGCGCTCAGCAAAGTAGCGATAATCTGGGTCTTGATCCGCACCAAGGCATCCGATTCTAGGAAAGGCAATCTATATGCCGAATCCCGGTCGTGCGTCAGGAAACCGCCAACCTCGTAAATTTCATGTTAAAGAAGCCCGATCAACCGCCATCTCTGGACAGATCGGCCTGCCCCCAGGGATGCTCGGTCAGTCTGGCTGTGCGATGGTTCTCCACAGGCCGGGATAATCGACAACGAAGCCGTGCGGCGACACGTCGAGAACCTCGTCATAGCCGAACATGGGCGCGGCATAGGCATAGCGTACCGTGTCGAGACGCCGGTAGGTCTGATCGAGGCGCACCAGCTTGAGTTCGGGGAAGGTCAGGTAGGCAGCCGGGGCGGGCGTCGCCTCCCCGATGCCGAGGTTGAACCGACGGATCGCCAGCAGATTCGATGCCGGCGTGAAGCCAAGATCGACGTCGACGAGCCCGGCGACGCCATCTTGGGCTTCGCCGTTCAGCATCCACTGGCCGTCGGACCCTCGTTCGATCGCGTAGTGCAGCTCGCCCGTGCCGGAAAAGCCGTCGACCCGCGCTGATCGAGTGCGCCAGCCGGCATCGCAAATCACCTCATAGGCAAGGCAGCATGGCTGGCCGTCCTGGACGAAGATGGCCTGCCCCCTGAGGCTCTGCCCGCTATCGGTCGGCGAAAGCAGGCAGGCGTCGTGGCCTTCCACGTCCAGCCGCCGCCAAAGGATGGAAGCCGTCATTGGTGTCATCGTCCACTCCCTCGACGTTAAAACGATGCCCTCTCCTTCGCCTGCCTGGCCAATTGTGTTTCACCCGCGGCACCCGGCAACTGACATGCCCTGACAGAATGCGTCGCCCTGGCGGCAGGGGAAAATTGTTGCCTTGACATTCGCCGCCCCACGCCCGACTTCCTAGCGCTTGAGGAGACAACCGATGCCAGAGCCCCGACGATCGACGATCGATGCCGGAGAAGTGGAACGCTTTTCCGCTCTTGCCGCCGAATGGTGGAATCCGAACGGCAAGTTTCGCCCGCTGCACAAGTTCAATCCGGTCCGGCTCTCCTATATCCGCGACCAGATAGCGACGCGCTTTGGCCGTGACCCACGCGCGGCACGGCCTTTCGAGGGCCTGCGCATCCTCGACATTGGCTGCGGCGGTGGCCTTTTGTGCGAGCCGATGGCGCGGCTTGGCGCCGAGGTGGTCGGAGCGGATGCCTCCGAAACGAACATCGAAGTGGCGAAGCTGCACGCGGCCGAGGGCAATGTGAGCGTCGACTACCGCGCCACGACGGCCGAGGATCTGGCCGATGCCGGTGAAAAATTCGACGTCATCCTCAACATGGAAGTGGTCGAGCACGTTGCCGACATCGACCTGTTCGTCGGCAAATGCGGCGAAATGGTTCGGCCTGGCGGCATCATGTTCGTGGCCACCATCAACCGCACCCTGAAAGCGCTCGGACTGGCCATCATCGGCGCCGAATATGTGCTGCGCTGGTTGCCGCGCGGCACCCACCAATTCGGCAAGCTGGTGCGCCCGGAAGAACTCGAAAAGGCGCTTGGCGGCGCCGGTCTGAGCATCATCGACCGCACCGGCGTCACCTACAATCCGCTCGCCGATCGCTGGGCCCGCTCCAAGGACATGGACGTCAACTACATGGTGCTGGCGGAAAAAGGCTCAGTCTGATCCACGGCACACTTTCCTGGAATTGCTCTCGGTGTGTTGAGATTCAGGTCAGGCCGAGTCGGAGTCGAAGACGGGCGCGAAGCGACCAAACAAGGTGGGTTCCGAGAACCGGAGCGCAGCGTACTTTTGGGTACGTGAGCACCGGAAGCGCAGGAAGCCACCGTTTGCAGGCCGGCATCACCTGAATATCAACACATCCTAGGCGTCGAGCGGCCTGTAGCCTCCCCGCCAGTAGATCAGCGCCTGCCCGGCATCGCGGGTGCGCACGGCCTCGACCGTGCCGATGACGATGGAATGCGTGCCGCGATCGATCATCTCGTCGAGGCTGCAGTCGAAGGCAGCCACCGCGTTCGAAAGCAATGAAGCTCCGGTCTTCAGCGTCATCCATTCGGCGCCCTCGTAGCGGTCCTTGCCCTTGATGCCGCCAAAGCCGGAGAACCGCTCGGCGACGCGCTGATGCTGGGGTCCGAGCGAATTGACGCCGAAATGCCGATAGCGTTCGATCAGCGGCCAGGTCGACGACGACCGGTTGACGCAGGCGATCACCTTGGGTGGCTCGGCCGACAGCGAGACGACCGAAATGACCACCAGGCCGGAGCGATCCTCGCCGACGCCGGCAGTGATGACGCTGACATTGCCGACGATCAGCCGCATCGCGGCTCGAAAATCCGCGACGCCGACAGAAGTTCCCTCCGGAACCTTTGATTCAGTCATGGCTGGCTCCTCGATGTCCCAGAAGCGGAAACGGCTTTCGGAAAAGACCACGCTCAAACAAGAAGATAAAGCGAATCCAGAGACAAATTCAGGTGAGCCCGCTCCCGGCAGCCATGGCCGCCGGCGTGATGCACATGCCACTCGGCCTAGCCGGTTACGCTTTCTGGCTTTGTGCCTTGGTGGTGATGAAGACGCCGGCCGTGATGATGACCGCGCCAGCCCAGGTCAGCAGCTGATAATGTTCGCCAAGAAAGACCGTGCCGGCAAACAGCCCGACCGCCGCCGCCACATAACCGATCTGGCTGAGATAGACGGGGCCGCCGACCGACTGCAGCCGGAAGAAGAAGGCAAACATCGCCGACGCCGACGCGGCCTGCGCGACGACGACCAGCGGCACGCCGGCGAGCGGGGCGAAGGCCCTGGCGCCGAACAGAGCGAGAATGCCAACAAACAGCATGGCCGCCGACGCCAGGTGGCTGCCAACCGCAAGCTCGATCGGGCCGGTGCCTTCCGGCCAGTCCACAGTGCGGTAAATGTTGCCGGCGGCAAGGCTGACCGGGATGAGCAGGCCCATCACCACCCAGAACAAATCGGCCGGCTGGCCGGCCTCGCCACGCGTCACCGCCACCATGACCGCGCCGCCGAAGCCGACGGCGACGCCGACGATGCCCAGCATATTGGGACGCCGGACACGCAGCAGGATCGAGAACACCAGCGTGATGACAGGCGACAGCGTGAACATGATGCCGGTGTAGCCGGCGCCGAGATGCGGCATGGCCGAGAACATCATGAGGTTCGGGACGGCATAGGACACCGCCGCGGTGACGAAGAAATAGCGCAATTTGTGCGCGGTGAGCCGGATGCGCTGGCCGCGCAGCAGCAGGGCGAGCAGCAGCACGCCGCCAGCGCCGAGCGAGATGACGAAGGCCCAGACCATGGCTGGAACACCGGCAGCCGTGGCGATCTTTCCGAACGGCAGCGTCAGGCCGAGCAGGCCACCGGTGATCACCAGCAGGCCGAGCGCCGAATCCCAGAGAAATTTCATCATCGAGCCCCGTCGTGCGCGGCTCTTGGCCGGCATTGCATCTTGAGGTAAAATAATGGAAAGATTCTTAACGTCAAGATATATGATGGTGAGACAGTTGGACAGGGCAGCAAGAGCGATCGAGCAATGGAAGCGGGAGCGGCCCGATCTGGATGTCTCGCCGATGGCGGTGCTCGGGCGGCTGAACGAGGCCGCTTCGCTGATCGCCCGCGAGCGCCTCGCTCCGCTCTTTGCCCGATACGGGCTGCAGTCCGGGGAGTTCGATGTGCTGGCGACGCTGCGCCGCTCGGGATCACCCTATGCGCTGACGCCGACCGCCCTCTATGAAGCGACGATGGTGACGTCAGGCGCCATGACCAACCGGCTCGACCGGCTCGAAACGTCCGGGTTGATCCTGCGCGGGCCGCACCCCAACGATCGGCGTGGCATTGTCGTGCGGCTGACCGAAAAGGGCCTCGCGCTGATCGACGAGGCCGTCAGCGCCCACGTTGCCAACGAGCACGAGATCCTCGCGAGCCTGACGCCGGCGGAGCGGGAAACGCTGTCTCGTCTGCTTGAGAAATTGATCGGCAGCGTGAGCTAGCAACTCAGTTGCGATCGTCCGGAAACACCGGGATCGGCATGAACTCGACGCCGTCCTCGGCCAGGCTCTTGGCCTCGTCCAGCGTCGCCTCGCCATAGATGCCGCGTGCATCGCTTTCGCCGAAATGGATCTTGCGCGCTTCCTCGGCGAACTTGTCGCCGACATAGTCGGCATTTTCGCGCACCTTTTCGGCCATCGCCTTCAGCTGCGCCAGGGCCTGCTTCTGCACTTCGCCCATGGCGAGCGCTATCGTCTCCTGCTTGCGCGCCGTGGAGACGGCCGGCGCCATCAGGGCTTTCTGCACCTTGTGCGAGCCACAGCTCGGGCAATCGACGAAGCCGCGCTTCTTCTGGGTGTCGAAATCGTCGTTGCTACGAAACCAGCCCTCGAATTCGTGGTCGTGCTCGCAAATCAGGGCAAACCGGATCAAGAGGCCGCACCCCTGAGACGCGGCGCCTCACCCAAGCTGGCATTGACGGCGAAATCCCGCGCATTCTTGAGATTGGGGATCTTCTTGCGCGCCGCGGCCGACTGCGCCGGATCGATCTCGGCAACGATCACCGCCGGCTCGTCATGCGCGGCTTCGGCGATGATGCGGCCCCACGGGTCGACGATCAACGAATGGCCATAGGTCTCGCGGCCGTCCTCGTGCAGGCCGCCTTGCGCGGCGGCAACGACATAGGCGCCGTTCTCGATGGCGCGTGCCCTGAGCAGCACGTGCCAGTGCGCCTCGCCCGTCTGGCGGGTGAAGGCGGCGGGCACGGAAAGCAGGTCGGCGCCGGCCAGCGCCTCGGCGCGGAACAATTGCGGAAAGCGCAGATCGTAGCAGACGGCGAACCCCAGTTTCGCTCCTGCGATCTCGGTCACGACAGCCTCGGTGCCCGGTTCATAGGCAGCGGATTCGCGCCAGCTCTCGCCATTGTCGAGATCGACGTCGAACATGTGGATCTTGTCATAGGTGGCAAGCGTGGCGCCGTCCGGGCCGAACAGCAGCGCCCGGTTGGCGAGCTTGCCGTCGGCGCGCAGGATGGCGGTCGAGCCTATGTGCAGGAAGACGCCAAGCTCGCTCGCCAGTTTGCGCGCGGTCGCGACGACGATGTCCCTGTCCTCGGAGGTGAAGGAGGCGGCACGCGCCTCCTTGTCGCGGATCAGCGCCCCGGTCATTTCCGGCGTCTGGATGTAGGTCGCACCTTGGCCGGCGGCTTCACGCACCAGCCGTTCGAGGTCGACCGCATTGCGCTCGGGGCTCTCGCCTGAACGCATCTGGATCGCAGCGGCCTTGAAAACACCCATCGTCATATCCCTCAAATCGTCGCGCCGTTGGCGAGCATCTTGTCGAGCCGGCCTTCGGCCTCCAGCTCGTGCAGGTCGTCGCAGCCACCGACATGCGTATTGCCGATGAAAATCTGCGGAAAGGTCGAGCGGCCATGGGCGCGGGAAATCATCTCCTGGCGCAGTTCGGGCGAGAAGGAGGCGTCGTGCTCGGTAAAGGCGACGCCCTTGCGCTCGAGCAGCCGCTTGGCTGCCGTGCAATAGCCGCACATCATGCGGGTGTAGATGGTGACATCGACCATGACGAATTTCCGCTGTTCGTTGCCGACTTATATAGTCGCGGACTCGTCCGCCCGAAAGTCCCCCGGCAACACACGGGCAAAGGTCAGCACGTCGACGGCACCGGCGCCACCTCTTTTCAGCGCCTTGGTTGCCGCACGAACGGTGGCGCCTGTGGTGTAGACGTCGTCGATCAAAAGCACCCTGCGGCCGGCAATCTCGATTTCCGCCTCGGCGGGCACCCGAAAGGCGGCCCGCACATTTTCCTCACGTTCCTGCCTCTCCAGCCCTACCTGCTGGCGGGTGAGTTTTACGCGCCGCACCGCCGAAGGCGCGAAGGGCAATTGGCTGAGCACCGAGACCGCCCTCGCCAGCTCCGCCGACTGGTTGAAGCGTCGCCTGAAAAAGCGCCGCCAGTGCAGCGGCACCGGCACCACCACATCCGCCTCTGCGATGAGATCGGCGCCAGCGCGCACCATCCAGCGCGCCATCCATGGCGCGAGATCCGTGCGATCCTGGTATTTCAGCCCCTGCACCATCTGGCGGGCGACGCCGGAATAGGCGACGGCGGCCCGCGCCCGCTCGAAAGGCGGCGGGTCGGCGATCGCCTCGGCGGACAGAAAGCCCTCGCCCATATGGTGGGTGAACGGCGTGCCCATCACCGGGCACCATGGCCGTTCCAGGAGCCGCAGCTTCGGCCAGCAGGCGCCGCACAGGACGCCGGGCTGCGAGACATGCCGGCGGCAGCCGGCGCAGACCGGCGGAAACAAGATGCGCGCCGGCCAGCCGAGGGCCGATCGGGCCAGGCTCTTGATCTCGATGGGCTTGATCTTGGGCATCGGATCGGCCACGTGGTTGGTCCTGCGCCACTATATGAACTATCTCAGAGCGTGGACAAACAAGGATTTGCCCGTTGCGGCCGATAATGGATATTTCGCTTTGGCTGGCGCACAAGCGGCGTGCGCTTGCCCATCCGGTTGACGGCGCCGACTTCCTCATGCGCCGCACGGCCGAGGATCTTGCCGATCGGCTGGGCGCCGTCGAGCGCCGGTTCGGCAAGGCAGCGGTGCTGTTTTGCCAGACGGCGGCAGCAGCCGAAATGCTCGCCGGGAGCGGCAAGGTCGCCGACATTGTCCGCGTCGAGACGGACACGGCTTTCCTGAATGGCGGTGCCGGCCTGGTCGCACCACTCGAAACCATGCCGTTCGAACCGGAAAGCCTCGATTTGGCGGTCTCCCTTCTGTCGCTGCAGGCGATGAACGACATCCCCGGCATGCTGATCCAGATTCGCCGCGCGCTGCGGCCAGACGGGCTTTTCCTCGGCGCCTTTGCCGGCGCCGGCACGCTTTTCGAGTTGCGCGAAAGCCTGCTTGCGGCCGAGACCGAGCTTTATGGCGGCGCCAGCCCGCGTGTCATCCCGTTCACCGACGTGCGCGATGCCGGTGCGCTTCTGCAGCGCGCCGGTCTCGCCCTGCCGGTCGCCGATGTCGAGACGGTGACGGTGCGCTATGCCAGCCTGTTCAGCCTGATTGCGGATCTGCGGGCCATGGGCGAAACCAGTGCGCTCACCGAGCGCAGCCGGCGGCCGGGCTCGCGCAAGCTGTTTGCCCGCGCGGCGGAAATCTACGCCGAACGCTTTTCCGACCCCGATGGCCGGGTGAGGGCAAGTTTCTCGATCGTCTGGATGTCCGGCTGGGCGCCCGACGCATCGCAGCAAAAACCGCTGAAGCCCGGGTCGGCCAAGGTCTCGCTGAAGACAATACTGGAGGCTTCCGACGGGCAGTGAACCGGCCCGCAGGCGCGGACGGCTACCTCAGGGCCCGAGGGCGTTGACAAGCCTGCTGGTATTGTCGCTGAACAGCCAGGTGATTGCGTTGAAAACCTGGCTGATGCCGCCAATGATGGTCAACGACAGCACACCGATGATCAGGGCATATTCGACAGCCGTGGCGCCGGTCTCGTCCTTCAGAAAACGAAGCAGCACTGCATTCATGACCTAAACCCCTCTGGCCAGAACATTACCGCCGATCTGTTAAGAAAGGTTAACGGCAAAGGCTTAACAGGCGGTGAAACCGCCGCCCTTGTCGAATCTCTTAACCATGTCAGCAGTCGCCGCTGCTTCTGCCATTGGACCTGATGATGCAGACCGAACTCGGCTGCGGCTGCAGCACGCTGCGGCGCACCGTATAGGTTTCGCGATGGCTGACCGAGCCGGTGGCCGTCATGTCGAGCTCGCTGGCAAAATCATCGCGGGCCGACAGCGAGCGTGTCTGGCCGTCGAGGAAAGGCGCGGCGATCAGCGCCAGCGCCACCGCGGCCGAACCGAACAGAAGCGTGATGCGCAATATGCCCATGCCGGCGTCGGCGGCGCGAAAGCTGCGCTCGGGCCGGATCGAGTCCCAATCCCTGTCTAGGCTCATTCTATCGCTCCCCAGCGAATCGGCGGCGCGGCCACGAACCGACCATGCTTCACTTTTTCACGGTGGGATAAATCTTCCATTAACGCTGACTGATACGGCGCTTCGACCCGGCCGGCGGGAGGGCGCCCTAGAGGAGATCGATGAGGAACGGGATCAGCGGCGCATCGGCCGGCGGCATCGGATAGTCGCGCATCTGCTTTGGCCGCACCCATTTCAGCGCCTGCCCCTCCCTGGGCTGGGCGATGCCGCGAAAGCGGCGGCAGATGAACAGCGGCATCAGCAGGTGGAAATCATCATAGGAATGACTGGCGAAGGTGAGCGGCGCCAGGCAGGGGATGTCGGTCTCGATGCCGATTTCCTCGTGCAGTTCGCGGATGATGCATTGTTCCGGCGTCTCGCCGGGCTCGACCTTGCCACCCGGAAATTCCCACAGGCCGGCAAGTTGCTTGCCCTCGGGGCGCTGTGCCAGCAGCACCCTTCCATCGGCATCGACCAGCGCACAGGCGGCGACCAGCAGCAGGCGCTTGCCGGCGATCGTCACATCACTCATGCCCAATTTCACTCCTGAACAGGCGGCCGGCGATAGTGGTAGCGATAGACCTCGTCGAAGCCGAGCGAGCGATAGAGCGCCAGCGCCGGCACATTGCCGGCCTCGACCTGCAGCCAGGCGTCGCGTGCGCCACGCAGCCGCGCCCATTTCAGCGCCGACAGGATCAGGTTGCGGCCGTGGCCCTTGTTGCGCGCCGACTTGTCGGTGGCGATCTCGAACAGGCCGGCAAGATCGCCGTCGTGCACGCAGATCAGCGTCGCCAGCGGCTCGGCTCCGTCTTCGAGCGCGAACAGCCCGGCCTCGGGCTGGATGGCGCCGATGATCTCCGACAGGCCGGGTCGCAGCGAAACGTCCGAACCGCTGACCTTGAGCGACGCGCCGATGAAGCGGCTGATGTCCTTCAGCGGGATCTGGTCCATGGCGGCGTCGAGTTGCGCGTCGGCCAGCGGCAGCCGCATCACCAGCGACTCGTCGAATCGGCTCCAGCCCTCGCGGTCGAGATGACTGGCGAGATCGGGACCCGACAGTGGCGACATGCGGAACGTCAGCGGCCTGCCATAGGCGTCGAAACGGCGGCTGGCCCGGCCGATCCGGTCGGCAATGTGCTGGGTGTCGCCCGGATCGAGCGGATTGACCGAATTCAACCGCTTGGCCGGATGGCCGGCGGTCAGCCGTACAACCCAGGTGCCGTCATAGTGGACCGCCGCTGCCGGCCAGGCGCGGAAGCCGGCCGCCTCGTAGCGGCGCACGATCGCCAGCATGCTTGCAGGATGCCTGGAAGCCAAAGCCATCAGCTCCGGTAATCGCCATTGATGGCGACATATTCCTTGGTGAGATCGCAGGTCCACACCGTCGCCTTGCCGCGGCCGATGCCGATGTCGGCGCGGATGCGGATGTCGTCGCGCCTCATGTAGGCCGAAGTCGCATCCTCGGAATAGCCGGGGTCGCGCTCGCCCTCATGCGCCAGCCGGTTGTCACCGAACCAGATCGACAGTCGGTCGCGATCGGCGGGCTCGCCGGCCTTGCCGACGGCCATGACGACACGGCCCCAATTTGCGTCCTCGCCGGCGACCGCCGTCTTGACCAGCGGCGAATTGGCGATCGATAGCGCGATGCGCTTGGCCGAGCGCGCCGATTTGGCGCCGGTGACGGTCACTTCGACCTGCTTGCGGGCACCCTCGCCGTCGCGCACCACCTGCAGCGCCAGCGATTTCAGCACCTTGCCGAGCGCCCGGCGGAACGCGCCGAGGCGGGCATCCTTCGGGTCGGTTATCTCTGGCGCGCCGCGGCTGGCGGCCTTGCCGGTGGCGAAGATCAGCAGCGTGTCGCTGGTCGAGGTGTCGCTGTCGACAGTGACCGCGTTGAAGGTCTTGGCGGTGCCGCGCGACAGCAGGTCCTGCAGGACAGGGGCAGCGATCGGCGCGTCGGTGGCGATGAAGGACAGCATCGTTGCCATGTCGGGCGCGATCATGCCGGCGCCCTTCGATATGCCGTTGATGGTGACGTCGGTGTCGCCGAGCTTGACGGTTGCGGTCGCGACTTTCGGATAGGTATCCGTGGTCATGATCGCCTTCGCCGCTTCGGTCCACAAATCAGGCTTGCCGTTGCTGACCAGCCCGGCCAGCAAATGGCGGAACTTGCCGGTGTCGAGCGGCTCGCCGATGACGCCGGTCGAGGCCAGGAAAACCTCGCTGGCCTTGCAGCCGGCCGCCTTGGCCGCGGCTTCGCCCGTCAGCGCGGTGGACTCGCGACCCTTCTTGCCGGTGAAGGCGTTGGCGTTGCCGGAGTTGACGACCAGCACCCGCGCCTTGCCGGCGCCGAGATTCTGCCGGCAGAAATCGACCGGCGCCGAGGGGCATTTCGATTTCGTGAACACGCCGGCGACCGCGGTGCCTTCATCGAACACCATGGTCAGCAGGTCGGTGCGGTTCTTGTATTTTATCCCCGCCTCGGCGGTGGCTATGCGCACCCCCTCGATGGCCGGCATCTTGGGGTATTTCTTCGGCGCAAGCGGCGAAATCGTCGTGGACATGGGGACCTCGGGCGGGAAAATCGCAAGGGAAGGCCGGTTTGCCCGATACGACGCGCGGGCGCAAGGGCGTTTTCGCATGTCACCTGGGCGGAAACCCGATCGGAATTAAGCCTGCATTTCAAATCCGTTGGCATCGCCGGCGCCGATGGCATTATGATCTTCCCCATGGGCAGGCTTGCGATACTCGCATGGGCATTTCTGGGACTTTTGCTGCTGAGCGCCGATGCACAGCCGCAGCGGCGCGTGGCGCTGGTCATCGGCAACGGCACCTATTCCGAAGCCGGCACGCTGGCCAATCCAGTCAACGACGCGCTCGACATCGCCGACAAGCTGCGCTCCATCGGCTTCGAGGTCATCGAAGGCAATGATCTCGGCAAGCGCGAGCTTGAACGCAGCATCGGCGAGTTCTCCGATGCCCTCGAAGGCGCCGGCGTCGGGCTTTTCTACTATGCCGGCCACGGCCTGCAGGTCGAAGGGCGCAATTACATCGTGCCGGTCGACGCCAGGCTCGACATGCCGGTCAAGCTGCAGCTCGAGGCCGTGCCGATCGATGAAGTCCTCGACATCATGGAACAGCAGACCAAGGTCAGCCTGGTGTTTCTCGATGCCTGCCGCAACAACCCGTTTGCCCGCAGCCTGAGCCGCACCGCCACCACCCGCTCGGCGACGGCGCTGGCCGGGCTGGCGCAGTTCGATTCGACGCGCGGCTCGTTCATCGCCTTCTCGACAGCACCCGGTGCGGTCGCCATGGACGGAAGCGGGCGCAACTCGCCCTTCGCCGAAGCCTTGCTGCGGCACATCGCCGAGCCCGGCCAGAGCATCAACGACATGATGATCGCGGTGCGCCGCGACGTGGTGTCGCAAACGCGCGAGGCGCAGCGCCCCTGGGAGCAGGGATCGCTGCTCGAGCGCTTCGAATTCGTCCCGGGCGGACAACCCGCCCAGCCGCAGAAGCCGGCCGCGGCTCCGGCGCCCCCCACGGAAGTTGCAGCACTCGAACGATCCGTCGGTGACGACAAGGGATCGATCGAGAAATTCCTGCGCCACGATTATCTGGCGCCGGACACCAAGGCGATGAACGAGACCGTCAAGCGGCTCTACGGCCCCTCCGCGACCATTTTCGGCACGCGCTACGACGCCGACGCCATCGCCAGGGTCAAGGCCGACTGGTTCGCGCAGTGGGTCTCGTGGTCGCTCGGCCTGGAGCCCGGCAGCCTGGAGGTCACCCCGCACGGCGAGGATCGCGTCGAGGCCGTCTTTGCGATGCGCTATGACTATGTCCCGAAGGACAAGTCGGCGGCGCGCCTGACCGGCAAGGCACGCGTCACGCTTGGCCTGGTCAAGGCAGACGACGGCTGGCGCATCGAGTCCGAGACATCACAAGCGATGCAATAGAGATCGGCGGCGGCCAATCCAGCGGTGTCGGCAGCTCTTGTGCCGCGCGCGCTTCATGTCGATAGGAATTTTTTCTTGACCCGGTGAGGGCAACTATGCTACATATTTGTCGATGGTGTTGATTTGCGCCACTGACCCGCCGCCCAGGCGGGTTTTTTGCTTTTTGGTGCTTCGTCAACCAACGCTCCGGGATCGTTGCCCCTGCAGCCGCCACTGCCTGTAGCAGCTTGAAAACGGGCCGTTCCGTTTGATGACCCGGTCGGGTATATTGCCGGCGAAATTGTTGGCGAGGACGACAGAGATGGGCGTAGACGTCGATCCGGCGCGCAAATCGATCGGTGCGCGGCGCAACCCCGACAGCGCCGACGCCATTCTCGAAGCCGCCGAGGCCGTGCTGGTGGAGGCCGGTTATGCCGGTTTCTCGATCGAGGCGGTGGCGCGGCGGGCTCGCGCCGGCAAGCCCACCATTTACCGCTGGTGGCCGAGCAAGGCCGCATTGCTGCTCGAAGTCTACCAGCGCCAGAAACGCGTCGATGTTCCCGATACCGGGCGGCTGGAGGAGGATCTCGTCGGCTTCCTGAAAAACCTGTTCGCCCACTGGCGCGAGACATCGTCTGGCAGCGTGTTCCGGTCGCTTGTCGCCGAGGCACAGTCGGATGACGCGGCGTCCGCGGCACTTGCCGGCTACGCGCTGGGCCGAAGGTCGCATACCGGCCAGATCATCGAACGCGCCAAGGCAAGGGGCGAAATCGGCGTCGACATCGATTCAGCGCTGGTGGCCGACCTGATCGCCTCATTCGCCTGGAAGCATCTGTTGACCAACCAGCTCGACGAGGACGAAGCCACGATAAGCAAGACGGTCAGCTACGTGATGCGAGGCATAGCAGCGCCTGGGAAGTAAAAGCGGCCGGCGCCGGCCGAAAAAAAAGAGCGCGGCAACCCTTGGCTGCCACGCCCTTCAAAAAATTTCTTCAGGCTTACTTCCTTCAGACTTACTTGGCGCTTTCCAGCGTATCGACCGCCTTCTTCAGCTTCTCATCCGGGATCTCGACCTTGGCGCCGCCGCGCAGCGACTTGACCAGCGCAAAATACTTGTCGCGGATGACCGCCTGCCTGGCCTGATCCTTGACGTCGTCGAAGGCCGGCGGCTGCTTGGTGCGCTTGTCCTCGAGCTTGATGACATGCCAGCCGAACTGCGACTGCACCGGCTGCTCGGTGTATTTGCCGACCTCGAGCGCGAAAGCCGCCTTGTCGAACTCCGGCACCATCTGGCCGGGTCCGAACCAGCCGAGATCGCCGCCGCTGGTCTTGCCGGAGGGATCGCTGGTGTGCTCGTTGGCAAGCTTCTGGAAGTCGGCGCCGCCGTCGAGCTGCTTGATGATGGCCTCGGCCTCTTCCTTCGTCTTCACGAGGATGTGACGGGCATGCACCTCATTGGTGGGCGGGGTGTTGGCGATCTCCTGGTCGTAGCGGGCGCGAACCTCGGCGTCGGTGACCTTGTCGACGACGCCCTTCTCGACCATCTCGCCATGCAGCGCACGCTGCTGCAGGAAGGCCATGCGGCGCTGGAAGTCGGGATCCTTGTCGAGGCCGGTGGTGACCGCCTGGGCGGCCATGACGCGGATTTCGATGGCCGCCGAAAGGGCCGCGGCGCGGCGCTGCTCGGGCGGCAGCTGCGCGAACTGCTGCGACAGCTCGCCTTCGGCAAGCACAAGGTCGGCTTCGGTCAGGGGCTGGCCGTTGATCGTGGCGATCACGGTGTTCGGATCGACCGGTGCCGCGGCAGGGGCTGCCGCATCCGCCGGGGCGGCGGGAGCGGTCTGCTGGGCCATCAGCGGCGACAGCGAAAATGCCGACAGGCCGAAAGCCAGGCCAAGGCTGGCGAGCGACGCACGGCGGAACAACAAGGACATAAGATGACTCCGGTAAAGGGATTATGAGGGCGGGAAGGTTTCCAGATCAGCCGGATTGTGGCGGAATTTGGCGCGACCGGCAGGGCCAGCGCGGCGTTGACATCAGTTGAGCCCCCTCTTATCTGTCCAACGACTTTGCGTCCAGAACCGTTTTCCGGGCGCTTTTTGTGTTTGCCCGTGTTCAGGCGGTGCGGTCACGTGGATTTGATGGGGCCAGCCGGCGCCCATCTCAAGATTGAGAATTCTATCGAAAGGACCATTGTATGGTCAGTCTCGGCGGTCTCGCCCGTAAGGTTTTCGGTTCCTCCAACGACCGTCGGGTCAAATCGACCCGGCCCCGTGTCGAGGCGATCAACGCCATGGAAAACGAGATGCGGGCACTCTCCGACGAGGAGCTGGTCGCCCGCACCGCGAAATTCCGCCAGGACATCGCCAACGGCGCCACACTCGATGACCTTCTGGTGCCTGCCTTTGCCACCGCCCGCGAGGCGGCACGCCGCGTGCTTGGCATGCGCCCCTTCGACGTCCAGCTGATCGGCGGCATGGTGCTGCACAATGGCGGCATTGCCGAGATGCGCACCGGTGAGGGCAAGACCCTGGTCGCGACGCTGCCGGTCTACCTCAATGCGCTCGCCGGCAACGGCGTCCACGTCGTCACCGTCAACGACTATCTCGCCAGCCGCGACTCCGAATGGATGGGTCGCGTCTACAAGTTCCTCGGCCTTTCGGTCGGCGTCATCGTCCATGGCCTGTCCGACGAGGAGCGCCGCGTCGCCTATGCCGCCGACGTCACCTACGCCACCAACAACGAGCTCGGCTTCGACTATCTGCGCGACAACATGAAATACGAGCGCGCCCAGATGGTGCAGCGCGGTCACAATTACGCGATCGTCGACGAGGTCGATTCCATCCTGGTTGACGAGGCGCGCACGCCGCTGATCATTTCCGGTCCGCTCGAGGACCGTTCGGAAATGTACAACACCATCGACACTTTCATCATCCAGCTGCAGCCGCAGGATTATGAGATCGACGAGAAGCAGAAGACCTCGATCTTCACCGAGGAAGGCACCGAGAAGCTGGAGAACCTGCTGCGCGATGCCGGCCTGCTCAAGGGCGAGTCGCTTTACGACGTCGAGAACGTCGCCATCGTCCACCATGTCAACAATGCGCTGAAGGCTCACCGGCTGTTCCAGAAGGACAAGGACTATATCGTCCGCAACGACGAGATCGTCATCATCGACGAATTCACCGGCCGCATGATGCCGGGCCGCCGCTATTCGGAAGGCCTGCACCAGGCGCTCGAAGCCAAGGAGCATGTGGCGATCCAGCCGGAGAACCAGACGCTCGCCTCCGTCACCTTCCAGAACTATTTCCGCCTCTACAAGAAGCTCGCCGGCATGACCGGCACGGCGCTGACCGAGGCCGAGGAATTCGGCAACATCTACAATCTCGATGTCACCGAGATCCCGACCAACCTGCCGGTCATCCGCAAGGATGAGGACGACGAGGTCTACCGGACGGTCGAGGAAAAATACAAGGCGATCGTCAAGGAGATCCGCGAAGCCAGCGCCAAGGGCCAGCCGACGCTGGTCGGCACCACCTCCATTGAAAAGTCCGAGCAGCTGGCCGAACGCCTGCGCAAGGAAGGCTTCAAGGATTTCGAGGTGCTGAACGCCCGCCACCACGAGCGTGAGGCGGCGATCGTCGCCCAGGCCGGCAAGCCGGGCGCCATCACCATCGCCACCAACATGGCCGGCCGCGGCACCGACATCCAGCTCGGCGGCAATGCCGAGATGCGCATCGCCGACGAGTTGGGCGACATGCCTGAAGGCCCCGAGCGCGAGGCCAAGGAAAAGGCCATCCGCGACGACATTGCCAAACTGAAGGAAAAGGCGCTGGCCGCCGGCGGCCTCTACGTGCTCGCCACCGAACGCCACGAATCGCGCCGCATCGACAACCAGCTCAGAGGCCGTTCCGGCCGCCAGGGCGACCCCGGCCGCTCGAAATTCTTCCTGTCGCTGCAGGACGATCTGATGCGCATCTTCGGTTCCGAGCGCATGGACGGCATGCTGCAGAAGCTCGGCCTCAAGGAAGACGAGGCGATCATCCATCCATGGATCAACAAGGCGCTGGAAAAGGCGCAGAAGAAGGTCGAGGCGCGCAACTTCGACATCCGCAAGAACCTGCTGAAATACGACGACGTCTCCAACGACCAGCGCAAGGTGGTGTTCGAGCAGCGCATCGAGCTGATGGACGGCGAAGGCCTCTCGGAAACCATTGCCGAGATGCGCGAGGGCGTCATCGACGAGATCGTCGCCAAGGCCATTCCCGAAAACGCCTATGCCGAGCAGTGGGATGTTGCCGGGCTGAAGGCCGAGGTCGCCGAATTCCTCAATCTCGACCTACCGGTCGAGGAGTGGGCCAAGGAAGAGGGCATCGCCGAGGACGACATCCGCGAGCGCATCACGCAGGCCGCCGACGCCGCCGCCAAGGAGCGCTCCGAGCGCTTCGGCCCCGAGGTGATGAACTATGTCGAGCGCTCGGTGGTGCTGCAGACGCTCGACCATCTGTGGCGCGAGCACATCGTCAATCTCGACCATCTGCGTTCGGTCGTCGGCTTCCGCGGCTACGCCCAGCGCGATCCGCTGCAGGAGTACAAGGGCGAGGCGTTCGAGCTGTTCCAGGCTATGCTGGGCAATCTGCGCCAGGCCGTCACCGCGCAACTGATGCGCGTCGAACTGGTGCGCCAGGCCGCCGAAGCACCGCCGCCCGAGGCGCCCGACATGTTCGGCATGCATATCGACGGCACCACCGGCGAGAATGATTTCGACGGCGGCGAGACCGCGCTCCTGGTCCGTCCGGAGACGACCGCCATTGTCGCCCCGGAAAACCGCGACCCAAACAACCAGGCGACCTGGGGCAAGGTCGGCCGCAACGAAGCCTGCCCCTGCGGCTCCGGCAAGAAATACAAGCACTGCCACGGGGCTTTTGCGTAAGCGCGCCCTCTCCCCTTCTTCCCGTCTCTATACGGGGAGAAGGACAAGCTCACCCAACCGTTTCTTAATGTGTCTTTGCTACACAACAGCCTGAAAAGAAGCGGAAAACGGAGAGTAATCGGGGTGCGCTTTTCCGCGGCCACGACAGCCGGGCGGTTCTTGCCGCAGCGCTTGGCGCTGCGCATCGGGCCGTTGCTTGGCCGCATCGATGCCGTGCTGTTCACCGCCGACGAGCGCGGCGAGGCCGGCCGCATGTCGGTCATCGCTTTCTCCATCCGCATCATCAGCGCCGTCATCGCCTTCGTCAGCCAGGTGCTGATGGCGCGCTGGATGGGCTCGTTCGAATACGGCATCTTCGTGCTCGTCTGGGTGACGATGGTCATCGTCGGCAACCTCGCCTGCCTCGGCTTCCACACCTCGGTCATCCGCTTCATCCCCGAATACCGCGAGCGCGGCATGCTGGCCGAACTGCGTGGCATCGTGCTGGCCAGCCGGCTGTTCGTGCTGATCGCCTCCACGCTCATCGCCGGGCTCGGCGCGCTCGGCGTCTGGCTGGCCGCGCCATGGATCGAAAACTATTACGTGGTGCCGTTCATCCTCGGCGTCATCTGCCTGCCGATGATCGCCATGTCCGATTTGCTCCAAGGCCTGGCGCGCGCCAATTCATGGGCGCTGTTCGCGCTGTCGCCGACCTATCTGGTACGCCCGGTGCTGATCCTGCTGTTCATGGCGCTGATGCTGATCGCAGGCTATGCGCCCGACGCCAGGACCGCCATCTTCGCTTCGATCGCCGCCACCTATGTCACCACGCTCGGTCAACTCATCGGCGTTACCCAGCGCATGGAAAGGCGGATCCCGGCCGGGCCGATGAAGGTCCATTTCGCGCAATGGTTCCTCGTGTCGCTGCCGATCTTCCTGGTTGAAAGCTTCTTCTTCCTACTCACCAACGCCGACGTGCTGATGGTCGGCGCCTATATGGATCCCAACGACGTCGCCGTCTATTTCGCCACCGTCAAGACACTGGCGCTGGTGCATTTCGTCTATTTCGCCGTCAAGGCCGGCGTTGCCCAGCGCTATGCGCAGTTCACCCATGGCGAGCCGCAAAAGCTCGCCGCCTTCGCCCGCGAGACTGTATCGTGGACGTTCTGGCCCTCGCTGCTGATGGCGATGCTGGTGCTGGCGCTGGGTGAGCCGATGCTGGTGTTGTTCGGCCCAGAATTCAGCAGTGGCTATCCGCTGCTTTTCCTGCTGGTTTTCGGCGTCGTGGCGCGGGCCGCCGTCGGTCCGTGCGAAAGCCTGCTGACGATGAGCGGCAACCAGAACATCTGCGCAGCCGTCTATGCCATGACGCTGGCCTTCAACATCGGCCTCAACGTGATGCTGATCCCGCATTTCGGCCTGTGGGGCGCGGCGATGGCCACCGCCTTTGCCATGATCTTCGAAGCCTGTGCGCTATCCTTCACCGTATGGCGCAAGCTCGGCATCGTCATGCTTATCTTCGTGCCTGCGAAAGGAGCCGCGTGATGGCCGCCATCCCGTTGCTTGAGGAAACCAGCGGCGGCACGGCGGGCGCCATGGTGTCCGGCCTTGCCGGGCTGACTCGCGACCCCGACCCCGCCCATATCGAGATCCTCGCCAACAACCGGCCGGAGCGCAAACTCGCCATCTACCCGGCATCGGCCGGCTTCGACCTGGTCGAGGAGCTGGATTACCTCTGCACCCGTACCGTCGAGCCGAACGTCTTCTTCAACCCGCGTTTCCTGGCGCCGGCCATGCCCCGGCTGGAGGATCGCGAGGTGCGGCTGGCGGTGATCCGCGACGGCGACGAATACCGCAACCGGCTGCGCCTTCTGGTGCCGTTCTCGGTGGAACGACCGGGGATGCCGCTCGGCGTTCCGGTCATGCGCACATGGTCGAGCCCGTTCGGTCCGCTCGGCACGCCGCTGGTCGACCGTGACGACCCGGTGGGCGTCGTCGAGGATTTTTTCTCGATGCTGTCGCGCCCACACCTGAAGCTGCCGAAAGTCTTCGTCCTGCCTGACATCCGGCTTGATGGCCCGGTGGCGAGCCTGTTTGCCACCGTGGCCGAGACGCGCGGCCTGATGCTGGTCACCACCGGCCAGAGCCAGCGCCCCGCGCTGGAGAGCCAAGCCGACGGGGACGAGTATCTGAAGGCCTCGCTGCGCGCGCACCATTTTCGCGAGTTTCGCCGGCTGAAGCGGCGCCTCGGCGACCTCGGCAAACTGGAGCATGTCGTGGCGCGCGGCCCTGAAGAGATCCGCCACGCCATCGAAAGCTTCCTGACGCTGGAAGCGGCCGGCTGGAAAGGCCGCGAACGCACCGCCATGGCGATCGACCGCTACCGCGCCGCCTTCGCCCGCGAGGCCGTGCACCGGCTGGCCGAACAGGACATGTGCCGCATCCATTCACTCACGCTGGACGGCCGCACCATTGCTTGCCTGATCGTGTATGTCGAAGCCAGCGTCGCCTACACCTGGAAGACCGCCTATGACGAGACGCTGGCTGCCTATTCGCCCGGCACATTGCTGATGATCGAGGTGACCAGGCAGCACCTCGACGATCCCAACATCGTGATGACCGATTCCTGCGCCATGCCCGACCATCCGGTGATGAGCCGGCTATGGACCGAGCGCAAGCCGATGGGCACGCTGGTGATAGGCCTGACGCCGGACGCCGACCGCCTCACCCGCCAGGCCGCCTCGCAACTGCACCTCTACCGCGAGACCCGCAACATGGCCCGCCTGCTGCGCCTCCGGATGAAGAGCTTGCTGGGACGGCGGTAAGGGCGAAGGGGTGCCGTGCTGCCTAGTCTGAGCGTCAAGTGCCCAGGAGGCCAACCCTGTTTTGAAAGCTAATGTGATCGACCTCTCCGCGAAAACAGTTCGGCAGTGATTTCGTCTCTGTCCCCATTATGCCTAGCAATCAAAGCCAGCGCTTCCTGGCGGCCAATGTTGCCGAGCTTCATGAGGTACGGAACCTCAAACGTTCTCTTGTTGAGGCGCCACTCTGGCACACGCCGTTTTCCTGCTTTTCGCGCTGTTGTTCCATCTTGACGCATCATCTTTCACTCCTCTCCCCTACATGATGATGCCGTCGCATATTCCGCGCCACGTCCCGCTTCGGAGGTAAGGCAACGTGTGGTCGCAATGACATTCTACCGCCAATAGGCGTAATTGCGCAGTTGCTAATATACCCATAAATTAATCAGTGCGGCAGTAACAAACCCACCGGAGTGGCCGGTACGCTGCATGACTTTGGCAATTGGCATTGGAGATCTGGTGGGAGTCACGGCCACTGTGCGCAGGCGGATTGACGATGAGCGCGTCAGCGTGTCGGTCCCGAACTATGATTGCCCGCAATCGATCCGAAGCTATGATTTTGCGCATTCGATCCGCACCGAGGTGCAGCGGGGAGATCAGATCGAACTTGTTGGCGAGGTCACCCGGATCGATGGCGAGACGGTGACAATCGACCTGGGGCCACTGGTGACGGTCGAAATCGATATGGTCAGGCTCATCGAGAGATACCGGCCAAAGCAGCGCAGGACGCCACTCTGAGGCCCTTTCTTTCTACGGATTCCTCAATCGATCCGCAACGCCAGCATCGTGATGCACGATGGGCCTGATCCTGCTTCGACCTCGTACGCACGGCTATGGGTTTGAGCGATCCTTCGCCAAAGCGTTGAAAAGCACCGTGCACGCCAACAGCGATACGAGCCCGGCCAACAGGTCGTCGCCCGTCAGGCCGAAAAGATAGACCGTCTCAAATGCCAACGCTGCCATTGCTTTTCACCCAGGCGCGAATTGATCAGCCTTCCTGTCCATCACCAGGGCTACACCGCGAGCCGCAGCTATCTTTGCGATAAGAGCCTCTAAATCGGCATCCGATCGCATCGATCCGGTTTTCTGTCGGAGTCGGGAAACCGCCAGTGTGACAGAAAGGGGAGCCTTCCCCTTCGCCTCGCTCATAATTTCGTCGGCCGCCGCCGCAACGTTACAGAGCTCTGGTGCAACTTTGATCCTCATGGCTAGCCACCTCCTTACAAAGGTCGCGCGCCATAAACTCTCGAACCCAATCCAAGTTCCAACCAAACCGAGCCGGCTGGTGTCGCGCCTCGGAGCGGCAGCGGGCCAGTCACGGATGCGGGGGATCAAAACCAGCATAGGGTCATCGAGCCGCTGCGCGGTTGGTTGCGGACCGATCATTTTAGAGAAATTGAATATTCGAATAAACGGCCTATAATTTGCCAGCCGGCAAACCCACCCCTCTTTGCCGGTAAGGCCCGGCGGTCAAACCCCGAGCCACCGCTATGGCCGCCGGACCGCCGGAAGACGGTCGGCAACGCTACGACGTTGTGCCGGGGTGAGGCAGGCACGAATCGGTGGCGGCGCCCAGCCAAGGGAGGTTATTCGCATGCACACGGCAGCACTGCAGCTTCGATCGCTCCGAGAAGCTTTATTGCCAATGATGGGGTTTACCGCCTGGCACGAAAGCGTCAGCGAAGAAGGCAGGCCCATTTGGACACGTTACATCGCGAAAACGGACTCATGGGAGGTCCGTCCGATGACGCCTGAAGAGGAAGCCAAGGCTTTCTGGTGGTATTGTCCACCATTTATTTGAACCCGTCCGAGGCGCCGCAGCCACTGTCTGGCCTCAAAGCCCGCGCCACGGAGGGACCGCTGGCGCGGGCCGGCCGATGTGCCCACCAGCCTGCGACGGAGCCAAGCAGCGGCGTCCGAAGCATGAACTCAACAATTCAAGCCAGCTAATGTTCCAGCCTCTTTTGTCGGGTTCGATCCAACCAGGTATCTGCCAACGCAAAAGGCCGCCACCTTGCGGCAGCGGGCCAAGTCATGGGCGACCGGCGCGCAAAACGAAATCGTCAAGGTGATCTCGGCCAATTTCGGCAGGCTGTGGACAGCGCCGTTGGCGAAATAACTGACAAAATCAGCGCCTGAAAAATGGGGTGGTGCCCCTAGCCGGGATCGAACCAGCACTCCTTGCGGAACTCGATTTTGAGTCGAGCGCGTCTACCAATTCCGCCATAGGGGCTCAGGCCGGGCGGCCTGGATGGGCGCGGACTATACGGTTGGAGGCCTGTTCGTCAACTGGCCAATTGTCGATGGCCCGGATGCGACCAAACTTCACCTTTCGATTTCGTGACGGCGCTGCCATTGTGCAGCGCGGAAAATCTTTCTAGACAGGCGGCGCATCAAAGTGCGGCGCGTCTGACGGGATGGATGGCGCGCGCTTTGGGTCTTTGTTTTGTGCATGCCCGTTGGTTGTGCATGCCGATGTCCCGAAACCGCTGCGCATTTTTGGGCGACACGCATAGGAGTGCCGATGCTTCGCGGACTTTACGACTGGACCTTGTCGCTGGCGGCAAGGAAATCCGCGGAATGGTGGCTTGCCATCATCGCCTTCATTGAAAGCTCGTTCTTTTTCGTACCGGCCGATGTGCTCTATCTGCCGATGGCGTTGGCACGCCCCGCCCGCGCCTACCGCTATGCGCTGACCGCCACGGCCGCCTCGGTGCTGGGCGGCATCGCCGGCTGGATGATCGGCTACTTCGCCTACGACGCCGTCGCCCGTCCGATCCTGGAGCATTTCGGCGGCCTGTCGACCTTCGAGCGCTGGCAGAATTCTGGCACCGGCCTGATGCTGGTGCTGCTCGTTACGTCCGGTCTCGCGCACCTGCCGCCGATCAAGGTCGTCACCATCCTTGCCGGCGCCCTGCACGTCAATTTGCTGATCTTCATCGTCTCGGCCATCGTCGCGCGCGGCGCGCGCTTCCTGCTGCTGGCCTGGCTGCTGCGCCGCTATGGCGAGCCGATCCGCGAATTCATCGAAAAGCGTCTCGGACTGATCGCCGGCGCCGGCGCAGCTGCCCTGATTTTGCTCTATATCCTCGTCAAATACGCGTTCTAGTCCTTTCGCCCAAAAGTGCCCGGCGCTGTTGGGACAAGGACAGGGACAAAGAGCGCGGCGAACTCAACGGACGAAGAACACGATGACAGCGACGATGAATGCCGACACCGGACGCCAGCGGACGCGCACCGCCTTGTTTCTCGCCGTCGCGATGGCCGCTACCGTGGGCTCGGCGCTGGGCTTCCAGTATCTCGGCGGCTACATCCCCTGCCACCTCTGCCTTGAACAGCGCACCCCCTACTACATCGGCGCACCGCTGATGCTGCTGGCGGTGATTGCATCGATGCTGCGCGCGCCAGCCTGGCTGACGCGCGGCCTGCTGGCCATAGGCGGCCTGCTGATGCTCTACGGCCTCTATCTCGGTGTCTATCACTCCGGCGTCGAATGGCAGTGGTGGGCCGGCCCGACCGATTGCACCGCCGGCGCCGGACCGGTGGACACCGGCGGCAAGGGCGTTCTCGACGCGCTCGACAAGTTCGTGCCGCCTTCCTGCGACAAGGCGGCGCTGCGCATCCTCGGCCTGTCGCTGGCCGGCTGGAACGCCATCGCCAGCCTCGTCCTCGCCGCCGTCGCCTTCCGCGGCGCCCTCACCCGCGACTGAGCAAATTCGTTTGGCCGGGGCGACGCAGAGTTCGCGCAAAAATTCGGCAGGCTGAGTCGGATGGAGCGGCTTTCGACGTCCGAGCCAGATCGACCCCCACTCCGTCTCGGCTTCGCCGTGCCACCTCTCCCCCGATCGACGGGGTAGAGGAAGGGCGCGAGGCTATTGTTGCCAGCGCCCATCCAACAGGCTCCCTTCCTCCAGCCTCCAACAGGCTCCCTTCCTCTCCCTCCGGGGGGAGAGGTGGCGCTGCGAAGCAGCGACGGAGTGGGGGAAGACGGTCCTTACCCGCGAAGCCGCTGATAAGTGAGCGCGACCGAGCTGGTTCGATATCGAGGAGTGTCAGGTCTGCTAGGCATGCGAGCATCGGAAGCGCAGAAAATTGCTTCAGGCGACCAGCCTCCCGAATTCTCGGATGATCTCAAGGCTCCAGTTCGACATCCCAGTAGAGATAATCCATCCAGCTTTCATGCAGATGGTTGGGCGGGAACAAGCGGCCATTGTTGTGCAAATCGTGTACCGTCGGCTGGAAGGGTTTCTGCAGCGGCCACATCTTGGCATGCGCGGGCATCAAGCCGCCCTTCCTGAGATTGCAGGGCGAACAGGCGGCAACGACATTCTCCCACGTCGTGGCGCCACCGCGATGGCGTGGGATGACGTGATCGAAGGTCAGGTCCTCCGGCGTCCCGCAATACTGGCACTGGAAGCGGTCGCGCAGGAAGACGTTGAAGCGGGTGAAGGCCGGGTGCCTGGACGGCTTCACGTAGGCCTTCAGGCTGACGACGCTCGGCAGCTTCATCGAGAAGGTCGGTGAGGAGACCGCGTGCTCGTATTCGGCGACGATGTTCACCCGGTCGAGGAACACCGCCTTGATGGCATCCTGCCAGGACCAGAGCGACAGAGGGTAATAGCTGAGCGGACGGTAATCCGCATTCAGCACCAGTGCTGGAAGCCCATCCGGAGATACGGCGACCGTCACGTGTTTACCTCCTTGGTTCTAGACCCGAACGGCGCGGATACTGTAAGCCTGACATGACAGGGATGTGAAGCGGATTGTCGCGTCGCTGAAGCGCCAAAAATGCGTGATTTTCATGCCTTTTTGCGGATTAAGCCGGCGGCGCGGCGTCCCGCCCTCTGGTTTCGCGATAGTAGGACCAGAAAAGCCGTGATGCGACACCTCGCCACGGACTCCATGATTCGGCCAGCGCGATCAGTATTTTCTCCGGCGGACGCGGCTCGATGCCGAGCGCGTGACCGACCGCGCTCTGCAAGGCGACGTCGCGCGCTGGAAAAATGTCGGGGTGGCCGGCGGCGAACAAAAGATACACTTCCGCCGTCCACGGGCCAATTCCGGACACCGCCGTCATCGTCGTGATCGCCTCCTGGGCGTCGAGCGAACAGAGATGATGGAGGTCAAGGCCATCGGACACCGCCTGGGCAATGGCGATCAGCCCACGCTGCTTCGGCCGCGACAGGCCGGCCTCGCGAAACATGTCTTCGCCGGCGGCAAGAATCGCCTGCGGCGTCAGCGGATCGACCAGTTTGACCAGCCGGCCGAAGATCGCATCGGCGCTGGCGCGGGACACTTGCTGCGAGACGATGATCGAGGCCAGGCTCCGGAACCCCGGCTCCGAAAGCCGCAGCGGCACCTCGCCGGCCATGCCGCGCACCTTTTCCAGGCGCGGGTCGATCACGCAAAGCGCGTCGAGCCCCCTGGCAATGTCGTCTGATGTGGCGATGCGCTGCATGTTTCTTGTTCCTTGACCCTCGACAGGGTAGCAATTGGCGAAGCGCCGCAAAACCTGATTGCCGCCGGACAAATGACACTCCTGACATTCCGTTTCGCCCCCAGCCCCAACGGCGACCTGCATCTCGGCCACGCCTATTCTGCGCTGCTCAATCAGAAATTGACTGACGCCACCGGCGGCCGGCTGCTGCTGCGTATCGAGGACATCGACACGACGCGCTGCACGCCGAAATTCGAGGCCGGCGTGCTTGCCGATCTGAAGTGGCTGGGGCTTGGCTGGGAACAGCCGGTGCGCCGCCAATCCGAGCATTTCGCTGAATACGAGACGACGCTTGACTGGCTCATTCGGGACGAACTCGTCTATCCCGCCTTCATGAGCCGTGGCGAGATCCGGGCCTTCATCACCGACAGCGAAGAGCGCGGACGCGACTGGCCTCGCGATCCCGACGGCGTGCCGCTCTATCCCGGCGCCGACAAGGCGCTGCCGCTGAAGGAACGCAAGCGACGGATCGCCGATAACGCGCCCTTCGCCTGGCGGCTGGATATCGACGCCGCCCTGGCGCGTGCCGGCAAGGACCTCGCATGGGCCGAATTCAGCGACGAGACGCTCGTCGCGACACGCGCGATCGAAGCCCGGCCGCAGGACTGGGGCGACGTGATCGTGGCGCGCCGCGACATCCCGACCAGCTATCACCTCGCCGTCGTCATGGACGATGCCCTGCAAGGCGTCAGCCATGTCGTGCGCGGACAGGACCTGTTTTCCGCCACCGGCGTGCAGCGCCTGCTGCAGGAACTCCTCGGACTGCCGCAGCCGGCCTATTTCCATCATCGCCTTATCCTAGGGCCGGATCGACGGAAGCTGTCCAAGAGCCTCGGCGACACCGGCCTTGCCGCGTTGCGCCATGCCGGCGCATCTGTGGACGACGTCAGGCGGATGGTCGGGCTTTGAGCCTGGCGAGGCCAGAAGAAACCGCGTGGCGAATTCGGGTCATGTCGGTTTGGAATTTACCGCGTCGTCATCGCCATCAACCGATTGTCGCGTGACGGCCAAAACTTCTGTATGCTTGGCGCAAAGCGGTGGAGGCTTCCGTGAAGCGACATCTGACTGATGAAGAAAAGGCGCGCGTTCGCGACAGGCTGACGGCAATCGAGGGCGCCAAGTACCCGGACCATATCATTTCGGTCATGGTGAGCAACGAGACCGACGACAACGGCGATCCGGTATGGTCGGTGGTCAAGTCGTTTGACGACAGGGAAGCTGTCTATGGGCACAGCCCGCTTATCAAGTGGCCGGGGTGCAACTGGTAGCAAAAAATCAGTCCCCGAAATCTTAGCAGAGCCGAATTCGCCGTCGGTTGAATTCCAGTGATGTATGGATCAATCGTTTCGTTTTGCGCGCCGGCTTGAACCGCATTAGAGCAGCGCCACGATCAACTCTCCCCAGCGCGGCGGCCTCCCGAACATGCACAGCATCAAGCGGTTCATCCCCGCCACCTTCGTTGTCCTGTGGGCAACCGGCTTCATCGGCGCGCGCTACGCCATGCCGTGGGCCGAGCCGTTCACCTTTCTTGCCGCGCGTTTCGTGCTGGCAGCGATCCTGCTCGCCGTCCTGATGCTTGTGCTGGGTTCGACGAGAGCCACCCGCACTGAAGCACTGCACGCCACCGGCGCCGGCATCCTGATGCATGGCGTCTATCTCGGCGCCGTCTTCTGGGCCATCCACCGGGGCATGCCGGCCGGATTCTCAGCCCTCATCGTCGGCCTGCAGCCGCTGATCACGGCCGTGCTTGCCGGCAAGTTCCTCGGCGAGGCGATCCTGCCGCGTCACTGGGCAGGCCTTGGCATCGGCCTCATCGGCATCGTCATCGTGCTGTGGCCGAAACTGGGCGCGCTCGGCGGCGGCGTGACGGCGGCGACGCTGACCGCCTCGCTGGTCTCGGTGCTCGGCATGAGCGCCGGTACCATCTGGCAGAAGCGTTTTGCCTCCGGCGGCGACCTCGTCGCGGCGACCATGTGGCAATATGTCGGCGGCGCCTCTTTGATGATCCTGGCTTCGCTCGCCTTCGAGACACGCAGCGTCGTCATCAACGGCGAATTGATTTTCGCCATGGCCTGGCTGGTGCTGGTGCTGTCGCTCGGCGCCATCTTCCTACTGATGGTGATGATCCGCGACGGCGAGATGTCGAAAGTGGCCTCGCTGTTCTACCTGGTACCGGCGGTGACGGCCATCATCGCCTGGGCCCTGTTCGACGAGCAGCTCAATGCGCTGCAGATTGTCGGCATGGCGATCACAACATTCGGCGTCGGCCTGGCAACGGCTCGTCCGGCCAAGCCTCGGCCTGTCAATCAACCGACCCGGGCGCGCGCCTCCAGATAGCGGCTGATCGCGGCATTGAGTTCGCCGCCGAGGATGAAGATCGCCGAGAGCATGTAGAGGAAGACCACCGCGATCATGATCGAGGCGAGGCCGGCATAGGTCGTCACATAAGACGAGAAGTGATCGAGATAGGTGGCGAAGACGGTCGAACCGACGAGCCATGCCGCCAGCGTGAAGATGATGCCCGGTACGATCGAGACCAGGCGGCGCCTGCCCGCCGGCAGCCAGAAATGCACGGCAAACAATCCGCCGACGATGACTGCCGAGGCGATGACATACCGCCACAGCGTGATCGTGCCCATATAGGGCTTGATCCCTTCGATATGGGCTTCGGCTAGCCGCGCCAGCAGTGGCGCGAACACCAGGAGCACGCTGATCGCCAGGAAACCGGCCGTCGCGATCAGAACGAAGATGATGCTCTGCACCCGGCGGTAGATGATGCCGCGCGTTTCCGAGACGCGATAGGCGCGGTTGAGCGATGTGCGCAACGCCTCGATGCCGTTCGAGGCAAAGTAGGCGGCAAGCAAAACGCCGTAGGTCAACAGGTCGGTGCGCCTGACGGTCAGCACATTGAGCACCTCGCGCGCGATCGGCTTGGCGATCTGCTCGGGCCAGGTGTCGAAGACCAGATGCACGGCCGTGTCTGAGAATGCCTGCGCACCGAGGAAGCTCGCCAGCGTCGTGGCGAAAATCAGGAATGGAAACAGCGCCATCAGCGAGGTGATCGCCAGATGGCTGGCCATCGCCCAGCCGTCATCGGTGTTGAAATGGCCGAGCGCGTCGTAGAGCACGCGGCGCAGGGCGACAATATTCCGCAGCAAGAACCCGCGCTCCCTTCGATTGTCTCGACGCCGCGAATATGGGAAGGGATTGCGGCAAATGGCAACCCTTAGCGAAACCACGAACAGTCAGGCGCAAGCGATGCGCTCGATCATCGTCACCGGCGCCTCTTCGGGAATAGGCGCCCACTGCGCCCGCGCGTTGAAGGCGGAAGGCTGGCGGGTGTTCGCGACGGCACGCAAGCCGGAGGACATCGCCGCACTAGAAGCGGACGGCATCGAGGCCTTCTATCTCGACTACAGTGAAGCCGCATCCATTGAAGCGCTGGTGGCATCGGTTCTGGATCGCACAGGCGGCCGGCTCGACGCCTTGTTCAACAATGGCGCCTACGCGCAACCCGGCGCCGTCGAGGACCTGCCGGTGGCCGCGCTCAAGCAGCAATTCGAGGCGAATTTCTTCGGCTGGCATGACCTGACCCGGAGGCTGGTGCCGGTGATGCGCCGCCAGGGGCAAGGCCGCATCGTCCACTGCTCGTCGATCCTCGGCCTCGCGCCGGTGCGCTTTCGCGGCGCCTATTCGGCTTCGAAACACGCGCTGGAGGGTCTGATGCTGTGCCTGCACCAGGAACTTCGAGGGAGCGGCATCCATGTCTCGCTGATCGAACCCGGGCCGGTAACGTCGAAGATCGCCAGCAATGCGCTGCCATGGTTCCTGCAGAACATCGATCACGAGAATTCGGTCCACCGCCTCGACTATGAGACGCAACTGGCAAGGCTGCGGGCCGGCGGCAGCCAATCGGCACTGAAGCCGGGGCCGGAAGTGGTTCATGCGGCGCTGCGCCATGCGCTTCTGTCGCGGCGCCCGCGCCCGCACTATGTGGTAACAGTGCCGGCTAAGATCGGTGCGGCTCTCAAACGCATCCTGCCCGCATCGCTGCTCTACCGCTTCCTTGCCAAACGCGCCTGAACCAACCGAACTGGGAACACACCATGGCAACCGTCTTCAACATCCTCGCCATTCTGGTCATGGTCGCCGTGGTGATCGTGCTCGTTCGCGGCCTCGTCAACATGATGCGTGGCGGGTCCGGCGTCACCTCGAACAAGCTGATGCAGGCGCGTGTTCTGCTGCAGGCCGTGGCGCTGGCGCTGATCCTGCTGGCGGTGTATTTCACCCGCAAGTGAGGCCGTTCGGGAGGCGATGTGGTCAAGTTAAACAAGATCTACACCCGCACCGGCGATGACGGCACCACCGGTCTCGGCACCGGCGAACGGCGGCTGAAATCGGACCTGCGGGTGGACGCCTACGGCACGGTCGACGAAGCCAATGCCTGCATCGGCATCGCCCGGGTCCACACGGCAGTCACCCACCCGGTGATCGACGCCATGCTTTCCCGCATCCAGAACGATCTCTTCGACCTCGGCGCCGATCTCGCCGTGCCCGATGACGGCAACCCGCTCGGCTATGAGCCGCTGCGCATCATCGCCACGCAGACCGACCGGGTCGAAAAGGATATCGACCTGCTCAACAAGGATCTTCAGCCGCTCAGGTCCTTCGTGCTGAACGGCGGCACGCCGGCCGCCGCCGCCCTGCATCTCGCCCGCACCGTGGCGCGGCGGGCCGAACGGCTGATGGTGGCCCTGGCCCAGGATCCCCGCGAGCACGTCAACCCCGACGGGCTGAAATACATCAACCGCGTCTCGGATTTCCTGTTTGTCGCCGCCCGGGCGGTCAATGACAATGGAAATGCCGACGTGCTATGGGTTCCCGGCAACAACCGCTGAACTGTCCGAAAGCGCGAGGGGGCAGGGGACCGATGTTCATCCCGCTTTACGACACCAACAGGCTGCGGCACATCCGCCTGCAATATGTGACGATCGGGTTGATCGTGGTCAACGCCCTGGTCTACTTCGCTACCGCGCTCGGCGGCGAGAATTTCTCCAATGCCGCCGTGCTCGGCCTCGGCTTCATCCCGGCCGTCGTCCATGACACCGCTGAGCTCGATCCTCGCTTTGTCGTCGTCCCCGAAAGCCTGAGCTACCTCACCTATTCCTTCCTCCATGCCGACATCTTCCACCTCGGCGGCAACATGTTGTTCCTGTGGGTGTTCGGCGACAATGTCGAGGACGCCCTCGGCCACGTCCGCTACCTCATCTTCTATCTGTTGTGCGCGACCGCCGGAGCCGCCTTCCAGGGCCTCATCGCCTGGGATTCGCAGGTGCCGCTGATCGGTGCGTCCGGCGCCATCGCCGGCGTGGTTGTCGCCTATCTGATCCTTTATCCGCGCGTGAAGGTGTGGGTGCTGGCCTTTGCCCGCATCCCGCTGCGCATTCCGGCCTTCATCCCGCTGATCCTGTGGGTGGCGTTCCAGGTGGTGATGTTTGCCGCCGGCGGTGAGGACCGGATTTCATGGGCCTGCCATATCGGCGGCATCATCGCCGGCGCCATTTTGGTGCTAGTCTTGCGCAGCCGCGGCGTGCCGCTGTTTGCCGGCCCCGACGAGGATGTCACTGTCGCTCCCGCCGACCAGCCTGCCGTCGCCGCCGAACCGGTGACCCCCGACCCGCCTGCCGCGACGCCGCGCTGGGGGCGGGGAAACGCTTCCGGCTCGGACTGAACCGATTTGAGCGCCTTGCAACGTATTGACGTGCAGGGTTGCCGCAACTACGGAAACGTCTCCGTCCCAGCCTAAGGCGGTCAAAGACCAGAATTTCCATCCGGAATGTCGGCTTTCGACAACTCAGAAAGGGCGCAGGCTGTTATAGCGCGCCTAATTATCTTGAAGAGGTGACAGGCAATGAAGATCCTTGTGCCCGTAAAGCGGGTTGTGGATGCGAACGTCAAGGTTCGCGTGAAGGCTGATGGTTCGGCGGTGGAACTCGCCAACGTCAAGATGGCGATGAACCCGTTCGACGAGATCGCGGTTGAAGAGGCGATCCGGCTGAAGGAGGCCGGCAAGGCCGAAGAGATCATCGTTGTTTCGATCGGTCCGCAGCAGGCGCAGGAAACCTTGCGCACCGCGCTTGCCATGGGTGCCGACCGCGCCATCCTGGTCAAGACCGACGAACAGACCGAGCCGCTCGGCGTCGCCAAGGTGCTGAAGGGCGTTGTTGACGCCGAACAGCCCGGCCTCGTCATCCTCGGCAAGCAGGCAATCGACGACGATTCCAACCAGACCGGCCAGATGCTGGCGGCCCTGCTTGGCTGGGCGCAGGGCACCTTCGCCTCCAAGGTGGTGATCGACGGCGACAAGGCCAAGGTGACGCGCGAAGTCGACGGCGGCCTGCAGACGGTGGAGCTGAAGATGCCGGCGATCGTGACCGCCGACCTTCGCCTCAACCAGCCGCGCTACGCCTCGCTGCCCAACATCATGAAGGCCAAGAAGAAGCAGCTCGACGAGAAGAGCCCGGCCGACTACGGCGCCGACGTCAAGCCGCGGCTGAAGGTCATCAAGACCGAGGAGCCGAGCGGCCGCAAGGCAGGCGTCAAGGTCAAGAGCGTCGCCGAACTGGTCGACAAGCTCAAGAACGAAGCCGGCGTTTTGTAAGCGATCGGGAAAGGAACACGAAAATGGCTATTCTTCTGATTGCTGAACACGACAACGCCACCCTTTCCGACCAGACCGCCAAGGCACTCTCCGCAGCCCTGCAGATCGGTTCGGACGTGCATGTGCTGGTTGCCGGCAAGGGCGCCAAGGGTGCGGCCGACGCCGCAGCCAAGCTGAAGGGCGTGAGCAAGGTGCTGCTGGCCGAGGCCGAAGAGCTTGCCGAGCGCCTCGCCGAACCGACCGCAGCACTCGTTGTGTCGCTCGCGGGCGGTTACGACACCATCATCGCGCCGGCGACCTCGTCGGGCAAGAATGTCGCGCCGCGCGTGGCGGCCCTGCTCGATGTCGCGCAGGTTTCCGAGATCATCGAAGTCGTCTCGCCCGATACGTTCAAGCGGCCGATCTATGCCGGCAACGCCATCCAGACGGTGCAGTCGACCGACGCCAAGAAGGTGATCACTGTCCGCACCGCCTCCTTCCAGGCAGCCCCCGAGGGCGGATCGGCCGTTGTCGAGACCGTGAAGGCGGCGGCCAACCCCGGCCTCTCCACTTTCGTCGAGAACAAGCTCTCGGAGACCGACCGTCCGGAACTGACTTCGGCCAAGATCATCATCTCGGGTGGTCGCGCGCTGGGCTCGGCGGAAAAGTTCCAGGAGGTCATCCTTCCGGTCGCCGACAAGCTTGGTGCCGCGGTCGGTGCTTCGCGCGCCGCAGTGGACGCCGGCTATGCGCCGAACGACTGGCAGGTCGGCCAGACCGGCAAGGTCGTCGCTCCCGATCTCTACATTGCGGTGGGCATCTCCGGCGCCATCCAGCACCTCGCCGGCATGAAGGATTCGAAGGTCATCGTCGCCATCAACAAGGACGAGGAGGCACCGATTTTCCAGGTCGCCGACTACGGCCTCGTCGGCGACCTCTTCGTCATCCTGCCGGAACTGCAAAAGGCGCTTTGACGCTGTCTGCCAAAGCGTATTAAATAGTGAAGGGTGGGGTAGACGAAGTCGCCCCGCCCTTTTAGTTTGCACCGCACAAAAAGCAGGCCGCAAAGGCCTTTTGACGGGATCGGTGTAATGAGCAAGATCGAGACGATCGGCATCATCGGCGCGGGCCAGATGGGCGGCGGCATCGCCCATGTCTCCGCCCTTTCGGGCTACAAGGTGCTGATCTACGACATATCGCCCGACCGCATCGAGAAGGGTATCGCCACCATCAGCGGCAACATGGCCCGCCAGGTAGGGTCCGGCAAGCTCGACGAGAAGGTGCGCAACGATGCGATGGCGCGTATCGCCTCCGCCCCGGCGATGGCCGATCTTGCCGGCGCCGATCTGGTGATCGAGGCCGCGACCGAGGACGAGACGGTCAAGCGCAAGATCTACGCCCAGCTCTGTCCGCAGCTCAATCCCGAAGCCATCCTGGCGACCAACACCTCGTCGATCTCGATCACGCGGCTTGCCGCGCAGACCGACCGGCCGGAGCGCTTCATCGGCATCCATTTCATGAACCCGGTGCCGCTGATGAAGCTGGTCGAGCTGGTGCGCGGCATCGCCACCGAGGACCAGACCTTCGAGGCGGCAAAGACCTATGTGAAGCAGCTCGACAAGACGATCACGGTCTCGGAGGATTTCCCGGCCTTCATCGTCAACCGCATCCTGCTGCCGATGATCAACGAGGCGATCTACACGCTCTATGAGGGTGTCGGCTCGGTCGACGCCATCGACACCGCCATGCGGCTCGGCGCCAACCATCCGATGGGCCCGCTGCAGCTGGCCGATTTCATCGGGCTGGATACCTGCCTGTCGATCATGCAGGTGCTGCATGACGGCCTGTCGGATTCGAAATACCGCCCCTGCCCGCTGCTGGTCAAATATGTCGAGGCCGGCTGGCTCGGCCGCAAGACCGGGCGCGGCTTCTACGACTATCGCGGCGAGCATCCCGTTCCGACGCGCTAATCAGGTCTGAGGCTGATCGGCCGGGATCACGAGGCCGCGGCCAGCGGCTCGGGCGGTTCCATCCTGTCGTCCATGACCTCGCCGTCCAGCGCCACGCAAACGCAGCCGCGGCCGGCCGCCTTGGCCGCATAGCAAGCGGCGTCCGCCCTGGCGATGATCTCGTCGACCTCGCCGCAACTGGCACCGATCGCAGCCAAGCCGATGCTGGCGCCGATTACGTGAGGACGGCCATCCCAGGCGAAGTCCAGGCCGCGTATCGCATCGATGATGGAACGCGCCGCGATCTTGGCGCCGGCAGCCGAACCCGATTTCAGGATGACCGCGAATTCGTCGCCGCCCAGGCGCGCGACCATGTCTTCGGGACCAAGCACGCCGCGAATTGCCTCGGCAACCCGCTTTAGCAAGGCGTCGCCGGCTGCATGGCCGCCGGTGTCGTTGACCAGTTTGAAGTGGTCGAGGTCAATGAACATGAACTGATGTCCGCTGCCCGAGGTGCCTTCCTTGCGCGCCTGATCGACCAGTTCCTCCATGGCGCGGATGAAGTTCGAGCGATTGGCAAGGCCGGTCAGTGCGTCATGCGCCGCCGCATGGGCGAGCTGACGCTGCAGCGCGCGCGCATCGGTGAAGTCCTGGAAGACGATGACCAGTCCGCAGAATTCGTTCCGCTCGTTGATGATCGGCGACACCACCTGGCGGATGCTGCAGCGTGTATCGTCGCGCCGGATCAGGACGGCTCGACTGTTCTGGTCGGCGGGCGCCTGGCCGCCGATGGCCGGCCGGGTGACGCCGATCCTGTGCCCCGTCTCCTCGTCGACCGCCCAGTAGACATGTCCAAGCATCTTGCCGAGGGCCTCGCCGCCGGCAACCCCGGTCAGCTTTTCGGCGACCGGGTTCATGAAGGTGACGCGGTTTGCGGCATCGGTGCAGATGACTGCATCGCCGATCGACTGCAGCGTCACCCTCAGCCGCTCCTTCTCATCGGCCAGCATCGCCGCCGATACGGTGAGGCGCGCTTCCGCCTCCTTGCGCCGGGTGATGTCGGTCAAGCTGCCGATGGCCCTGACCAGCCGCCCCTCCTCGTCACGCTCGATGGCCTTGCCGCGGTCGAGGATCCATATCCAGTGGCCATCCCTGTGGCGCATCCTGAATTCGGCTTCGAAGTAGGGCGTGTTGCCGTCGAGATGGGCGCGATCCGCCTCGGCGACGGTCTCGCGATCGTCGGGATGGATCATCGTCAGCCAGCGGTTGGGATCACCGTCGAGCTCACCATCCTCAAAGCCCAGCATCTTGCCCCAGGTCTCGGAGTACGTCGTCCCGCCCTTGCGCATGTCGAGATCCCAGACGCCCTGGCCGGCGCCGGCAAGCGCAAAATTCCAGCGCGTTTCCGCTTCGGCAATGCGCGCCTCGGCCTGCTTGCGCGCGTCGATGTCCTCGATCTGCGAGACGAGATAGAGCGGACGGCCGCTCCTTTCGTCGCGGATGACGGAGCCCGCAAGATGCGCCCAGACGGGTGTGCCATCCTTCCTGAGATAGCGTTTCTCGAAGTGGAAGGAATTGACCGTGCCCGCTTTCAGACCAGCCATCGTTTCCCGGCCGATCTGGATATCGTCGGGATGCGTGATCTGGAAGAAGGTCAGCGCCTCGATCTCCTCGCGGCTGTAGCCGAGCATAGCGGCAAAGGCCGGATTGGTTTGGAGAATGCGCCCGTCGAGGCCGACAACGGCGATGCCGATCGCCGAATCCTCCATGGCGCGGCGGAAGCGCTGCTCGCTCTCCGCGATCTGCCGGCGGTCCTTGCTGATCCGGCGGTTGAACAGGGCTGCGAGGCAAAGCGCACCCACCGCCACCGCCACCGATATCTGCAGGCAGAATTTCAGCACCTCGGTGCCGGGATCCAGTCGCGACAGCAGAATCGAGGCTGCCCCAACACAAAGGCCGGCCACGAGCAGCACCAACCCTGCGTGCCCAAAAGATCTTCGGCCGGTCAATCCTCGCCCCATCACGATACGTGCCACCCCCGTGCGCAAACGCATGTTGTCCCGCCGACCTTGGCGGATCGATTTTAAAGAATGGTTGCGTGCGGCATGCCGGCGCGATCAGTAACCGACAAACAATTGCCGGCATGATTAAGGATCGGTGAGCAGGGGGGCGCGACCGAGCAATCCCAGGAAAAGTGTGAAGCGCTTTTCCGTCCGGAATTGCGTCAAACAAAAAAGATGGAGCGGTTCGGCGTTTCCGTGAACCGCTCCGGGCGCCACACTACCAGCGTACGAAAAACCGCCCGCCGAGCGCGCCAAGCAGCGCGAGGATCGCGATCGCTATCGTGTACCAGGTGGCGACGAAAAGCGGCGAATCGTCGAAGCAGTGCGCGGCGTAGAAGGTTGCCGCCAGCCCGCCCGCAAGCAGCCCCGCGACCGCACCGGCAAGGACCGGCCGTGTCGGCGCGCCGTAGCGCAGCATCCATAGGAAAATGGCAAGCGGGCCAATGCCGATCAGCGGAATGAAGCCCATGCAGATCATCATGTTGGAGCCGACCATCCTTGTGCCCCAGTCGGCCTCGGGCAAGGCAAACAGCTCAAGAACCACGGCCAAGGCTACCAACAGCGGCGCGGCGATCATCCCAGCCATTGCCCTGCCGGTCGGCGCACCGGGTGTCGACAAGGCGCGGATCAGGGCAAATGCGCTGACGGCAAGCACGATGGTGAAGACGAATTTGGAAAGAAAGCGCATCGTGTGCGCGGCCGCCATGAAGTCGGGGCGCGGGCCGATCGTCAGCAGGAAAACGATGGCCGCGATCACCGCTGCCACACCGGCCGCCATCCACCAGGCCGATTGCAGCGGCATCGCCTTGCTGCGGGCATCGGCGTCCAGCGCCTTGATGAGATCGTCAGTCCTCATGTCATTCCCGCCCGAATCGCCCCTGCCCGAATCGCTTGGCTATCGCGGCAAGCCCCCGATGCAGCGACACCCGCACCGCCGTTTCGCTGATACCGAACTTGGCCGCCGTCTCGCCGATCGACCGCCCCTCCACCGACACGGCAGAGACCACGGAACGCTGTGCCGGTGACAGGCCGTCCAATGCCCGGTTGATGTCGCGTTCGCTAACGCTCTCCTGTTCCGGTTCGGCGAAGGTCTCGGCGATATCGTCAACATCGATCTCGATGCGCCGTCCGCGCCGCCGGAACGCGTCGATCAGCTTGAAGCGGGCAATCGCATAGACCCACGGCAACACCGGCGCATCCTGGCGCCAGGTATGTCGTTTCACATGAATGGCCAGCAAGGTTTCCTGCACGACATCCTCGGGATCGACCCCGCCCTGCACGATCTTGCGCCTGACAAAACCGCGAACCAGCGCGGCAATCCGGTGCAGAAAGTCGGCGTAAGCCTTTTCGTCTCCCGCGATCGCGGCCCGCATCAGCCGGGAAAGCTCGGCCTCATCCTTGCCGGTCACAAGAGTTACTCCCCGATTTTCGCGTCTCGGCGGTGATTTGTTACGTGGCCGGCGAAATAATGTCCAAGCCAAATTACCGGCAAATCACGAAAGTTTGCGTCTCGGCGCTTGATCAAAATACGCAAGACAATGTTGACTATCCCTGTCAGGTATTGATAGGTGCAGCCGTCGCAGACGCAAGACCCCGAAATCCGAGGACAATGCCATGAAATATGCTCTTTCCACCCTCGTCGGCGCCGCCGCGCTGGCAATCAACCTGATCGCCGGCCCGGCGATGGCGGAAGATGATGGCATCATTGTCTACAACGCCCAGCACGAGAACCTGACCAAGGCGTGGGCCGAAGGCTTCACCAAGGAAACCGGCATCAAGGTCACTGTCCGCAATGGCGGCGACAGCGACTTTTCCAACCAGATCGTCGCCGAAGGCGCTGCCTCGCCGGCCGACGTGTTCCTGACCGAAAACTCGCCGGCCATGGCGCTGGTCGAAAGTGCCGGCCTGTTCGCGCCGGTAAACGCCGACACGCTGGCGCAGGTTCCCAACGACTATCAGCCGGCCAGCGGCAAATGGGTCGGCGTCGCCGCACGCAGCACCGTCTTTGCCTACAACAAGACCAAGCTGACGGCCGACCAGCTGCCCAAGTCGATGCTGGATCTCGCCGGTCCGAGCTGGAAGGGCCGTTGGGCCGCCTCGCCGTCGGGCGCCGATTTCCAGGCCATCGTCAGCGCGCTTCTGCAGCTCAAGGGCGAGGCCGCCACGGTGGACTGGCTGAAGGCGATGAAGACGAATTTCACCGCCTACAAGGGCAACAGCACGGTGATGAAGGCGGTCAATGCCGGCGAGATCGAAGGCGGCGTGATCTACCACTATTACTATTTCGGCGATCAGGCCAAGACCGGCGAAAACAGCAAGAATGTCGAACTGCACTATTTCAAGAACCAGGATCCGGGCGCGTTCGTCTCGATTTCCGGCGGCGGCGTGCTGGCCTCGAGCAAGCATCCGAAGGAAGCCCAGGCGTTCCTCAAGTGGGTGACCGGCAAGGGCGGCCAGGAGATCTTGAAGACCGGCGATTCCTTCGAATACGCGGTCGGCAAGGGCGCCGAGTCCAATCCGAAGCTGGTGCCGCTGGCCGATCTGGAGGCACCCAAGGTCGATGCCACGACGCTGAACTCCAAGAAGGTCACCGACCTGATGACGGCAGCCGGCTTGCTTTAGTTGCCATTCCTCCTAAAAGGACAACCAACCACGCTCCCGCGGGAATTGGCCTTCCGCGGGAGTGATTTTGTTTTTCGAGATGGCATTCGTCGATGACGACACGCTGTGTTCCCGACCGCAATTGCGGTCCCTCAACTGCTGCCGCTGGACGGCACCGGCACGGCGTCTGACCTGATGCAGTCTGCGGTCGATCTCGCGCGCTCGGGCCTGCCTGCGGGCACAGGCCGCAGAGCTAGGCGACGCGCGGCACCCTGGCTGGTCATCGCCGCCATCTTCGTTTCGCTGCTGGCGCTGCTGCCGCTCGCCTTCATCATCTGGATCGCGGTGCAGACCGGTTGGGAAACAGTCTCGGCTCTGGTCTTCCGGCCGCGTGTCGGCGAGCTTCTGGTCAACACGGTCCTGCTGGTTTTGCTGGCCGTGCCGATCACCGTCGTGCTGTCGGTGGCGCTGGCCTGGCTGACCGAGCGCAGCGACCTGCCTGGCGCCCGGCTCTGGGCCTGGCTGTGCGTGGCGCCGCTCGCCATCCCGGCTTTCGTGCACAGCTACGCATGGATCACCATGGTGCCCAGGCTGCACGGCCTGTGGGCCGGCGTGCTGGTTTCCGTCATCGCCTATTTCCCGTTCCTCTATCTGCCGGTGTCGGCGGCGTTGCGCCGTCTCGATCCCGCCCTCGAGGACGCCGCGGCGGCACTCGGCCTTGGCCCGTGGCGCGTATTCTGGCGCGTCGTGCTGCCGCAACTCAGGCTCGCCATCTGCGGCGGCTCGCTGCTGGTCGGGCTGCATCTGCTGGCCGAGTACGGCCTCTATGTCTTCATCCGCTTCGACACCTTCACCACCGCGATCGTCGACCAGTTCCAGTCGACCTTCAACGGACCGGCGGCCAACATGCTGGCCGGCGTGCTGGTGAGCTGCTGTTTCGTGCTTCTGGGCCTCGAAGTGCTGGTGCGCGGCGAGGAGCGTTATGCGCGCGTCGGCTCCGGCGCCGCACGACACCAGCAGCGCGCGCCGCTCGGACGCGCCACAATCCCGTGCCTGGCCGTGCTTGTCGCAACCACGCTGCTGGCGCTTGGCGTGCCTTTCGTCACCATCGGCGGCTGGCTGGCCGCCGGCGGCACCGCCGTCTGGCGCTTCGACGAGATCGGCCTGGCGCTCGGCCAGACGCTGTTCCTGGCGCTCGCCGGCGCATTGCTCGCCACCGTCGCCGCCATGCCGATGGCCTGGATATCGATCCGCGCGCCCGGGCCATTGCAGCGCCTGCTCGAGGGCTGCAACTACATCGTCGGCTCGTTGCCCGGGGTCGTCATCGCGCTGGCGCTGGTCACCATAACCGTGCGCATCGCCATGCCCCTCTACCAGACCTTGTTCACCATCCTGGTGGCCTACGCGCTGATGTTCCTGCCGCGCGCACTGGTCAGCCTGCGCGCGTCGATCGCGCAGGCGCCGGTCGAACTCGAGCGCGCTGCTTCCAGTCTCGGCCGGCCGCCGCTGCAGGCGCTGTGGTCGACGACGATCCGCCTGTCGGCGCCAGGTGCCGCGGCCGGCATGGCGCTGGTGGCGCTCGGCATCATGAACGAACTGACCGCCACCCAGATGCTGGCTCCGAACGGCACCCGCACGCTGGCGATGGCGTTCTGGTCCTACAGCGGCGAGATTGATTACGCCTCGGCGGCCCCTTACGCCTTCATCATGGTGGCGATGTCGCTCCCCTTGACCTGGCTGCTCTATGTCCAGTCGAAACGGATGGCCGGACGATGAGCTTTCTCGAAATCAGCGGCCTGCACAAGCATTACGGCCCGGTGGCGGCACTTGCCGGCGTCGATCTGAGCGTCGTCAGCGGCAGCCGCACGGCGATCGTCGGCCCATCCGGTTGCGGCAAGACGACCTTGCTGCGGCTGATCGCCGGCTTCGAGGCGCCGGACCAGGGCCGCATCACGCTCGACGGCGAGGTGCTGGCTAAGGACGGCAGCGCGGTGCCGGCGCATCGTCGAGGCATCGGCGTGGTGGCGCAGGACGGCGCCCTGTTCCCGCATCTGACCATTGGCGACAATATCGGCTTCGGCATGGGTCGCGGCGAGGACAAGCGCGCCGAGCGCATCGTCGAACTCGCCTACATTGTCGGGCTCGACAAGGCGATCCTCAAACGCCGCCCGCATCAACTCTCCGGTGGCCAGCAGCAGCGCGTGGCGCTGGCCCGCGCGATGGCGATGAAGCCGCGGCTGATGCTTCTCGACGAGCCGTTCTCAGCCCTGGATACCGGCCTGCGCGCCTCCATGCGCAAGGCCGTGGCCGAACTCCTGGAGGCAGCCGGCATCACCACCATCCTGGTGACACACGACCAGGCCGAGGCGCTTTCCTTCGCCAGCCAGGTGGCGGTAATGCGCGACGGCAAGTTCTCGCAGGTCGGTACGCCGCGCGAGCTCTATCTCAAGCCGAAGGACAGGATGATCGCCGAGTTCCTCGGCGACGCCATCATCCTGCCGGCAAAGATATCAGGCGGCTTCGCCTATTCTCCGCTCGGCCGCATCGCCGTCGATACACCGGACAGCCGCGATGTCGTCCGCATCATGCTGCGGCCAGAGCAGATTGCCTTGAAGCGCACATCGCGCGAAGGCATGTCGGGCACCCCTGACATGCTGTTCGGCGAAGTGACGGAATCCGAATTCGCCGGCTCGATGTGCACGGTCGCGGTGCGGCTTCTGAACAGCGCCGATCCGCCCGACGCCGCCGCGATCGGCAACACGCCGCTGATCCTGCGCAAATCGGGCATGGACGCGCCAACGGTCGGCGAGATCGTCCGGCTGACCGTATCGGGAACGGCGCACGTGTTCGCCTGAAAGGTCGAAGGCTTAGCGACGCTGCGCCTCGACGCAGCGTAAGCGGACTCACGCCGTGATGCGTTCGCCGGTTTCGCCGGAATAGATCGGCCATTGTTCAAGAAAATCGCAGCCATGCACGACCACGCGCCCGTTGGCGCTGTCGACGAGGATGACCGCGTAGGAGGGTGGCGCCTGCTCGACGATCTCGCTCGATCTGTCGAGGGCGAGCTCGAACCTTGCATGCAGGCCGCGCTGCGCCGAGAACGGAATGCCGGCGACCGTGCCGGCAATGTCGCGATGGACGTGACCGAAGAATATGTGGCGGACGTTGCCGTGGCGCCGTAGCAGGCCGAGGAAGCGTTCGGGCTGCTCGAGCGCCAGCGGATCGAGCTGCGGCAGGCCGAGCGCGACCGGCGGATGGTGCATGAAGACATAGGCAGGCCTGCCTGCGGTCTCTTCGAGCCGGGCGTCGAGCCAGGCAAGCCGCCTTTCGCACAATTCGCCTTCGATGCGTCCTTCCGCCAGGCAGTCGAGGAACAGAAGCACCTCGTCGGCCATCTGATGCGCCGACTGCACGAAACCGTTCTCATCGACCGGAACTTCAGGAAATGCCGCGGCAAGATTGGCCCGCCGGTCATGGTTGCCCGGCAGCAGTCGCCAGGGCACCGACAGCGCGTTCAGGGTTGTCCTGAGATCGGCATAGCTCTCGGGCGCTCCGGTCTCGGTCAGGTCGCCAGTGAAGACGCAAAGCGCCGCGTCGGCGTGATTTGCGTTGATGTGCGCGATGCATGAAGCCAATCGCTGATGCAGGTCCACGCCATAGCGGCGCTCGCCCTGCCGGCCAAGATGGACATCGGTGACCTGGATTATTTTCATCGTACAACCGTCTTGCCAGTGCCGGCTGCCCCATCTTCGGCGACAGCGACTGCCTTCAGAAATCAGAGTGCCGGCTCCGGCACCGAGGCCTTGAAGACCTCGAGACGGGTTCCCGTCTCCGACGAGAAGAAATGCAAGTCATCCGGCGAAAACCGCAGACCGACAGTGCTGCCTGGTTCGGGGTGGACGGCCTCCGAAGTCATGACGGAGAACGACGCGCCGTCGAGATCGACATAGATGACCCGTCCAGCGCCCAGCTCCTCGACGAGGTCGACGGTGGCGTCGAGCGCGCCAGCGGTGCCGGGCGCCACCAGACGGACGGCCTCCGGCCGGATGCCGACGGCCACCTGCGTGCCGACAGCCAGACCGGCGCGTTGAACGGCAAGGCGCCGGCTGCCGCCGAGCAGCGAAAGCCCGTCGAGCTCGACCGTGCCTTCGAGCATGTTCATCGCCGGCGCACCGACGAAGGTGGCGACGAAACGGCTGGCCGGACGGCTGTAGACCTCACCGGGCGTGCCGACCTGTTCGACACGTCCGCCATTCATCACCACCAGCCGGTCGGCCAGTGTCATCGCCTCGACCTGGTCATGCGTGACGAACACGGAGGTGGCGTTCAAGCGGCGATGCAATTTGCGGATCTCCGAGCGCATCTGGACGCGCAGTTTGGCGTCGAGGTTGGACAGCGGCTCGTCGAACAGGAACACCTTGGGTTCGCGGATCATCGCGCGGCCCATGGCAACGCGCTGCCTCTGGCCTCCGGAAAGCGCCATCGGCTTGCGGTCGAGCAGATGTTCGAGCTCCAGCGTACGGGCAACCGCCTGGATGCGCTGCGTACGCTCGGCGGCTGGAACACCCGCGACCTTGAGCGAATAGCCGATGTTCTGCGCCACGCTCATATGCGGATAGAGCGCATAGTTCTGGAACACCATGGCGCAGCCGCGCTCGCGCGGTTCCAGCTTGTTGACGACGGTGCCGTCGATCGCGATCGTGCCGCCGGAGATATCTTCCAGTCCGGCGATCATGCGAAGCAATGTGGACTTGCCGCAGCCGGACGGCCCGAGGATGACGACGAACTCGCCCGACGCGATGTCGAGGTCGACGCCGTGCACGACCTGCGACTTGGCGTAGCTCTTCTTGACGTCGCGAATGGTGATGGAGGCCATTGGCCGTCTCCTTGTTACTTTTCGGTGGCGATCAGGCCGCGCACGAACCAGCGCTGCATGGCGACCACGACTATCAGCGGCGGTAGCATGACGATAAGCGTTCCGGCCATGGCGATGTTCCATTCCGGGATGCCACCGACATTGGGGATAAGCTGCTTCAACTCGGTGACCGCTGTCGCATGCGACTGGTCGGTGGTGATGAGCAGCGGCCACAGATACTGGTTCCATGCCCACAGGAACATGATGGTTCCAAGCGCGGCCATGTTGTTGCGCGACAGCGGCAGCAGGATGTCGATGAAAAAGCGCAGGGCACCGGCGCCGTCCATGCGCGCGGCCTCGGTCAGCTCATCGGGAACCGTCAGGAAGAACTGCCGGTAGAGGAAGGTGCCGGTTGCCGTCGCGATCAGCGGCAGGATAAGTCCGGAATAGGAATTGAGCAGCCCGAGGCTGAGCGAGACCTGCACGCCCGAGACTTTCTCGATGAGCCAGCTCAGACCAGTCAAATCCAGGATGGTCTGATAGGGCGACAGAACGTTGGCGACCACTGCGTAGGTCGGCACGATGCGCACTTCCAGCGGCAGCATCAGCGTGACGAAGATCAGCCAGAAGATGAAGGTGCGGCCGGGGTAGCGGAAATAGACGATCGAAAAGGCGGTGAGCGCCGAGATCATCACTTTGCCCGCCGCGACGCCGGCAGCCATGATGAAACTGTTCAGAAGCTTGGGGCCAAGGTCGGCGGTCGTCCAGGCCGTCTTGATGTTGAGCCAGAAGTCGCTGCCCGGCAGCAGCGACATCGGCACGTCGTTGACATCCTTGAGATTATGCGACGCGGCAATGGTGACGACCACGAACGGCGCGATGCAAAGCACGAAGCCGACGAACAGGATCACATGTGTGAAGAAATTGAGGAAAGGGGTGCGCTCTACCATATCAGCCTCATCTGTAGTGCACACGCCGCTCGATGAAGCGGAACTGGAAAATGGTCAGCACGATGATGAGCAGCATCAGGATGATGCTCTGCGCGGCGGCACCCGAGTAATCGAGCCCTTTGAAGCCGTCGGAATAGATCTTGTAGACCATCAGGTTGGTGGCGTTGGCCGGGCCGCCGGAGGTCATGATGTCGACGATGCCAAAGGAATCCTGGAAGCTTTCGGTGATGTTGATGACCAGCAGGAAGAAGATCGTCGGCGTGATCAAGGGGAACTGGATGTCCCGGAAACGCCTCATGACGCCCGAGCCGTCCATCGCCGCCGCCTCGATCAGCGAACGCGGGATGGCTTGAAACGCGGCGAGGAAGAAGATGAAATTATAGCCGACATATTTCCAGGAGAAGGCGATGATGATCGAGGCCATGGCGTCGGCGCCATCAAGGCCAGGGTCCCAGAAGCCGGGCCAGACCTGGTTGACGACGGCCATGAAGCCTGCTTCCGGCGCGAGGATGAATCGGAACGCCATTGCCAGCGCCGGAGCGGCGATGCCATAGGGCCAGATCAGAACCACGCGATAGAAGCGCGAGCCGGCAAGCTGCCGGTCGGTCAGCGCCGCGAGCACCAGCGCGATGAACATCGCAAGCCCGGTGCTGATCCCGGCAAAGACCAGGCTGGCGGTGATCGAGTTCCAGTAATCGGCGTTGGACAGGATCGAGCGGAAATTGTCGAGCCCGACCCAGATGTTGCCGCCGCCCCAGGGCTGCTGCAGCGTCAGCGACCAGTAGACCGCCTGACCGGCCGGCCAGTAGAAGAACGTGAAGATCAAGAGGAGCTGCGGCACCGCGAAAAGGATGCCGATCGTCCAACTGCTGAAGGTAACGCGTTTTTCCATCGGTCCGCCGACGCCGCTTTACAGCTAGCTTAGAGCAAGGGAGACTAGTCTACGAAATGGCCGCCCGTCGACCCAAGCATGATCCCGAAAGTGGAGACCGGTTTTCGGAAAAGATCATGCTTGGACAAAACCGCAGGGCGGCCACGTAGATCCGAGATCAGGGCAGGGTCTTGCCCGGATAGGTCTGCTGGAAGCGGTCAAGGATGGCATCGCCATTCTTGACCAGCGTGTCGAGGCCTTCCTGGACGCTGACCTTGTTGGCGAAGATCGCCTGCATCTGCGTGCCGAACTCGGCGCGGATCTGGGTGAAATTGCCCAGACGGATACCGCGGGTGATTTCGGTCGGCTCGGACGCGGTCAGGCTGGCGATCGCGGTTTCACGGCCCTTGAAGGGCGCCTTGTCGTAGAAGCCATTCGACTTCATGTAGTCGAAGCCCGACTTGGTCACCGGGATGTAGCCGGTGTTGGTCGACCAGAACAGCGCGGTCTTGGGATCGTGGATGAAATTGAGGAACGCGGCCGCGCCCTTGTATTCCGCGTCCGACTTGCCTGAGAGCACCCACAGCGAAGCGCCGCCGACCAGCGAATTCTTGCGCTCTGTGCCGGCGTAGGCCGGCAGTTCGGCGACATCCCAGTTCATGCCTTGTTTCTGGGTCTTGCCGACGGTGCCGTGGTCGCCGACCGAGGTCATGATGACCTGGCAGGTGCCCGAGGCGAAAGCCTGGACCATGTCTTGGCCAAGGTCCTTCGACTTGATCTTGATCAGGCCGGCGTCATACCACTTCTTGAGGTCGGTGACGTACTGGACGAACTTGGTCTTGTTGACTTCCAGGCGGGCGTCGAGGCCGTCATAGCCGTTGTTCTTGGTGGCGATCGGCTGGTTGTGGATGGCCGAGAACTGCTCCATCAACTGCCAGCTTTCATTGGCCGAGATGTTGATCGCCATCGGGCATTCGTAGCCGGCGTCCTTCATCGCCTGCAGGTCGGCGCCGACATCTTCCCAGGTCTTCGGCGCCTCGGTCTTGCCGATCTTGGCGAAGGCGTCCTTGTTCCAGTACATCAGCGCCGTCGAGGAATTGAACGGGAACGACAGCATCTCGCCCTTCGACGTCGCGTAGTAGCGCGCGATACCGGGGAAATAGTCGGCGTAATCGATCTTGTAGCCGTTTTCTTCCATCAGCTTGTCGGCCGGCTTGTAGGCGCCCGACAGCATCATCGTCGCGGTGCCGACGTCATAGACCTGGACGATGGCGGGCTGTTTGCCGGCGCGGAAGGCGGCGATGGTGTTCTGCAGCGTGGCGTCGTAATTGCCCTGGCTGGTGCAGACGACTTCATAGTCGGACTGCGAGGCGTTGAAGTTCTTGCAAAGCGTGTCTACGACACGTGCGAGGTCGCCCGAAAGGCCGAACCAGAAATCGAACTTGGTGGGCGCGGCAGCCGCTGGCAGCGCCATCGAAACGCTGATTGCGCCGGCGGCAAGAGCCGCCAGGCCATTTTTGATCATCGACATGAATCTCATTCCCTGTTGAGTGGCTCGTTTCAAGGATCGTTGCGCAGGTCCCGGGCCGTCTCATAGAGAAAGTATGTGACAGTTCTGCTGTGCCTTTTCAGGCCTGTGGACAGCCAATCTCTCCTCCCTCGACGGCTTGCACCGGCATGAAATGAAACCGTCATATCGGCGCCCTAGGTACCTAGGGCGTCGAAAACTGGCGTAAAGGCCCGCATCGTTAACCGGCTAAAAATGGATAGACGAAATGCTTGTCTCGCAGCTGACACATGTGCCGATCGCCGACCGCGAGGCGATGCGCAAGGGGCCGCGTGATAGCGCCACCCATCTGCGCCTCGCTGCAGCCATTCCCGCGCTCGGTCAGATCGAGATCGGCGGCAGGGCCTCATGCGAAAGCGCCAGCGAGACGCTCACCGTCGTGGCCTGGAACGTCGAGCGGCTCCGCCACGGCGACGCCATCGCGGCCACGCTTATCGGCCAGTCTCCCGACGTCGTGCTGCTATCCGAGGTCGACGAAGGCATGGCGCGCTCCGGCAACGGCCATCCACTGCGCGCGCTTGCCGACCGGCTCGGCCATGCTTTCGCCTATGGCGTCGAGTTCGTCGAGCTCGGTGCCGGCAACGCGGTGGAACGGTCGGCGGCCGGCGGCGCATCCAATGCCGAAGGTTTTCATGGCAATGCGGTCGCCAGCGCCGTCCCGCTGCTTCGTCCTTTCCTGGTGCGTCTCGACGCCGCCGGCGGCTGGTTTCGGCCGGAGCGCGGCCAGCCGCGCATCGGCGGACGCATGGCGATCGGTGGTCAGGTGCAGATCGGCAACCGCAGGGTAACGGTGGTCTCGGTGCATCTCGAAAACCGTACCGATCCCGCCGGCCGCGCCGTCCAGACCCGCCATCTCCTCGATGCCATCGACAAATATGATCCACAGGCACCGGTGCTGCTGGGCGGCGACTTCAACACGCTGACGGCCAGCCATGAGGACCGCCACGTCGATCTCCAGGCCTGGGCGGCCCGCATCGCCGCCGAGCCCAACCGGCTGATCGATGTCGAGCCGCACGAACCGCTGTTCGCGATCCTCGCCGGACGCGGGTACGACTGGAAGGCCGCCAACAGGCTCGACCTGCCTACCCAACGACGCGAGGCCGGCGATCCCACTCCCATCGGCCACATCGACTGGTTCTTCACACGCGGCCTCGTCGCGAGCGCTCCCGCCATTCTTCCGGCCGTGCTGCCGGATGGCCGACCGAGTTCCGATCACGAGGCACTCGTTGTGACGGTTCGCATCACGTGACGGGCCAGAGCTTTTAAGAATCGTGGGCTCAATCTGCGACCGGTTGGCCGGCCTCTGAAGCATCCGGCCCATTGAAACCGCATCCACCCGGACGACGGCCTGATTTCCCGCAGCCGCCCTGCCCTTGAAAGGCACGCCAGAGTTGCAGGCCCGCTTAATCGATCCTTCAACCGCCAAGGGCTAGTCAATCATATTGCCTTGTTTTATTTCCGATAAATCAGGTGAAATAAGATGCTGACGGTCTACAATTGTATCGTCAACGAACACGATTTGAGACTGGTCGCACTCGCCGCGCTGATCTGCGGGATATCTTCTTTTTCTGCCGTCAACCTGCTTCACCGTGTCGGCAGGTCGACAGATCGAAACCGGCTTGCCTGGCTGATGATCGCGGCGACGTCGACCGGCTTCGGTATCTGGGCAACGCATTTCATCGCCATGCTTGCGTTCACGCCGGGAATACCAAACGCATACAATCCGGAACTCTCGGTGCTCTCGCTTGCCGCCGCCGTTGTCCTGACAGCCGCCGGCATGTGGGTCGCCACGCTGCGCAACGGGCTCGACCACTATCTCGTCGGCGGCGCCATTCTGGGCGGTGGCATTGCCACCATGCACTACATCGGCATGGCGGCATTCGAGGTGCAGGGCCGGATAGAATGGAACCCGCTGCTTGTGGCGGCTTCCCTGCTGGCGGGGATGACGCTTGCCGCGCTGGCGCTTGTTGTTGTCCTGTGTCGCCCATCGCTGTCTGCGACACTGGGCGGAGCAGTGGTGCTGACGCTGGCGATCTGCACCTTGCATTTCATCGCAATGGGCGCGGTGTCGATCGTTCCGGATTCCTCGATCGAGATCTCGCAATACACGATCGCGCCCACTTCGCAGGCCTTTGCCGTGGGTGTCGAGACGCTCGGCGAGCTGAAATTCCTGGATGCCGAAGCCTGCGAGATCGGCCAGGGTTACTATATCGGCAGGCCTGGCCTCATCGAGGAGTTCGGCGAGCTGACCGGTGTCGACGCAGCCACGGTCAGCAACGACGCCGTCGGCCAGCGCAACAGAAGCGTCCTGGCCTTCGCACCCGCGCCTGCACTGAGTGTGGACAGAGCCTAGCTTTCGGGCTGGAGCGCGGCCTCGACCAGTCGCTTTGCGTCCGGCCCCGACCATTCGGCAGGGCCGTTCATATGAGCGATCAGGCAGCCTTCACCGTCGATCAGCATAGTGGCGGGAAGGCCGAGCGCCAGGCCGCGCGTCTTGAGATCGTTGAACACGGCCATCGTCGAATCCCGGTAGTAGCCGAGCGTCTCGACGCCTGTCTCGCTGAGGAACTTCTTCGGCTTCACATCGTCGCCGGCATCGACATTGACGGCGACCACCTGAAAGGCGTCGCTGCCCTTTTCCTTCTGCAGCGCATCGAGCGCCGGCATTTCGGCACGGCACGGCGCGCACCATGTCGCCCACAGATTGAGCAGCACCGTCTTGCCGGCAAGGTCGGCGAGCGTCATCGGCTTGCCGTCCGGCCCATTGAAGGCAAGGCTCTTCAACGATTGCGGCGGATCGGCCGGCAACAATGCCGCGACCTCGCCGGTGGCCGCTGCCGCCACCTTCTTGGCGCGCTCGCCCTTGGCGGCGCAGGCGACATCGTTCTTGCTGTCGCCGACAGCCACCTGGTGCTCGGCGTTGTTGCCAGACCGGCTCTCGCTGACATATACCGCGACCGCGCCGGCCAGCGCGCCCGCCACCAACGCGGCGAGGATCAGGCGCGGGGCCGGGAAGAATCTATTACCGTCTGCCATTTTCTCAAAACTGCTCCGAAGCACGGGTTATAGCCATGAGCGACAAGAAGACCAGCAACCAGATGTGGGGCGGACGTTTTGCCTCGGGTCCGGCCGCGATCATGGAAGCGATCAACGCGTCGATCTCGTTCGACCGCAAGCTCTATGCGCAAGACATCCGAGGTTCGATCGCCCATAGCGAGATGCTGGCGCAAACGGGCATTATTTCGGCGGCCGATCAAGAAAAAATCGCTCACGGGCTGAACACGGTTCAGAAAGAGATCGAGGCCGGCACATTCGAGTTCTCGACCCGGCTGGAAGACATTCACATGAATATCGAGGCTCGCCTCGCCGACCTGATCGGACCGGCGGCCGGCCGCCTGCACACCGCCCGCTCGCGCAATGACCAGGTCGCCGTCGACCTGAGGCTGTGGGTCAAGGACGAGTGCCTCCGCGTCGCCGGGGCGTTGAAAGGGCTGATCGAGGCGCTTCTGGCACGCGCCGAGGAGCATGCGGCGACGGTGATGCCGGGCTTCACCCATATGCAGGCGGCGCAGCCGGTGACCTTCGGCCATCACTGCATGGCCTATGTCGAGATGTTTGCGCGTGACCTTTCGCGGGTTCGCGACGCGATCGAACGGATGGACGAGAGCCCGCTCGGTGCCGCGGCCCTTGCCGGCACCAGCTTCCCGATCGACCGCCACAGAACCGCCAAGGCACTCGGCTTCCGCGAGCCGATGCGCAATTCGCTGGACAGCGTTTCGGATCGCGATTTCGCGCTTGAGTTCCTCGCCTTGGCGGCAATCTGCGCCACGCATTTGTCGCGGCTGGCAGAGGAGATCATCATCTGGTCGACGCCGCAATTCGGCTTCGTCAGGCTGTCGGACAGCTTTTCCACCGGCTCGTCGATCATGCCGCAGAAGAAGAACCCCGACGCCGCTGAATTGGTGCGCGGCAAGACCGGCCGCGTTACCGGCCATCTGGTCGGCCTGCTAACGGTGATGAAGGGCATGCCGCTGACCTATGGCAAGGACATGCAGGAAGACAAGGAATCGGTGTTCGATGCCGCCGAGACGCTCGACCTGATGCTGGCGGCGATGACCGGCATGGTCTCGGACATGACAATCAACGCAGCGGCGATGAAAAAGGCGGCCGGCTCGGGCTACGCGACCGCCACCGATCTTGCGGACTGGCTGGTGCGCACGCTCGGATTGCCGTTCCGCGAGGCGCATCATGTCACCGGCCGGGCGGTGGCGCTGGCCGAAGACAAGAAAGTGGGGCTGGAGAAGCTTTCCCTGGAAGACCTGCAGGCGATCAATCCGGGTATCACGGCGGATATTTTTTCGGTGCTGGCGGTGCAGAACTCGGTGAAGAGCCGCACCAGTTTCGGCGGCACCGCACCGTCGGAAGTTAGAAGGCAGATCCGCGGCTGGAAAAAGCGCATCGCCAAGGCATGATCCGGGATATTGCGACCAGCAATATCCGGGGTGCAATGCTCTGAGAACTCGGCTAAAAGCGGCGGCTGGAAAAAGTTTCGGACGGATGGATCGATGACCGGAAGCAGGATTTTGGTGACGCTGACGCTGCTGGTGGCGATTGCGGCCGTCTCGGCCTGCGGCAGGAGGGGCGCCCTCGACTCGCCCTATGAGGCAGCCGTCCAAGCGCGCAAGGATGCTTCAAAGGCGCACCAGCCCGTGCCGCCGGAGCCGGAAAAACCGGTCATGGACAAGAAGTTCTTCCTCGACCCGCTGATCTAGGCCGATGACACCCGGGTTGTTCGTTTAAAACCCGGTCTCATCGTGCTCCAACTTCCGGAACCACTCTCGTGAACCATTTCGACTACCGCGACGGCGTGCTGCATGCCGAGGACGTGGCGATCCCCGATATCGCTGCACAGGTCGGCACCCCATTCTACTGCTATTCGACGGCCACCTTGACCAGGCACTACCGGGTGTTTGCCCAGGCCTTTGCCGGGCTCGACGCGCTGGTCTGCTATGCCATGAAGGCCAATTCCAACCAGGCGGTGCTGCGAACGCTGGCCAGGCTCGGCGCCGGTGCCGACGTGGTGTCGGAAGGCGAATTGCGGCGGGCGTTGGCGGCCGGCATCCCGGCAAGCAAGATCCTGTTTTCGGGCGTCGGCAAGACCGCGCGCGAACTGGACTTTGCCCTCGCCGCCGGCATCCTTTGCTTCAACGTCGAATCCGAGCCGGAACTGGAGCTGTTGTCGGCCCGTGCCGCCGCCCTTGGCAAGGTGGCGCCGATCTCGCTGCGCATCAATCCGGATGTCGACGCCAAGACCCACAAGAAGATTTCCACCGGCAAGGCCGAGAACAAGTTCGGCATTCCGTGGCAGCGGGCGCGTCAGGTCTATGCCCGTGCTGCACAGCTGCCGGGGGTCAAGGTCACCGGCATCGACACCCATATCGGCAGCCAGATCACCGAGCTGCAGCCCTTCGACGACGCCTTCGCCCTGCTTGTCGATCTGGTCGGCGCGCTGCGCGCCGACGGCCATGCCATCGAGCATATCGATCTCGGCGGCGGCCTCGGCATCCCCTACCGTATCGACAACAACCCGCCGCCCTTGCCCGACGCCTATGCCCAGATCGTCAGGAAGCATGTCACCAAGCTGGGGCTCAAGGTGATGTTCGAGCCCGGCCGGCTGATCGTCGGCAATGCCGGCATCCTCGTCTCCGAAGTGATCTTCGTGAAGGAAGGCGACGCCAAGAATTTCCTCGTCGTCGACGCCGCCATGAACGACCTGATCCGGCCGACGCTCTACGATGCCTTCCACGACATAAGGCCGGTGGTGCAGCCGCCGGCCGACACGCCGCGCATGATGGTCGATGTCGTTGGCCCGGTCTGCGAGACCGGCGATTATCTCGGCCTCGACCGTGACCTGCCCAGGCTGAAGGCTGGCGACCTGATTGCCGTTTCCACCGCCGGCGCCTATGGCGCGGTCCAGGCCGGCACCTACAACACGCGCCTGCTGGTGCCCGAGGTGCTGGTCGACGGCGACCGTTTCCACATCGTGCGCCCGCGCCTGACCTATGACGACCTGATCGGGCTGGATTCGGTACCCGACTGGCTAAGGTAGACGCTGCCCGGTGTCGAAGCCCGGACGGCGGCGCTACAGCCGATTCTGGATGAGCGCCCTGGTGGCGGCGATCCTGTCCTCGTCGCGGCGGTAGAACGTCCACTGCTTGATGCGCTTGGCGCGCAGCAGGCCGGCCTGGGTGAGCACGCGCATGTGCTCGCTGAGCGTCGCCTGCGTGATGCCGAGCTTCTCGGCGATCAGCAGGGCGCAAACGCCGTCGTCGACCAGATCGCCATCGGCTTGGCGCGGGAAATGCGCGCACGGATCCTTCAGCCAGTCGAGAATCTGCAGCCTGCGTTCGTTGGCGATCGCCTTGAAGACGTCAACCTCTTGCATTTAGCCATTTTGCCAAGTTACTAATTGCTGTCAATCCCGAGGAGACGTCGATGAGCAACGGCAACACCGTCACACGCGAACGCATTGCCGCGATGGAACCGCGCATCCGGCCCTATGTGCGGCACACACCGGTGCTGCGCGTCGACATGGCCGACTTCGACCGCCCGCCGCTGACCGTCGACCTGAAGCTCGAATGCCTGCAGCATTCCGGCTCGTTCAAGGCGCGCGGCGCCTTTACCAACCTGCTGGAGCGAACGGTTCCCAAGGCCGGCGTCGTCGCCGCGTCGGGCGGCAACCATGGTGCTGCGGTCGCCTACGCCGCCATGCGGCTCGGCCACAAGGCGACCATCTTCGTTCCCGAGGTGAGCCCGCCGGCCAAACTTGAGCGGATCCGCAGCTACGGCGCTGAACTCATCGTCGGCGGCGCCCGCTACGCCGAGGCGCTGGCCGCCAGCGAACGCTTCGCCGAGGAAACCGGCGCCTTGCAGATCCATGCCTTCAACCAGGAGGAGACGCTGGTCGGCCAAGGCACGCTCGGGCTGGAAATCGAGAGCGATTTGCCTGAGATCGACACGCTGCTGGTCGCCGTCGGCGGCGGTGGCCTGATTGGCGGCATCGCCGCCTGGTTCGCCGGCCGCATCCGCATCATCGCCATCGAGCCGGAGGGGGCGCCAACGCTTTACCGCGCTTTCGAGGCCGGCCGCCCCGTCGACGCGCCGGCCGAGGGCATCGCCGCCGATTCGCTGGCGCCCAAGCGCGTCGGCGAAATGATGTTCCCGATCGCCGAGGCCTTTGTCGAACGCTCGATCCTGGTTAGCGACGACGACATCGTCGCTGCCCAGAAGGCGCTGTGGAACCGGGTGCGCATCATCTCGGAACCGGGCGGTGCGGCCGCCTTCGCGGCCCTGCTGTCCGGACGGTACGAGCCTGCGCCCGGCGAAAGGGTCGCCGTACTGGTCTGCGGTGCCAACGCGAACCCCACCACGTTCTGACAGCGACGGGTCCGGCAGCTTCACGTTTTCTCAAACTGCCTCGCCTTTGCCGTGTTTGCTGGTATTCTTCGAGTCGTGAGGATCGGGCTATCCTGCCCGCCCATGGAAGGGCCGATGACGCAACGACCCACCTTCAGCAGCCATCGCGGCCTGGCCCGGCGCCTTGCCTTGAGCCGGATGGCGACGCGGGTCTCGATGATGGTCGAGCGTGGCTGGCCGTTGCTGCTTCCGCTCGTCATCGTCGCCAGCCTGTTCCTCAGCGTCTCCTGGCTCGGCATCTTCTCGCGCCTGCCGGACGTGGCGCGCATCGGCCTGGTCGCCGCATTCGGTGTGGCGGCGCTTGCGGCACTCTATCCGCTGCGTTTCTTCCGCTTGCCGGGCGCCGCCGAAATCGACCGCCGGATCGAAGCGGCCAATCAATTGCTGCACAGCCCGGTGCTGGTGCAGACCGATCGGCCGAGCGGCAGGGAAAGCAGCTTCTCGCAGGCACTGTGGCGCGAACACCAGAAGCGCATGGCCGGAAAGCTCGACAGCCTTGGCGCCGACCTGCCGCGAACGCGCGTGCCGGAGCACGACCGCTGGGGTCTGCGCGCGGTGGCCGCACTTTTGCTGGTGACCGCCTTTGCCTTCTCCTTCGGACCGAGCGGCGGCAGGATTGTCGACGGATTCAGCGCCCATGGCGTCCACGATGCCATACCACCGCGCATCGACGCCTGGGTGACGCCGCCGGCCTATACCGGCAAGCCGCCGATCTTCCTGACCGCCGACGTCAACCAGGCGACGCCGACCTTCATCATTCCCGAAGGCAGCGACGTCTCGCTGCGCGTCACCGGCGGCTCGGGCGGGGAAACGCTCGCCTATGCCGACAAGAACGGCAATTCCCGCGCCATCGACCCCGCCGGCCCGCAGGCCCCCTCGGCCAAGCCGGCGGCAAACCCGGCAACGCCATCCAAGGTCCGGCAGTTCACCGGCAAGCTCACCGGCGACGGCACCCTGACGCTGACGTCGGGCGAGGACCAGCTCGGCCGCTGGGCCTTCTCGGTCATGCCGGATAAGCCGCCGCAGATCCGCTTCGTCGGCGAGCCGAAGCGTGCCGCCAACGGCGCCTTCGAGCTCAACTACCAGATCGACGACGACTATGGCGCCGCCAATGCCAAGGCGGTTTTCGCGCTCGCCGATCCGCAGGCGCCCAATGCACATCCGCTCTATGGTCCGCCTGAAATGCCGCTGTCACTGCCGCGTCGCGGCGGCAAGTCGAATGCCGCCCGGACGACGAAGGACCTGACCGAACATGTCTGGGCCGGCAGCAGCATCAAGCTGACGCTGGTCGCCACCGACGATGCCGGGCACACGGCGTCGAGCGAAACCAAGACGCTGGTTATGCCGCAGCGGCCTTTCGCCAATCCGCTGGCGCGCGCGGTGATCGAGCAGCGCCGCCTGCTGGCGCTCGACGCCAACATCAAGTCGCGCGTGCTCGACCTGATGGACGCGATCACGCTGCGGCCAGAGGACACGTTCGACAACATGTCCCACTACCTTGCCATCATGAGCGCCCGCAGCCGGCTGAAGATGGCCGTCAATGACGACCAGCTGCGCAGCGAGGTGTCCTATCTCTGGGAAATCGCGCTCGGCATCGAGGAAGGCAATCTCTCGGCCGCGGAAAAGCGGCTGCGCCAGGCGCAGCAGGCCCTGCAGGACGCCATCAAGAACGGCGCCAGCGATGCGGAGGTCGAAAAGGCGATGAAGGAACTGCGCGAGGCGATGAACCAGTTCCTGCAGGAATTCGCTGAACGCGCCAAGCAGAATCCCAACGCACCGCAGATGCAGCAGAACGGCCAGGAACTGCGCCAGAGCGATATAGATCGCATGATGGACCAGATCGAGAACCTGGCGAAGTCGGGCGATCGCGACAAGGCGCAGCAATTGCTATCGCAACTGCAGGACATGATGAACAACCTCCAGGCCGGCCGTCAGCAGCAAGGCGGTCAGCAGGACAGCGAGATGCGCCAGCAGATGGACAAGCTCGGCGAGATCCTGCGGCGCCAGCAGGAGATGATGAACGACACCTTCCGCATGGACCAGATGCAGCGCGGCGAGCGCCAGCGCGGGCAGAACCGCGAAGAGCAACTCGGCCAGGACGGTGAGCAAGGTCAGTCGGGCGAAAACGGCAAGCCCGGCGAGGATGGCCAGCAGAAGCCGATGACGCCGCAGGAATTCGCCGATGCGCTGAAGCAGCTGCAGCAGGGCCAGGGCCAGCTGAAAAGCGACCTCGAGCAGCTGAAGAAGGGGCTCGAAGGCATGGGCATGGAGCCCAATGAGGGATTTGGCGAGGCCGGCAAATCCATGGGCAATGCCGAACAGGCGCTCGGCGAAGGCGATGGCGATCAGGCGGTCGGCCACCAGGGCCGGGCGCTGGAAGCGCTGCGCAAGGGCGCCAAGGACATGATGAAGCAGATGCAGGCCATGCAGGGCGATCAAGGCGGCAGCGAGGAAGGTGGCCGCCAGCAGAACGCCGACCGTGACCCGCTGGGCCGGCCACGTGCCAGCCAGGGCCCTGATTTCGGCGATTCGGTGAAAGTGCCCGACGAGATCGACGTGCAGCGCGCCCGCCAGATTCTGGAAGCGATCCGCAAGCGGCTCGGCAACGCGCTCAGCCCCGACATCGAACGCAGCTATCTGGAACGCCTGCTCGAGCTGAAATAGGGATCGCCGCCCCGCTTCCAACCTCACCCGAAGACACTCGAACGGTTGCAACACCATGCCGAAACTTGGCGCCGTCACGCCCATCCTGCGCATCTTCGACATTGCCAAGGCGCGTGAATTCTATGTCGGCTTCCTGGGCTTCGAGGTGCAATGGGAGCATCGTTTCGACGACAGCGCGCCGCTCTACATGGCGGTCGGCCGCGACGGCTGCGTGCTGCATCTGAGCGAACATCACGGCGACGGCGCGCCCGGCATTGCCGTGCGCATCAAGGTCGAGGACATCGCCGCACTTCATCGCGAACTGATCGGCAAAAACTACCGCTTCGCCAGGCCGGGCCTGGAGGAGACGCCTTGGAAATCCCGCGAAATATCGGTTGCCGATCCGTTCGGCAACCGCCTACATTTCTACGAGGAAGTGGCCGCCTGAGTCTTTGTTTTGTGCATGTCGTTATCCCAACACCGCTGCACATGGACGACAGGCACTAAATCTGCCTGTTGACGAACGCCTCGCGGATTGCCTCTTGCATGCCGTCGATCGCCTCGCCGGAGGCATTCGGGTTGCGGTGCATCACCACATTCGAGGAATCGATGTCGCCGAACCCGTCCGCCGACGTCAGTTCGCGACAGCCGGCCGGAATGTTGCTGCGTGAGATCGGCGCGATCGCCAGCCCGGAGGTGACGGCGAGCTTCAAGCCGCCAGTGGTGTCGCTGGTATAGGCGACGCGGTAGGCAAGACCGCGCTGCTCCAGTGATTTGACGGCAAAATCCTTGCACCAGCCGGCCCGATTGTAGAGCGCGATCGGCACCGGCCGCTCCTCATGCATGTGGTGCAGCGTTGATGTCACCCATACGGTCGGATCGTGCATCAGCACTTCCCCGCCGGACGGATCCTGCCATTCGAAGACCACGCACAGATCGAGTTCGCCGGCGGCGAGCGCTGCCATCTGCGCCCCCGAATGCGCATAGCGCACGGTGACCTCGACCTGTGTGTGTCGCTTCGAAAAAGCCCCGAGCGCGCGCGACAGGATCGCGTGGCCATACTCCTCCGGAATGCCGATGCGCACCGGCCCTCCAAGCGGCGCCGCCGCCATCGACGCCGCCGTCTCGTCGAGCAGCGAAACGATGCGGCGAGCATTGACGATGAGTTCGCCGCCGCGCCGCGTCAACACGACCCCGCGCGAGCCGCGCTCGAACAGGCTGTCGCCGATCAGGTCCTCGAGCTTCTTCATCTGCATCGACACCGCCGACTGGGTGCGGCCGGCCTGCTCTGCCGCCCTGGTGAAATTGCCGGCTTCGGCAATAGCCACGAAGGTGCGCAGGAGGTCGCTGTCGAGGGTCGGTCGCATGAAATCCGCCATAAGCAAATTTGATCGCTGATATCATTCCAATTCGTTTGCAACATGTCAAACGCCGAACGATAGTCGCTTCACCCATTGGATATGCGGCTGCCAAAATCGGCCGCGGACCAATTCGAAGAGTCCTCACTCATGCCCGCTGCCCGAAACGGTGGCGGGTTCTTTTTCGCTTGCAGGGAGCCCCGAAGGCACATGCAGAACCGGATGGTGCTTGGCATCCTGAGCCTGTGCCTTGGCGTGCTGGTCTTCTCGCTGCAGGACCCGCTCGTCAAAGCCGTGTCGAGCGGCTATCCGGTGACCGAGGTGATGGCGATCCGCTCGATCGTCGCCTTGCCGATCCTGATTGTTCTCGTCCATGTCGATGTCGGCTTGCCGGCGATCCTGTCGAGGCGATTCGGCATGCTGACGATGCGCGCCTTCATCCAGTTCACCTCCTATACGGTGTACTATCTGGCTATCGCCGCACTGCCGCTGGCCGACGCCGTGGCGCTCTATTTCATGGCGCCGCTGTTCATCATGGTGCTGGCCGGGCCTTATCTTGGCGAGCGCGTCTCCTGGCAGACGCTGGCGACCGTGCTGATCGGGCTGTTCGGCGTCCTCGTGATGCTGCGCCCGGGTGCCGGTCTGTTCGACTGGGCGGCGCTGCTGTCGCTGGGCTCGGCGGCGCTCTACGGTTTTTCGCAGCTGATGGCCCGCAAGATCGGCGATACCGAATCGTCCACCGTCATGGCCTTCTATCAGAACGGCGCCTATCTGGTCGGCGCCGCCGTGGTTGCCGGCGCGTTTCACCGCGCCGGCATCACCCACGCCGTCCACCCGAGCCTCGAATTCCTGGTGCGGCCCTGGCTCTCGCCGACACTGCCTGATTTTCTCAAGATGGCGGCCTGCGGTTTCGTCGCCTCCGCCGGCATGATCCTGCTGTCGCAGGCCTACCGGATGGCACCGGCCAACCGCGTTGCCACCTTCGAATACACCGGCATCCTGTGGTCGCCGCTGTGGGGTTTCCTGTTCTTCGCCGAGGTGCCACGGTCGACGACCGTGATCGGCGCGGCGCTCATCATCGGCGCCGGCCTGCTGGCGCTCAACCTCGAACGCCGCAAGGGCGCTCTGCCCGTGCTCGCTGCAGCCGATCCAGCCTGATCAGGCGAAGCAGATCAGCGCCCGTTCGACGCGAGAGCGGATTTCGGCAAGCGTAAACGGCTTCTGCACGACATCGAGGATAACGCCGTTCAGTTCCTCGGCGCGCTCGCGCTGGTCGGCATAGCCCGTCATCAGCATGATCTTCATCGACGGGAAGAGGGCCGCCGCCGCAATCGCCATCTCGATGCCGTCCATCTCCGGCATGCGGATGTCGGAGACGACGAGATCATAGCCGCCATTGGCTGCTCGGATCAGCGAAAGGCCTTGCGCGCCGTCCGCGGCGATATCGATTGTGTGTCCGGCGCGTTCAAGCGCGCGGGCGGCCAGGGTGCGAACGGACTCATCGTCCTCGACGATTAGAAGCTTTGCCATGGCAGGCATATTTGGCTGCGAAAAGTTGACTTTTTCTGAAGGCGCCGGAGGCCAACAAGCCTTTTTGGACGTCGCTTACACGTCGCCTTTGACGACACCGACAAACGGCAATTCGCGAAAGGCATGCGCAACGTCCATGCCGTAGCCGACGACGAAATAGTCGGGACAGTCGAAGCCGACATAGTCGGCGTTGAGTGAGGTCTGGCGGCGCATGCGCTTGTCGAGCAGCACGGCGATGGCGCAGCTCTTGGCGCCGCGCGACAGCATCAGGTCGCGGGTGAAGCTCAGCGTCTTGCCCGATTCGAGAATGTCGTCGATCAACAGCACGTCGCGGCCGGCGACCTCATTGTCGATGTCGCGCAGCACCCTCACCTCGCCACTGGTCGTGCCGGCGCCATAACTGGAAATGAAGATGAATTCGACCTCCGGCGACAGGCCGACATCATGCATGGCGCGGATCAGGTCGGCGGCGAAGATGAACGAGCCCTTCAGTACCGAAATCACCAGCAGATCATGGTAGTCGTGGCCGGCGATCTCCTTGGCGAGCTCTAAATTGCGCCTTGCGATCGCTGATGCCGAAAACAGGACCTCGATGTCCTTGCCGCGTACGATTGGCATTGGTGGTCTTCCCCGGTGATCGCCTATTGGGCGAAAGTGACCAAAACGGTTCTTACGCCGTTCTTAGGCACGTCGAGCCGGCTGGCAAAGCCGAATCTTTCGCCTGACGCCAGCGCCCGACCGGATGTCCCCAACGTATAGCGCGTCGTGCGCCCGTCATTGCCGGTCACCCGGATTTCGAGCGGCGGCAGCGGTGCCGGTTTCGCTCCGTCATTGCCGGCCTCGCCATCGACGAACAGCACCGGATTCGGCCCGGAGGTGTCGACGCGTGAGGTGACGCCTGAAATGCTCAGCGCCGACGCCTGCGCGCTGGACAGGAACGGCGCCTGGCGCACCAGCGCATGCCCTCCGGAGACCCAGAAGGCGGCCAAGGCGGCGCCAATGCCGGCGATCCAGAAGATCGGCCCGCCGCGTGAAGCCGGTGGCCGCTCCGCCGGGGCCTCGGGCTTGCGCAGCATGTCCATTCCCTCGATGGGCGGCGTGACGATCGCGCGCGGCAGCGGCGAAACGCTTTCCGAGGCCGGGACAAGGCGCGGCATCACCACATAGTCGGCATCGACGATGTCGGACGTTGGAGCGCGCATGAACCGGTCCGTTGCGGCAATTGCCGCCGGATCGGTCATGATTTCGCCGGAAACCGGGCGCGCGGTTCTATCGTCAGCCATCATGGCCCCAGCATTGCAGCAGGTGTTCGCTTTTCGTTTCTTTTGCGTAAACACAAATGGTTAACGCTTCCCCACCGGAGCCCTCGTGAAGAGCCGAAAAAGCCCAAGAATTAACCGCCGGTTAACCATGCCGGCCGATGGTCATTGCCCAGAACAGGCTGGCTCGCTGCCGCCGCGAATTTCAGGTCGCCGAAATTGATTCGCTTCGAAAATGTCGGCCTCCGCTATGGCATGGGTCCGGAAATCCTCCGTGACATCTCCCTGCACATTCCGGAGCGCTCCTTCCAGTTCCTGAGCGGGCCTTCGGGTGCCGGCAAGACGACGTTGCTGCGCCTGCTGTTCATGTCGTTGAAGCCGACGCGCGGGCTGATCACCATCTTCGGCAAGGACCGCTCGCGCATCTCGCGCGCCGAACTGCCGCATCTGAGGCGCCGCATCGGCGTGGTGTTCCAGGATTTTCGCTTGCTCGACCATATGACCACCTACGAGAACGTGGCCTTGCCACTGCGCGTGCGCGGGCGCGAGGAGGCGAGCTACCGCACCGATGTCACCGAGCTGTTGAAATGGGTCGGGCTGGGCGAGCGCATGCATGTGCTGCCGCCGGTCCTGTCCGGCGGCGAGAAGCAGCGCGCGGCGATCGCCCGTGCGCTGATCGAGCAGCCGGAGATCCTGCTGGCCGATGAGCCGACCGGCAATGTCGATCCGCCGCTGGCGCGACGCCTGCTGCGGCTGTTCATCGAGCTCAACCGTCTCGGCACCGCCGTGGTGATCGCGACCCATGACCTTGGCCTGATGGAACAGGTCGACGCGCGCCGCATGATCCTGGCCGGCGGAAGGCTGGACATCTATGACTGAGCTGTCTGCCGAACATCTTGAACACCAGGAGCAGGACGCCGAGGCGACCGAAGCGAGGCCGCGTGCCCAGCGCCGGATGGCGCCGATCGTGCCGGCACAGAACATTGCCGGCCGGGCACTGGTGCTGGTGATCGCCATCATGACCTTCCTGTCCTGCCTGACCTTCGGCGCGGTGACGCTGGTGCGTGACACCGCCTCGGTCTGGGAGAACCAGATCTCGCGCGAGGCGACGATCCAGATCAAGCCGGTCGACGGCCTCGACATGGAAGCCGCCCTTGCCCAGGCCTCGCAGATGGCCAGCGAGTTTCCCGGCGTGAAGGCGACCCGGATCATCGATCGCGACGCGACCGCGAGGCTTCTGGAGCCGTGGCTGGGCTCCGGCCTCAACATCGATGAACTGCCGGTGCCGCGCCTGATCATCGTCACCATCGACGAGAGCAACCCGCCCGATTTCGCCGCCATGCGCGCCGCGATCACGCCAAAATTGCCAAGCGCATCGCTCGACGATCACCGCACCTGGGTCGACCGGCTGGTGGCCATGGCCCGCACCACTGTGACCATCGGTATCGCCGTGCTGGCGCTCATGCTGTCGGCGACCGTGCTGACCGTGGTGTTCGCGACGCGCGGCGCCATGGCAGGCAATGGCCACATCATCGAGGTGCTGCATTTCGTTGGCGCCGAGGCGAGCTTCATCGCGCGTGAATTCCGCAGGCATTTCCTGGTTACCGGCATGAAGGGTGCCGCCGCCGGCGGAGCCGCGGCTGTGCTCGTGTTCATCGTCTTTTCATGGTGGTCGTCGCGCAACATGGCGACGCCGCAGGCCGACCAAGCGACCGCGCTGTTCGGCAATTTCGCAATCGGGTCGGCAGGCTATCTCGGCGTCTTTCTCATGGTGCTGGTGATCGGCGCACTGACGGCGGCAACCTCGCACGCCACCGTCGTCGCCTATCTCAGCGACATCGAAGTTCGCCAGCCGGATGCCGGCTAATTCACGTCGTTTGAAAGCAGAAACCAGTTCGGGACAATGACATCGATAGAAACAGGATGATCACGGATGGAGAATTCGCGTAACGCAAAGTGCGTCTTTCTACTACCCAAAGCCACATTTGGGGATTAACCATATGGCGATGGACGCGCGGCAAACGACCGGGACGGCTGGGCAGATGCCAGTGGTGGTTGCCCATTCGCGCGACCACGGCAAGCTCAGCCGCCTAAAAGCTGTTCTGCGCCTCTCCGCGCTTTCCCTGCTCATCCTCGCAACTCTGTTTGCCGGCGGCTTTGGCTGGTTCGCCAACAAGGTCAGCCACCTGACGACTCCCGCCAATCCAGCCAAGGCCGACGCGATCATCGTTTTGACTGGCGGCCAGTCCCGCCTTGACGCCGCGATGGATCTGCTGGCGTCCGGCAAGGGCGAGCGGCTGTTGATCAGCGGCGTGCATCCTTCCGCCAGCCGCCGCCAGCTGCAGGCGGCGATCGGTGGCGACAAGCGCTTGTTCTCCTGCTGCGTCGACATCGACCGCGCCGCGCTGGACACGATCGGCAATGCCGAGGAGAGCGCCAAATGGGTGGAGAGCCATGCCTACGGCACGGTGATCCTGGTCACTAACAACTATCATATGCCGCGCAGCCTGCTGGAAATGGGCCGGCTGCTGCATGGCGCCAAGCTCGAACCGTATCCGGTGGTCAACACCAACCTCGACAATGGCAGCTGGCTGACCAAGCCGCGCGCATTGCGCGTGCTGTTCACCGAGTACAATAAATATCTGCTGGCGCTGGCGCGCGGCATCGTGCCGATGAAGCCGACGCCGGACGGCATCGCACTGGCCGAGACCGCGGCCGGCGGCTGAACCATCATTCCCCGGTGGCGGCGCCTGCCCCGGCTGCAGCGCCTGAAATCCCCATGAGGCGCGCGATCTCCTGTTCGAGGCGCTCGATACGCCTGTCCCGTTCACCAAGCGCCGCTGCCACGTCCGCCGCCTCGAACCGCTGCGGGATATGTTGCGGGCAATTGGAGTCCCAGGCCGAGACCGTGAACAGGATAACCTGCTCGGGGCGCGCCTTGTAGTCCTGCGGCATCAACCTCGCCATCAGCTCGGCATCGTTCTCGACGACGCGGGCCGTGCCCCAGATCTTGATGCGTTGCCGGTGGGCATAGTCGATCAGGAACAGGAAGGCCTGCGGATTGTCAGCTAGGTTGCCCTGCGTGATGAACTGCCTGTTGCCGGCAAAATCCGCAAAGCCGATCGTGTGTTGATCCAGCACCTTGAGAAACCCGGCGGGTCCACCGCGATGCTGGATGTAGGGCTGGCCATCGCCATTGGCCGTCGACAGAAAGACGCTGGTCTGCATCTCGATGAAGGCGGCAAGGTCGGGCGTGATATCGGCCTGCCAGCCACCACGCTCCTCGACGCGGGCATAGGACTGGCGTGAGCCCTTGCGGGCCTGGATCGCCTTGACGGTCGGCGTGAAGGCGACGTCGCTGGTGAAAGCATGAGCGTTCATGAAAGCCTCCTTGCCCGGGCGACCCTAGAGCCCAAGCTCCGATAATGACGGGTGGTCGTCCGGGCGCCGACCGAGCGACCAGTGATATTTGCGATCGGCCGCACCGATCGGCAGGTCGTTGATGCTGGCGATGCGCAGGCGCATCAGCCCGTGTTCGTCGAATTCCCAGTTCTCGTTGCCATAGCTGCGGAACCATGAGCCGCTGTCGTCGTGCCATTCATAGGCGAAGCGCACGGCGATGCGGTTGCCGTGGAAGGCCCAGACCTCCTTGATCAACCGATAGTCGAGTTCGCGGCTCCATTTGCGCGTCAGGAAAGCCTCGATGGCATCGCGGCCTTGCAGGAATTCGGCGCGGTTGCGCCAGCGGCTATCTGTTGTGTAGGCAAGCGCCACCCGGGCCGGATCGCGCGAATTCCAGGCATCCTCGGCCATGCGCGCCTTCTGCGCAGCGGTCTCGGCTGTGAACGGCGGCAGCGGCGGCCGGCTTTCGGACATGGTAGCTCCTTGCTCGTTGAGGCCACGCTGCAGGCAGGCCAAGGATACTCATATAAAGCCTTCCATCCCTCAAATGCAGATGACATATTCGCAATCCGTCCTTCCATTTTCTGGAAGAAGCTATGGATCGTCTCGAAGCCATGTCGCTCTTTGTCGCTGCGGTGGAAGCCGGCAGCCTTTCCGCCGCGGCCCGCCGTTTCGGCATTCCGCTGGCGACGGTCAGCCGCAAGGTTTCCGATCTCGAACGACATCTGAACACACGCCTGTTGAACCGCTCGACGCGCCGGCTGACGCCGACCGATGCCGGCCAGGCCTATCTTGCCGCCTGCCGCCGCATCCTCGACGATGTCGGTGAGGCCGAACGCACGGCGGCCGGCGAATACAGCGCTCCGACCGGCGAGCTGGCCATCACCGCGCCGGTCGTCTTTGGCCGCCTGCACGTGCTGCCGGTCGTCACCGGTTTTCTCGCGGCCTATCCCGACGTGAACATTCGCCTGACGCTAGCCGACCGCATAACCCAGCTGGTTGAGGACCATTTCGATCTCGCCATTCGCATCGGCCAGTTGCCTGATTCGAGCTTGGTCGCCATTGCTGTCGGCTCGATCCGCCGCATCGCTTGTGCGAGCCCGGCCTATCTGGCCGAGCATGGCACGCCGATGACCCCGCAGGATCTGGAAACACACAGTTGCATCACCTTCGAGGGACTTGCTTCCGCCGCCACCTGGAGCTTCGCCCAGGGCAGGACGGAAATCCCGGTTCAGGTCCGCTCGCGGCTTCAGGTCAATACCGCCGAGGCGGCCATCGATGCCGCGATTGCCGGCATCGGGGTGACAAAAGTGCTTTCCTACCAGATCGAAGCCGCGCTGCGGTCAGGCGCGCTGCGCATCCTGCTGCAGGAGTTCGAGCCTGAACCATGGCCGGTAAGCCTGGTGCATGCCGGCCACGGCCTGCTGCCGGTCAAGCTGCGGGCCTTTCTCGATTTCGCTGCCCCGCGTCTGAAGGAGCGGCTGGCGCGATTGACCTAGCTGAACGGGCCGCCCGACCATCGTTCTTCTTCGCCGGTCAGAGCTGCTTGCGGCCATTTCCTTTTTCGCCGCGCTTGGTGTAACCAACGCACACCTCTCACCGGGCCTCCCTCCATGCTGTATGTCCGATCGCTGGCGTTCAATTTCGTCTTCTACGTCAATCTGATCGTCCAGATGATCCTCTGGACCCCCTACTATTTCTTGTCGCCCCGTCACCGCGCCTGGTTCGTGCCGAAATTCTGGTCACGCACGTGCATGTGGCTCTATGACAAGATTGCCGGGACCAAGAGCGACATCACCGGCCTGGAAAACCTGCCCGACGGTTCCTTCATCCTGGCGCCCAAGCATCAATCGTTCTGGGACGCGATCGCCTTCTTCCCCTTCCTCCAGGATCCGCTCTACATCCTCAAGCGCGAGTTGACCTGGATCCCGTTCTTCGGCTGGTACATCATGAAGATGCGCATGATCCCGGTCGACCGCGGCAGCCGCTCGAAAGCGTTGAAGGCGGTGGTCGCCGCCACCAGGCAGGAAATGGCGCGCAACCCACGCCAGCTGATCATCTATCCCGAAGGGACGCGCCGCGCGCCGGGCGACGAACCGGCCTACAAATACGGCATCGTCGAAATCTATTCGCAGCTTGGCGTTCCGGTGGTGCCGGTCGCCCATGTCGCCGGTCTCTACTGGCCGCGGCGCAAATTCCTGCGCTACCCCGGCACGATCAAGGCGCGGTTCCTACCGCCGATCCCGCCCGGCTTGGGCAAGGACGAATTCATGGCCCGGCTGATCGGTGAGACGGAGGCTGCCTGTGACCAGCTTCTCATCGAGGCATCCCGCGCGCCCAACCCGCCGGCCTTGCCCTCGACCGCAGTGAACCGGTTGCGGGAACTCGGCGCGAAAGCCTGAAAAGCTCCGAGCCAACAATCAGCCGAACACGGCCAGCGCGGTGGTCAACACAAGCGTCGCGGCAAAGACCAGATTGATGATCCGCGAGGCAGCAGGCCTGCGCAGGAAGCGGGCGAACGCCGCCCCTGCGACGAGCCACAAAGCGTGGATGGCGACGATCATCAGCGTCAGAACGGTCAGCTTGAGCCACAGGCCAATATCGTCGGCGCTTTGGCTCGACGAAGCGCCGGCGAACACGGCGGCGATCGCCACATAGGCTTTTGGGTTGGCGACGGCCAGCAGAAACCCGGCCAGCCATGTTGGGCGCGTAGCCTCGGCCGCGTGCGCCGCCAATGGCGGAGCCGTGGCGATCTTGAACGCAAGATAGAGGATGTAGGCGCCGGATGCGAAAGCCAGCAGCGGCGCCAGCTTCGGCATCGATGTGAGCACCGCCAGGACCCCGGTGGCTACCACCAGCAGCACGGCGATCGTGCCGAGGACGATTCCCCAGGCGTACCGCAATGAATCACGAAAGCCGAAGGCAGCTCCGACGGCGGTGACGCTTATCGTTGCCGGCCCTGGGCTGCCCATCACCACTGTAGCGGCAAGCACCAGCGCGAACAGCTGGCGCCAAAGATCCGGCTGCGAAGGAAAAAGTTCGGCCATCTCACCCTCTGCCTTGCCCCGTGCGAAGGACGGTATGGCAAGACAGGAGCGTGGTCTTGGACGTTCGTGCGGCGGCGGCCGGATGTTTCAGCCGCTTGCCTTGTCGAGCTCGGCCATGTCGTCGGCGGTCAATTTCATCGACGCGGCCTTGATCAGGCTATCCATCTGCTCAGGCCTGGTGGCGCTGGCGATCGGCGCGGTGACGCCTGGCCGTGCGATAACCCAGGCAAGCGCCACCTCCGCCTGCTTGGCCGAATGTCTGGCCGACACCGCATCGAGTGCCGCAAGGATGCGCGTGCCGCGCGCGTTGAGGTAGTCTTTCACCCCGCCGCCACGTGGGCTTTGGCCAAGATCGGCCTCGCTGCGGTATTTGCCGCTCAGGAAGCCCTTGGCCAGGCTGAAATAGGTGATGACGCCGATATCCTCGGCCACGCACAGATCGCGCAACGGCCCGTCGAAGGAGGAGCGATCGTAGAGATTGTATTCCGGCTGCAGCACCTCGTAGCGCGGCAGGCTGCGCAGGCTCGCCACATCGAGTGCCGCGCGCAACTGGCCGGCGTCGAGGTTCGAGCAGCCGGCATAGCGGATCTTGCCCTTGGCGAGCAGCTTCTCGTAGGCGCCGAGGGTTTCCTCATAGGGCGTGGTCGGATCCGGCCAGTGCGACAGATAGAGGTCGATGACGTCCGTCTGCAGCCGCTTCAGCGACGCGTCGACGGCTTTTTCGATATAGGCGGCGGACAGGTCCTTGTGGCCTTGTCCCATATCCGAACCAACCTTGGTGACCACCACGACATGATCGCGATTGCCGCGGTCCTTCATCCACTTGCCGATGATGGTTTCCGATTCGCCGCCCTTGTGGCCGGGCACCCAGCGCGAATAGGCGTCCGCCGTGTCGACGGCGTTGAGACCGGCCCCGACGAAGCGGTCGAGCAGATCGAACGAGGTTTTCTCGTCGGCGGTCCAGCCGAAGACGTTGCCGCCCAGGACCAGCGGCGCGATGGAAAGATCGGTGCGACCAAGACGGCGTTTCTGCAAGGCGTATCTCCGGGATGATTAGGGGGCCGGTGAATGCAGCCCTGGCTGAGGTTCAAAACCTAACCTAGTCCTTGCCATATCGAGGTCAAAGGCCTGGCGACGTTTTCCGCAGAGCCAGCGCTTCACAAAGGCGCTACCCGGCGCGCGACATCCTCCAGCCAGTGGTCGCTTATGCCCAGCGCCTCGAGGTGTTCCAGCGTGCTGATCACATAGTCCTCATTGTTGCCGGACAGGCCGACCGCGCCGCGCACCACGGCCGCTGCATGCGCCGCGTCGAGCGCGCCGGCATATTGCTCATGCTGGCGGTCGACGATGTAGGCCACGGCTTCGACCGTCCGGCCGCCGTCAAGGCGAATCTTGAGCGTACGTTCGAGATAGACGTTGGTGACCAGCTCGCGCTCGCGCAGATAGGCGATGACCTCATCGCGCAATTCGCCGGGCACGCGGAACGCCAAACCGACGCAGGAGCCACCACGGTCGAGACCGAGCACCAACCCCGGGCGCTGACGCGTGCCGCGATGCACGAAGGAATAGACGCACAGCGAGCGCCGGTAGCCGTGCAGGCGGGCGCGCTGTGTCTCGACATGCGCGAAACCCGGACGCCAGATCAGCGACCCATAGCCAAACACCCAAAAATCGCCCATATCGCCGCGCCTGATTGCAAAGAATGGCAGCACCACACCGGAATCGGTGTTTTTTCCGTCCGCCTCTGTCTACCTATTGTTGTCGGAATCGTGAGTCCGCCTGCAACACCCATGCGTTAACGAGAGCCAAAGCATGACGTCAAGTGACGAACGCCAACCGAAGCGCCGACGCCGCCTGTTCTGGCTTGCCGCGTTCATCGTCGTGTTGTTCGCCATTTACAGCGCTGGCTGGTTCTATCTCGCTGACCGGGTCAGAAGTGAAGCCGACAAGGCCGTTGCCGCGCTCAACAAGAGTGGTGTCGAGGCCGGCTGCGCCAATCTCCAGGTCAGCGGCTATCCGCTGAGCTTTGCCGTCTCCTGCGACAATCTCGCCTATGAGGACGATGCCAAGAACATCGCGGCCTCGGCCGGCAGCTTCAATGCGGTCGCCCAGATCATCCAGCCGCTGTCGCCGGTTGCCGATCTGCGCGGTCCGCTCAGGACCTCCGTTCCGGGCATGATGCCGTTGTGGATCGACTGGGACAACCTGCAAGCCAACGTCAAACTGTCATGGCCGCTGCCACGGCGGATTTCACTGCAGGCCGAGGGCCTGTCCGGCCAGACCGATCCCGCTGATGACACCGATCCGGTCGAACTGTTCAGTGCCGGCAAGGCGGACAGCCAATTGCAGCCGAACGGCGGGGATATCAACTATCTCGGCAATTTCAGCGATCTCGAGATCGATGCCGAGGCGATCGGCGGACGGGTGCTGCCGGCGCTCGATGCCAGCGGCGACGTGACGCTGAAGAATGGTGTCGCGCTGATCGGCAGGCAAGTGAAGAGCCTGCGCGGCCAGGCGATCGAGATCCGCAACCTCGACCTGTCGTCAGGCACGGCGCGCGTCACCGTTTCCGGACCGCTGTCGGTCGATGCCGATGGTCTCATCGACGCCGACCTGACGATCACGCTGAAGGATCCGAAGGCCGTGGCGGCGATCCTCGGCGGTGCCATCCCCGAGCAAAAAACGCAGATCGAGCAGGGCTTTGCTGGCCTGGCGCTGCTCGGCAACCAGCCGTCGATGCCGCTCAAGGTGGTCAAGGGCAAGGCCTCGCTCGGCTTCATTCCGCTGGGCAAGATCAAGCCGGTGGAATAGCGCATCGATGGCAAAAACCGTGAGACTGCTGAGTGTCGGCGCGCTGACGCTGGATACGATCCTGCGTGTCGAGACGCTGCCCGGCCACCAAGGCAAGTTCATCGCCTCCGACGGAGTCCAGATCGCCTCGGGCATGGCGACGAGCGCGGCCTGCGCTGCACGTCGCCTGGGCGCCGACGTATCACTGTGGGCGAGCGCCGGTGACGATTCCGTCGGCGATCAGTTGATCGCCGGGATCAAGGCGGAAGGGGTCGATTGCAGCTTCGTGCGCCGCGTCAGTGGCGCCCGCTCGGCTCTGGCCTCGATCCTGGTCGACGCGCATGGCGAGCGCATCATCGTGCCCTTCTACGACAGCCAGGCCCAGGCCGATCCCGAGGCTCTGCCGCTCGCAGACCTCTCAGCATTCGATGCCGTGCTGGTCGACGTCCGCTGGCCCGGTGCCGCAGCGCTTGCCCTGGAGGCGGCGCACGCCATCGGCCGGCCGGCGATCCTTGATGCCGATACCGCGCCGAGGGACGTGCTGGAACTGCTGCTCCCGCTGGCTTCCCATATCGTGGCTTCCGAGCCGGCGGCGCGCATATTGTGCGGCGCGGAACTGGATTCGCGCCAGGCCTGTGAGGCACTTGCCCGGCGCGGCGATGCGTTTGTCGCGGTTACCGGCGGCGCGGCTGGAACCTGGTGGTTCGATCGCGCGACGGGATCATCGCGCCATGTCTCGGCGCCAAAAATCAAGGCGGTCGACACGCTGGCCGCCGGCGATGTCTTTCACGGCGCCTTCGCCGTCGGGCTGGCGGAAGCCATGCCGGTGGAGCAGGCTTTGCGCTTTGCCAGTGCGGCCGCCGCGCTCAAATGCCTGCGCTTCGGCGGCAGGCTGGGCGCGCCGGATCGGGCCGAGACGCTGGCGATGATGAAAAGCCACTGGCCAGCAGGCTGAAGAACCGATCTATGCCTTCGCCGGGTGCTCGACCGCCTGACGGCCGAAATCGGGGACGTCGATGTCCTGGCCGGCCTCGATGATCGAACGGCGCACAGCGCGGGTGCGGGTGAACAGATCGAACAGCTTTTCGCCGTCGCCCCAGCGGATCGCCCGCTGCAGCGACGCCAGATCTTCCGAGAACCGCGCCAGCATTTCAAGGATGGCGTCCTTGTTGTGCAGGCAGACGTCACGCCACATGGTCGGATCCGAGGCGGCGAGACGGGTGAAATCGCGAAAACCTGAAGCCGAATATTTGATCACTTCGGACTTTGTCACCGACTGCAGATCGTCGGCGGTGCCGACGATGTTGTAGGCGATGATGTGCGGCAGGTGCGAGACGATGGCCAGCGTCATGTCGTGATGCTGCGGATCCATGGTGTCGATGTTGGCGCCGCAGCGGCGCCAGAATTCCGACAGCCTTTCCAGCGCATCCGGATCGGTGTCGGGCAGCGGGGTGAAGATGCACCAGCGATTGTCGAACAGGTCGGCGAAGCCGGCATCCGGGCCGGATTTTTCCGTGCCCGCCAGTGGGTGGCCGGGAATGAAATGCACGCCATCGGGCACATAGGGCTGCATCTGCGCAATCACCGATGCCTTGGTCGAGCCGACATCGGTGAGGATCGCGCCCTGCTTCAGAGCCGGCGCGATTTCCTCGGCCACAGCGCCCGACGAGCCGACCGGCACCGAGACGATGACCAGATCGGCATCGCGGACCGCTTCCTTCGCATCGGTGGAGTAGGAGGAGCCGAGCCCAAGCTCTTGCGCCCGCGCCAATGTCGCGGCACTGCGGGTCGAGATGGCGACGTGGCGGGCGAGGCCCTCGCGACGGATGACGCGTGCCAGTGACGAGCCGATCAGGCCGATGCCGACCAGCGCGATCTTTTCAAACATCGGTGATGCCATGGTGTTCTAGCTTTTCAGGAATGTCGTGAGAGCAGCGACAACGCCGCGATTGGCCTCTTCGGTGCCGACGGTCATGCGCAGCGCGTTGGGAAAGCCGTAGCCGGAAACGCGCCGCAGGATATAGCCGCGCGCCGTCAGATAATCGTCCGCCGCGGCAGCCGAATGGTTCTGGTCGTTGGGAAAATGGATCAGAATGAAATTGCCGACGCTTGGCGTCACCCGCAGCCCGAGCTTGCCAAACTCCTCGCTCAGCCATGTGAGCCACGTTTCGTTGTGCATCACGCTGCGTTGGACGTGGTCGCGGTCACGGATCGCGGCGATGCCGGCCTCGATCGCCGTCGCATTGACGTTGAATGGGCCACGCACACGGTTGATGGCATCGACGATGTGCATCGGCGCGTACATCCAGCCGATCCGCGCCCCGCCGAGGCCGATCTTGGAGAAGGTGCGGGTCATCACCACGTTCTCGGCGCCGCCGACCAGTTCGATGCCGGCTTCATAGTCGTTGCGGCGGACATATTCGGCGTAAGCCGCGTCGAGCACCAGAAGCACATTTCTGGGTAAGCCGGCATGCAGGCGGCGCACTTCCTGGAACGGCACATAGGTGCCGGTCGGGTTGTTGGGATTGGCGAGGAATACGATTTTCGTGCGCGGCGTGACGGCGGCCAGCATCGCATCGATGTCGGCACGCTCATCGGTCTCCTTGACCGCGACCGGAGTTGCGCCGGCCGACTGGATGTAGATCTTGTAGACCATGAAAGCGTGTTCGGTGAAAATCGCCTCGTCGCCGGGAGCGAGATAGGTCTGCGCCAGAAGGCCGAGAATTTCGTCGGAGCCGTTGGAACAGATGATGTTCTGCGCGTTGAGACCATGCACCTCGGCGATCGCCTCACGCAGCCGCCTGGCGGTGCCGTCGGGATAGACGTCGAGCTTCGCAGCAATCTCCCGCGCGGCCTCGATCGCCTTCGGTGACGGACCCAGCGGGTTCTCGTTCGACGACAGCTTGTAGACCTTGGCGACGCCGGCGGGCGCGGTGCTCTTGCCCGGCACATAGGCGTCGATGTCCATGATGCCCGCGCGCGGGGTTGGACGTGCCTTGTCCGGTGTCTGGCTCATATCGCAAAATCCGTCGAGAACGCTTCCGTCTGGAAGCCGCAGCGGAAATACAAGCCACGGCCCGCAATGTCGAGAGGTGGCAATCTCCGGACCGCGGCTGGCCGTTGACGCGGGCGCGCCACAGTCCTAGAAGAGGTGCGAAATTCCGTGGTGATTTGGCCGGTCGGCTTGCAGCCACGTTAAACAACTTGCTAAAGGGCCGTTTGCATCCTGTAACCGGCTTTGCGACAGCAATGCCGGTTTTTTGTTGTCCGCGCCGGCCGGACACCGCATTGGCCTCGAATTTCGAAAGCACCGTGCGGAATTCAAAGTGTGAGATGGATGCAATGGCCGCTCTGCGCGCTGGAAAAACCAACAACGAGGCTGATCAACCGTCGAGCCCGGTTCTCCGTTTTGGGCCCGACAAGCCGCTCAAACTCGATGCAGGCACGCTGCTGTCGCCGTTCCAGATCGCCTACCAGACCTACGGCACGCTGAACGACGCCCGCTCAAACGCCATCCTCGTCTGCCATGCGCTAACCGGCGACCAGCATGTCGGCAGCACCAATCCGGTGACCGGCAAGCCGGGCTGGTGGGAAGTGCTGATCGGCCCCGGCAAGATCATCGATACCAACCGATTCTTCGTCATCTGCTCCAACGTCATCGGCGGCTGCCTGGGTTCGACCGGCCCGGCCTCGACCAATCCCGCCACCGGCAAGCCCTATGGGCTCGACCTGCCGATCATCACCATCCGCGACATGGTGCGCGCCCAGCAGATGCTGATCGACCATTTCGGCATCGAAAAACTGTTTTGCGTCCTCGGCGGCTCGATGGGCGGCATGCAGGTGCTGGAATGGGCGTCGAGCTATCCGGAGCGCGTCTTCTCGGCGCTGCCGATTGCCACCGGCGCGCGCCATTCCTCGCAGAACATCGCCTTCCATGAGGTCGGCCGGCAAGCCGTGATGGCCGATCCGGACTGGCACGGCGGCAAATATTTCGAGCACGGCAAACGCCCGGAAAAGGGCTTGGCGGTGGCGCGCATGGCCGCCCACATCACCTATCTGTCGGAAGCCGCCCTGCACCGGAAGTTCGGCCGCAATCTGCAGGATCGCGAGGCGCTCACCTTCGGCTTCGACGCCGACTTCCAGATCGAGAGCTATCTGCGCCACCAGGGCATGACCTTCGTCGACCGCTTCGATGCCAATTCATATCTCTACATGACGCGGTCGATGGATTATTTCGACCTCGCCGCCGACCATGGCGGCCGGCTGGCGGATGCGTTCGCCGGTACGAAAACCCGCTTCTGCCTGGTGTCCTTCACCTCGGATTGGCTGTTTCCGACCGAAGAGAGCCGCTCGATCGTGCATGCGCTCAATGCGGCCGGCGCGTCGGTGTCCTTTGTCGAGATCGAGACCGATCGCGGCCACGACGCCTTCCTGCTCGACGAGCCGGAACTGTTTGCCGCCATCAATGGCTTCATCGGCTCCGCGGCACGGGCGCGAGGGCTGGCCTCATGAACGTCACCCGCAACCAGCGCGTCGACCTCGAAGTCGTCGCCAACCTCATCCCGCCACAGTCGCGCGTGCTCGACGTCGGTTCGGGCGATGGCTCACTGCTCGAATTGCTGCAGGACACCAAACAGGTCGACGGCCGCGGCCTTGAACTGTCGCAGCGTGGCGTCAACGAATGCGTGGCACGCGGCTTGAGCGTCATTCAGGGCGACGCCGACAAGGATCTCGAGTTCTATCCCGACAAGGGCTTTGACTTCGTCGTCCTGTCGCAGACCTTGCAGGCCACCCGCAACCCGAAGCTGGTTCTCAAGGAACTGCTCAGGATCGGCAATCGCGCCATCGTGTCCTTCCCCAATTTCGGCCATTGGCGGGTCCGCATGTCGCTGTTCCTCAATGGCCGCATGCCGGTGACCACGGACCTGCCCTATTCCTGGTACGACACGCCCAACATCCATTTCTGCACCATCCGCGACTTCGTCAATCTGTGCGACGAGCTTGGCGCCACCGTGGAAAAAGCAACCGCGCTCGACGCCAATGGCCAGAAGATCGGCCTGTCGATGCCATGGTGGTTCTGGAACTTCTTCGGCCAGCAGGCGGTGTTCTTGCTGAAACGGTAATCTCGCTGCTCTATCTCTTTGTTTGGACGCAATTCCCTCAGGGAAAGCGCTACGCGCTTTTCCTGTCGACTTCACGCTGGGTCAAGGACATCCGTGGCCTTATGCGGATGTTCTACGCCGTCAACGAAGATCACATCGGCTTCCGAGTTGTCGGTCCTCAACGACAGTATCGCCTGGTAAGCGGCCGAATTGTACCATCCGCATACGTGCTGCCTGTCAGGAAATTCGATGATGATCAGGTGGCCCGGCCAGGTGTTTTCGATGACCTCGACATCGCCGCCATGGACCAGGAAACGGCCGCCGAAAGGGGCCAGCGTTGCATCGATCCTTTGGAGATATTCAACGAGTTGGGGACCCCTCCCGGCTTGGCGCATATGGGCAACGGCGTAGGCTGTCATGACAGGTACTTCCTCTGGAACCGAAGCCGACCAGCCGACCTCGCCACGGCAATCTGCCCAAACACCGGCCGCGATGCGATTACGTCTTACGTAGTGGAATGCATTCGGATTCTAGACGCGTCATTCATCGCAAGAGCGATTCGCAAGCAAAACGCGCGGCAATAGTGTTGCAGTTGAAGCGCTAGATTCTGGAATTCGTCATTTCACGCGCATTGAGTAGCATCCCGGTGGGGTGACAGGTGCGCTTGTTTTTTGTAGCGTCGTGACCAATACGGGGGATATGGAAGGGGGAGTTCGATCCATTTGACCGTCCTGAAGATCGAAAGATCTGGCAGGAAGCGTATTTTTTGCGCTGGAAATGGCTGACGCAGTATGACCGGGAAGACAGTGCACGCTCCTCTCATCACGGTGATTACGCCGACTCACAACAGGCGTGAGGCGGTATTGCGCGCCGTGGAAAGTGTACTTTCCCAGAGCATGCCGAGGTACGAGCATGTTGTCGTCGACGATGGCTCGACGGACGAAACAGCGGCGGCGCTGGCCGGCATTCGCGATCCGCGACTGATCTATGTCGGCGCGAAATGGCGAGGCGCCAATGCCGCCCGCAATGCAGGCATCGAGCGCGCGCGCGCGCCCATCGTGACGTTCCTCGATTCCGACGATGTCTATCTGCCGCACAGGCTCGAACGGACACTGACCTTGTTCGATGCCGATCCCGCGCTCGAAGTGCTGATCAGCTCCTATGTCTCCCTGAAGGGCGGACACGCCACCAATTGCATCAATCGCGATGCATTCCTTAACTCTGCCACGCTGGAGCGAACGCTGGTCGCGGAGACAATCTTGATCGCAGGATCGGCAATAACCGCCCGCCGTGAGGCGTTGCTAGCCATCGGCGGCTACGACAGCGACATCGCCCGGATGCAAGATCGGGAATTGCTGCTGCGTCTTGCCCTGCGCTTCGGTGCGCAATTGTCTCAGAACATCGACTGGACGAAGCACAATTCGGAGAATTCGATTTCGCGACGCCGCCACGGCTATGTCGAAGCCTATGCGAACCTGATGCGCAAACACCCGAATATTGCCCGCTCCTACCCGCATATTCCGCCCTACATGATCACGCGACAGATCATTTCCGATATTCTGAAGTGCCGGATTCCGGAAGCTTTCTCGGGCTACATGGCCAACCGCTCGTCGAAAGATCTCGGCTACTCGCTGCCCGAACTGATCAATGGCTATGTGCATGGCCGGCGCTGGCGCCGCGACCTTCACGATGAGTTTCGGCAGCAGTTCGAGGCCCGTCCGGCCTGACCCCTGTCACTACGACGAAAGCTATCGGTCGAGTTCCGGAAAATACGGGTCCGAAAAAAACCGTCTGTCCCGCTCGCCTTTCAGGCAGTCGACAGGCGCGGCAGCGTCGACGGGGATGACCCTCGTCCTCTCTTGAATGCCGCTCACTTCGAGGATCAGCTTGCGCCGGATGGCGGTCGAAAATTCGGCGGCCGCGTAGATCGGCAACACGAAGGAACCAGGCCCTCCGGTCACGCACTGCGCATAATACTGGTCGAGATGGCTGAAGGTTGGTGACGGATTGATCAGGATCGGCAGGCCGTTGATGACGATGCCTTTGGCGGTTGCCGCATCGCGCGTCGCTGTGACCGGCGGCCCGATATTGTTGGGACCATCGCCAGATATATCGATGACGCGGCGTTCGCCCTCGAAAGAAGGGCGATCGAAAAGCTCGGTGCCGAAAGCCAGTGCACTGGAAATCGAGGTGCCGCGGAAGCTGCGGAACGGTCGGGCCGCAACCTTGTCGGCAAAGCTGTTGGCGCTCTCGGCGCTGTCGATGATTTGCCAGTCGATGATCGCGTCGTCGCGCACCGTGCCGGCCCATTCGAAATAGGCGAGCGCGATGCGACCCGTCTTGCCGGCGCGGACCGCCTGGATGAAATCGGGGTGCCGCAGCGCCTCGACATAACCGGCGCGCTGCAGGGCGAACTCCTTCTCGTCCATCGACAGCGAAATGTCGACCGCCAGCACCAGTTCGACATCGACCGCCAGCGCATCCGGCGGCGGAGCGACGGGAGTAGCCTGGGCACAGGCAAGACAGGCAAGCAGGCGCAAAGCATCAAGCATGGCCGACGCCAGGGTTGTTTCTTTGGGAAATCTTCCTTCGCGATCACGGCAAAATAAAGCTTGGAGCCCGTAGCCCCGGGAAAACAGCCTATTTCTTGCGGCGGGCGGTCGCCGGCGGCGGGTCGATCGCACCGGCCCTGACGCGGACGGGTTTCAGCGCCTGCGCGCCGGTATCCTTGACGATCGTCAACGCGCGCGGAAAGAACTGATTGTTGTGCAGGCCGCGTCCGATGTTGAGGATCGCGGTCCCGGGCAAGCGCTTCTCCAGTGTCGACAGCACGCGCCGCAGCGAGGGTCCGTCGAACGCGTCCAGGGCTTCGTCGATGATCACCCACTTCGGCTGCCGCAAGGCCAGCCTGGCGAAGGCAAGCGAACGCTGTTCGTCATCGCCCAGCTCATGCTCCCAGCGCGCGCTGCGATCGAGTGAGGATGACAGCCGTCCAAGCCCGACTTCGGCAAGCACCGCCGAAATGTCGGCGTCGCTCGCCGGCGCAGGTCCGTTCGGGTGGTCCAGAACCTCGCGCAGCGTACCGGTCGGGAAATACGGGACGCGCGGCACGAATATGGGATTTTCTCCCGCCGGCAGGCCGATCCGCCCGCCCCCCCATGGCCACAGGCCGGCAATGGCGCGGAAGAACAACGTCTTGCCGGCGCCCGGGTCGCCGGTGATCATGACGCGCTCGCCGGGGCGGATTTCGACATGCTGGTCGGCAAGTTTGGTGCAGCCGTCCCGCGAGGCCACTTCAAGCTTCTCGAAAGTCAGGCTGCCATTGGCGTTCTCGCCGAAGGCAATGCGCCTTTCCTTGTCGTGCAGCACATCGGTCTCATTGAGCGCGATGCGGAAGTCGGCGACGCGCATCAGCGTGGCACGCCAGTCGGCGATGCTGCCGATGTTATTGATGAACCAGCGCAACGAAGAGTGAACCTGATTGAAGGCGCCGACCGCCATCATCAGCCCGCCAAAGCTGATTTCGCCCGAGAAATAGACTGGCGAGGCGACCAGGATGGGTGCCACGACGGTGATCCAGCCATAGGTGTCGGTCACCCAGGACAGGTTGATCTGGGCGGTGTAGATGCGGCGCATGGCGCCCAGCACCGTGCTGAGGTCAAGCCCGAGCCGTCGCCTGGCATCGGCCTCGCCGTGGTACAGCGCGATGGCATCGACATTCTCGTTGACGCGCACCATCGATGAGCGCAGCTCGGCTTCGCGTGTGTAGCGGTCGCTGTTGAGGCGGATCAGCGGTCGCCCGACCAGCCAGCTCAGCCAGGACGCGGTGCCGGCGTAAAGGATGGCGGCCCAGACCATGTAGCCCGGTATGGCCAGGGAGGTGCCGCCGACATGGAACACGAAGCCCGAAGACAGTTCCCACAACACGCCGACAAAGGACACGAGCAGGATGCACGACTGCAGCAGGCCGACCCCGAGATCGGTCGACAGGTCGGACAAATGCGCGGCGTCCTGCTGCATGCGCTGATCGGGATTGACGCCGATGGCGCCGGCATTGGCAAGACGGAAGGCCCGCGCTGGCCGCATCCACTGGTCGATCAGATCCAGCGTCAGCGCCTCGCGCAGCTTCAGCCTGATCATCTGGTTGAGCCAGGTCTGGCCGATATTGAGCACTAGAAGTCCGCCGGCGATTGCCGCAAAGACGAAAAGCTGGTGCAGGAAGGCCGCCATGTCGCGGCGCGCAAGCGCATCGTAGAAAGGCTGGTTCCAGCGGTTGAGCAGGACCTGGCCGATCGACGTTGCGATGATGACGGCCATGATGCCGACCGATGTCCAGAGCAACCAGCTGCGAACCGGTGATCCCGTCAGCGCTTGCCTGATCGTCGCCACCTGATCACGCAGGCTGCTGGCTTCGACCGCCATGGCAGCCGGCTGAACCGTGGCTGCATTGTCCAGTTGATCAGCCATAGCTGAGGTCCTTGCGTTCAGTGCTGAAACCGGATGGAGAGAATTGATCGGATCCGTCGTTCAAATGGGCTGCGAGCCCCCTTGCGACAGATAGGGTGGGACAAGGCCCCAGGCGTTCTTGTCGCGATCACGAAGCCGTCACCCCCGCAGCCGATGGCCTGGCATCCCCGGCCTCATTCTGACGGCCGAGCCGCGTGGCGCCATGCGGCGACAGCACCGGCACGAAGACGCGACGCGAGGCACGCTGGGCGACCGGAACGCCTTGATAGAGCCGCTTCTGCGCCTCGACGACGATGACACCGGAAAAGATCGGCCACAGCCGCCGGCCGGCGCGTTCCAGCACGTTCTGGAAGCGCATCATGAAGCGCCGCCGCGATGGCGGGAAGAACAGCGCATCGGACCAGGCTGCCGGCGTGAAATTCGTCTCGCGCAGCAGTTCGGTGAGCTGGCCGCGCGAGAACGGCCGGCCATTGCCGAACGGCGTATGCTCGAAGCGCGCCCAGACGCCACGCCGGTTGGGCACGACGATGACGACGCGGCCAGCCGGCGACAGCACCCGCCAGATCTCGTTCAGCGTTTCGCGCGGATTTTCGACATGTTCGAGCGAATGGACCAGCAGCATGCGGTCGATGCAGGAATCGACCAGCGGCAGTTCCTCGTCGAAGACCAATGCCGTCGCCGTCGGCCCCGTCGCCGGCCACACCACGGCGCCTTGCGTTGCCGGCATGAAGGCGAAGACCCGCTCGGCATCGGTGCCGAAGCGCTCCAGCCACGGCAAGGTGTAGCCGAGGCCGACCAGCCGCTCATTGGGCACGGCCGCCCAGATCGACGACAGCGCCATGGTGATCGAGCGCTCGGCGAACCGGCCGAGCGTTGTCGAATAGAAGGAGCGAAGATCGACGATGTCGGAATGCATGCGAGGGATGTAGCCGTGATATCGGCGGGTTTCAACAAAAGGCCTCGACGAGGTCGACATTCCGGGATGACATCGGCGCCTTGGCGCCCTATGTCTGCGGCGACAATGGAGAGATGCGATGCCGGTCGAAATCGAACAGTTCATGTGCCGCAGCGACAATTTCGGCGTGCTGGTGCATGACCCCAAAAGCGGCCAGACCGCGATCATCGATGCGCCCGAGGAAGCGCCGATCCTGGCCGCGCTCAAGCGCACCGGCTGGACGCCGACGACGATCCTGACCACGCATCACCATGTCGATCATGTCGAGGCCAATCTGGCGCTGAAGGAGCGCTTCAAGCTGCGCATCATCGGCCCGGAAGCGGAAAAGGCCAAGATCCCCGGCATCGACGAAACCGTCGAAGACGGTTCGGTCGTTCATCTCGGCGATGAACGCATCGAGGTGATCGCCACGCCTGGCCATACCGCCGGCCACGTCTCCTACTACTTGCCGGCATCGAAGGTAGCGTTCACCGCCGACACGCTGTTTGCGCTGGGCTGCGGGCGGCTGTTCGAATGCAAGCCGCCGGTGATGTACGAGTCGCTGAAAAAGCTTGCAGCGCTTCCCGCCGCGACCGTCATCTATTGCGGCCACGAGTACACGCTCTCCAACGCCCGTTTCGCGCTGACCGTCGACCCGACCAATTCGGCGTTGAAGGAACGTGCCGCCAAGATCGAGGCGTTGCGGGCCGACAACAAGCCGACGCTGCCGACGACGATCGGCGAGGAACTGTCGACCAATCCGTTCCTGCGCTGGCACGACCCGGCGATCCGCAAGCATCTTGGGCTGGAGAAGGCCTCGGACGCCGAGGTGTTCGCCGAAATCCGCAAACGCAAGGATAATTTCTAAGCACAGGATGGTCCGGAACCCATGACCAGCGCAGCCGAAATCATCGCGATCCTCGGCCTGAAGCCGCATCCGGAAGGTGGCTGGTATGCGGAGACGTTTCGCGACGGCGCCGGCGGCGCGCGCGGCCATTCGACCGCGATATATTTCCTTTTGGAACAGCACCAGGTTTCGGCCTGGCACCGGGTCAAGGACGCCACCGAGGTCTGGCATTTCCACGCCGGAGCCCCGCTGGCGTTGTCGATGAGTGAGGAAGATGGCGCCGTGTTCGAGCAGGTGCTCGGCATCGACCTGGCGGCGGGCGAGCGGCCGCAGGTCGTCGTCCCGGCAGGCTGGTGGCAATCGGCGCGCAGCCTGGGCGAATGGACGCTGGTCGGCTGCACAGTCGCTCCAGGCTTTGAGTTCGCCACCTTCGAATTGGCAGAGCCCGGCTGGCAGCCGAAACAACCCCAACTCAGCAAGAACCCCTAGCTCAGCAGGAATCCTAGGGTGATCGCGAGTTGGGCGGCGTAGTAGAGACCCCAGACGGCCAAACGCATCCAGACGCGGTGCGGCGAGATGGCGGCCGCCAGGAATTTTTCCGCGGCGAGCAACCCGTCCGATGCCATGAACAGCAGCGCGCCGCCGACAATCGAGACGCTGCCCGTCGTCAGTGCCGAAACGCCCATGGCGAGGATGGCCGCGACATAGGCGACGATCGGAATGCGCAGGCCGGGACCGACACGCCGCCAGAGCGCCGCCAGCATGACGATCGCGAACGCCGCCATTGCCAGCGCAATCGCCCCGCGCCACGACTCAGCGCCAAGCAATTCCAGGCCACCGCCACTGCGCAGGAACAACGCGACATAGACGATGTGGGCCACGAGGAAACTGGCCAGCCCGCCGAGAAAGGCCCTTTCGCCGTCGCGCGACAGGAAGGCATCGCCAACGGCACTGAGCGTAAGGGCGATGACCAGCAGCGGCGGGCCGCCTTGCAGCGCCGCCAGCACGGCAAGCATCGCCACGGCGAGTGTCTTTGCCGCCGAGCGGGCGAGCGTCGGCGGCATGCCTGATGTGAAGGCGTAGATCACCGCCGCCACCAGCGAAAAGATCAACGTCGCATTGGCATTGGCGTCGATGCCGCCTGCAAACGGCATCGTCATGCCTTGGCTCCGCTTTCGGTCACGACCGGCTTGCGCAGGAACAGCGATTTTGCCGCCAGCGCCGCCCCGCCGGTGATGAGCACACAGGCCGCGAGGACGCGCAGCGACGGCTCGGCGACGCCGGCCGCGATCAGCACCAGCGTCGACAATAGCGGCGCCGCATAGCTTGCCGCGCCGAGCACCTGGATGTTGCCGCGTTTGACGCCGATATCCCAGGCGTAGAAGGCCGCGCCGACAGGCATCAGGCCAAGCCCGAGCACGGCCAGCCACTGGCCGGCACCGTTCGGCAGCACGGTCTGTTCCAGCGTCAGATGGCAAGCGAGCGACAGCACCGCGGTGGCGGCGCAGAACCAGGTGACGATGCTGGTCGGCACCGACGGGAAGCGCCGCGACAGAAGCGAATAGGACGACCACAGCACCGCACAGACGGCGGCCATGGCATAGCCGAAGGCGTAGCGGGCGTCGAAGGCGAGGCCGCCGCCCTTGGTGACGATAAGCACGGTGCCGGCAAGGCCGAGCAGCGCGCCGACGACATGGTTCCAGGCCAGGCGCTCACCCGGCATCAGCGCCGAGCCAAGTACGATCAGCAACGGCCACAGATAGGCGATCAGGCTCGCCTCAACCGCCGGCGCATTGCGCAACGCGGTGAAGTAGAAGAAGTGGTAGCCGAACAGGCCGGCAATGCCGATCAGCCAAACCTGCGGCGGTATCTTCTGGCTCTTGTCGGCGGCCGGCATGACCAGCCGCGCGACAAGCCCGACTCCGGTGCCGATCGAGAACGTGATCGCCGACAGCAGGAACGGCGGCACCTGGCCGGAGGCATCCGTGAGCAGCGCCAGCAGCGCCCACATGGCGACCGCCGAAAAGCCGATGAGTGTCGCGCGCCCCATTCTGTCTCCAGTGGCGCGCCCCATTCTGTTCCGGTGGCGCGCCTGACCTATTGTACCGCTTCGAAACGCCTGGCGCTGATGGTCAAGGTGCCGATCTGCGTTCCAACCGTGGCGTGGATCGGCGCATATACGCCGGTTTGGCCGAGCGGCGCAAACGTCACCATCATGCGGCTGCGGTCCTTCAGGTAGTTGAGCGCCTTGCGGCCCTTGCGATAGCCCGCCACCGGATCGAAGCCCATCCGGCAGGTGATGGTATCGCCCTTGTAACCCGGCACCGAGATCGTGCCTTTCGACGCGTAGGTCAGCGTCAGATCGGCGCGCATCTCGCCATCATAGAATTTCACCGTGCGGCCGCAGACCTGGTCTAGGCTGTCGGCGTGGATGACCGTGGCGGCCATCGGATCGAGCACCGATGCCAGGTCGCCGGTGCCAATCGGCACCCAGCTCTTGGGATCGCGCTTGTCCGGCGCCGGGATGACCTGCGTCGAGGTGACTGTGCCATTGGCAAAGCGGATATCGACCACCGATGCCTTCTTGCCGGAGGTGTAATCGGCACGAAACGCCTGCGGCACCATCTTCTTGCCCGAGATCGTGCCCTTGGACGAGACCGTACCCTGGGTATCGTCGAACAGCCTGGCGAGACCGGCAGCCCTGACGCTGCCTTCGATCGCGTAGGCGCCGTTCTCATAGTGGCTGGAAAACGTTGATTTCGCTATCGAAAGACCAAGGAACGACACGATGTACTCGCCCTTGAATGACTGCGGCGAGGCAGCTGCGGCGGCGGACGGCAAGGCAATGGCGAGCACGGCAGCAAGGGCGTGAGAGGAACGAAGCATGGCGGCATCGGGTCCTTGATTCTTGGCCGGAGGCGGGCAACTCCGGGCTGGCATGTCCCTGTCAGACCGCTTATAGGATGAATTCCGGCCTTAATATGAAATGCCGGGCGCGTCCGTGGGCATGCCGGAGCTTGACGCACCGGCGAAATGCAACTATGGAACGCCAACTTTTTCCATAAGGCCGCCTGACCATAACCGCGCGCCACCCGGCGTGGGCATAAAGGTTTGGCAGACCCGAGAACTGAAGGTTAGAACTATGTCCCGCACCTGCGAACTCACTGCCAAGGCAGTCATGTCCGGCAACAATGTGAGCCACGCCAACAACAAGACCAAGCGTCGCTTCCTGCCGAACCTCGTCAATGTGACGCTGATCTCGGAAGCGCTGAACCAGAACGTGCGCCTGCGCATTTCGGCCAACGCCCTGCGTTCGGTCGAACATCGCGGCGGTCTGGATGCCTTCCTGGCCAAGGCCGACGTCAAGGAACTGTCGCAGCGCGCGCGTCTGTTGAAGAAGCAGATCGCCAAGAAGCTTGCCGATCAGCCTGCTGCCTAACATCGTTTAAAGGCGGGGGACGACCGCCTTGGGCATCGGATCCAAGCCTTTCAAAGTGGCTTCCGATGCTCAAACAAAGCGAGCGTGATTCGGTTTCGGAATAACGCTCCGCTGGTTCCATTACCCAGGATAAAAAAATGAGTTCCTTCTCGCGATACCTGCCCTTCGTGGCCGCCATGGCACTTGTCGTCGTGGCATCGAACATTCTCGTGCAGTTCCCGATGCAGGGGCAAATCGGCGGCCTGTCGCTGGCCGACCTTTTGACCTGGGGCGCCTTCACCTATCCCTTCTCGTTCCTGGTCACCGATCTCGCCAACCGCCGCTATGGGCCTGCCGTGGCGCGCAGAATCGTCTTTGTCGGCTTCATGACTGCCGTCATCTGCTCGATCCTCGTCCCGCCCTTCCTGTTCCGCCACGGCCTGATCGAATTCGAGACCGCCGCCGACCGGCTGGTGCGCATCGCCGCGGCGTCAGGTGCGGCGTTCCTCTGTGCGCAATTGCTCGACGTCACCGTGTTCAACCGGCTGCGCCGGCAGAGCTGGTGGCGGGCGCCGATCGTCGGCACACTGGTCGGCTCGGTGTTCGACACCGCCGTGTTCTTTACCGTCGCTTTCTCGGCCGCTTTCGCCTTCGCTGGTCCCAACGACAGTTTCGCGCTCGAAACCGCACCACTGATGGGTGTGTTCCATGTCGACGCCATGCGCTGGATCTCCTGGGCTCTCGGCGACCTCAGTGTGAAGCTGATCATCGCCATTGTGGCGCTCATCCCCTACCGGCTTCTCGCCGCCCGCTGGAGCCAGCCGGCTGTCGCGGTCTAGGCCGTTTCGGATAAGGTCACGGCCAAACAGAAAGAAAGACCGTGATTCCCTGGGTCCAGCTCGACTCTGCGAAGACACCCGACGGCGGACAAGAGCTTCGCCTCAAGCGGCGCGGTTCCGAATTCTCGATCATGCTCGGCACCAACGAGCTCATGAACAGCCGCCTCAGCGGCTCCGAGCAAGCGCTGGCAAAACTGTCTTGCCAAAGGATTGCCGACCATCGGCAGCCGAGGATGCTGATCGGCGGGCTCGGCATGGGTTTTACCTTGCGCGCCGCCCTCGCCGAACTCGGCAATGATGCCGGCATCGTCGTTGCGGAGCTGGTGCCGGCAGTCGTCGCCTGGGCACGCGGCCCGATGGCCGAGGTATTTGGCGGCTGCCTCGACGATCCGCGCGTCACTGTCGAGGAGGCCGACGTCGGCCAGTTGATACGGTCGGAGCCGGCTGCCTGGGACGCCATCCTGCTCGATGTCGACAACGGCCCGCAAGGCATCGTCCACAAATCCAACGATGCGCTTTACAGCCTGCGGGGGCTGGGAGCCGCGCGCACGGCCCTCAGGCCGGGCGGTATCCTGGCGGTGTGGTCGCAAGGCCCCGACAGCGGCTTCACCCGGCGGCTGAAGCAGGCAGGCTTCGTGGTCGAGGAGGTCAACACGCGCGCCAACGGCAAGCGTGGCGCCCGCCATGTCATCTGGATCGCAACCAACGGCCGACGATCCTGAGCGAGCCGGGCCGCGGTCCGGTCTACCTCGACTTCTGGAGTTCCGCGGCAAGAGCTTCCAACAGCCCGCGTGTCCCCTCTTCCCGCCCTTTCGCGGAATCGACACCGTCGAAAAACGCGCCCTGCTCGGTATAGGTCAGCCGCGTGCCACTACCCGAGGGGGTCAGCTCGACAGTGGTGAGGGATGCCGACATTGGCTGGGGCCCGATCGCCATCCTGTAGGAGAACACAATGCGCTGGTCGGCAACGATGTCCTGGAACTGCGCGTCGAGCCTGATCTCCGGACCGCCGGCATAACTGAATCGCGACACCTCGCCGCCGCCGACGCGGAAGTCGAAGCTGAATTCGGCGATGGCAAAACCATCGCCATCGATCCGCCAGCGCCGCACCGTCGCCTTGTCGGCGAAGGCATGGAAGACTTGGGCAGGCGATTGCGGATAGGTCCGCTCGATGGTGAACGTGGAGTGGATGACGGAATGCTCGTCTTTCACGGGGGCGATCTGGTTCATGTCTGTTCGTCCTTTCCCTGATCTTGAACTTTCGGGGGCGATTGATCTGTTTCGGCCAGGATCTGGCCAAGACGGTCGAGGTGACGTTCCGCCGGTATGCGGCGTTCAGCAATCCAGTCTGCGAGCGGGGCAAGCCCGCCCGGTTCGATCCGGCAGGTACGCACCCGTCCGATCTTTTCGCTGCGGATCAGCCCGCAGGCTTCCAGCACCTGCAGATGTTGCAGCACGGCGGCGAACGTCATCCCGAACGGTTCCGCCAGCTGGCTGACGGTGGCCGGTCCGCGGCTCAATTTTTCCAGGATCTGGCGGCGGGTGGGCTCGACCAGAGCCCGCAAGATGCTGTCGATCTCGGAATAGTTAAGCATGGACTTGAGTATTGCGGGGTCGCCGTTAATTGTCAAGTCTAGACTAAAGTATTTTGACGCGCGAACGCGCCGCTTGGAAAACCGTTGAGTGTCAAGGACTTGGCAGGATGAAAGCGGAGCAGATCAATCGCGTCATCGAAAATTGTTGGCGAGTGTCAGCTGGTGAGGCGTTGTTCAATCCTGATGCAGGATGAATTCCAGATAGAGGTTGCGCTGCAGGATCGAGTGGTTGTCGTCGGAGATCAGCGACACCATCAACGCGCCGTCGTCGCGGGTCCAGACGTCGAGCCCTTCCATATTGTCGATCTGGTAGCCCATGTCGGCCTCCAGCAGCACCGGCCCGTCGGCGACGGCGCCCTTCTCGACGCTTTCGCCATAGATACGCCGCAGCCGCATCTTGACGCCGCGGGCCATCGAGAAGCTGCGCTCCAGCAACAGCAGGTCGCCATCCGGCAGGAAGGCGCCGTCGGTGATGTCGAAGTCGCCGTTGCGCTTGACGGTGAACACGCCCTTGTGCGGCCCTTCGATGATGGCGGCGTAGATGTTTCCGGCCTTGTCGAGGCTCTTTTCGGAGACGACGACCAGCCCGCCCTCATGCTGGCCGTTGGCATTGGCGTGGGTGACGGTCTCGAAACCGCGGTTCTGGCGCAGTTCCCGGGCCGGCACCAGGAAATCCAGCTGCTTGAACGGCGCCTTCATATCGTTGGGATCGATCTTGAACTGGGCGACGTGATGACTGCGCTCGAAGCCGACAGTGGCGATACCGTCCTTGACGGCGAGGCCTTCGGCGTCGACCTCCCACTTTTCGTCTATCGCCCGCCCCGCCACGTCGACCATCTGCTGGATGCGGAAATCCTGGATGCCGGACGGCCGCTTGTCGGCGTCGCGGACCACCGTTCCGAAGAACCAGAAGCCGGTGTCGGCAACGCCGATGAAATCGCTGCCGCCTTTGAGAAAGCGGAAGGCCGACAGCGCCCCGAAATCGCGCGTCGGCGAGGTCATTTCCAGCCCGCCGACAAATTCGAATGGGCCGAACTGTTTGTCGGCGCGGCCAATTTGGAATTCGGTGATCGGACGGGCCGAGATTTGGACCGGTTCGACCGAAGTCGTGTCGGCCGATCCGGCTTGTGCCGAAGCCACGCCGGCAAGCAGGGACATGGCGGCGAATAGCGTCTGCTGGAAGCCGCCGCGCGAAAAGATCATCCGGCGCGCCGCATGCCGCCGCGCCGCGTGTCGCGCGCGCTTTCCTCGGCGAACAGCGAGGCCAGTTGCTCGGTCATGGCGCCGGCCAGTTCCTCGGCATCGACGATGGTGACGGCGCGCCTGTAATAGCGGGTGACGTCATGGCCGATGCCGATGGCCAGCAACTCCACCGGCGAGCGCGTCTCGATCAGTTCGATGACGGCGCGCAGATGACGCTCGAGATAATTGCCCGGATTGACCGACAGCGTCGAATCGTCGACCGGCGCGCCGTCCGAGATCATCATCAGGATCTTGCGCTGTTCCGGCCGGGCAATCAGCCGGTTGTGCGCCCACAGCAGCGCCTCGCCGTCGATATTTTCCTTGAGCAGGCCCTCGCGCATCATCAGGCCAAGGTTGCGCCGTGCCCGCCGCCACGGATGATCGGCGGATTTGTAGATGATGTGGCGCAGATCGTTGAGCCGGCCGGGGTTCGGCGGCTTGCCGTCCTTCAGCCACTTCTCGCGCGCCTGCCCGCCTTTCCAGGCTCGCGTGGTGAAGCCGAGGATCTCGACCGAGACGCCGCAGCGTTCCAGCGTGCGCGCCAGGATGTCGGCGCAGGTGGCGGCGACCGTGATCGGCCGGCCGCGCATCGAGCCGGAGTTGTCCAGCACCAGCGTCACCACCGTGTCGCGGAATTTGGTGTCGCGTTCCTGCTTGAAGGACAAAGGCTGCATCGGGTCGATGACGACGCGCACCAAGCGCGCCGGGTCGAGGTAACCTTCTTCCAGGTCGAAATCCCACGACCGGTTCTGCTGCGCCATCAGCCGCCGCTGCAGCCGGTTGGCCAGCCGCCCGACGACGCCGGACAGATTGGCAAGCTGCTTGTCGAGGAAGGCGCGCAGCCGGTCGAGCTCTTCCTCTTCGCAAAGCTCCTCGGCACCGACCGTCTCGTCGAAGGCCGGGGTGAAGACCTTGTAGTCGATTTCCTTCGGCAGATTGGTAAAGGGATTGTCGTTGCGGCGCGCCTCGCCGGGCGTCTCGGCATCCGCATCGTCATCGTCGGACAGGTCGTCGGCGGTGGCGTCGGAGGCTTCGGTCTCGGCCGACTGCTCATCATCGGCGGACGCCTCGGCATCCTCGGACTGCGACTGCTCGGAGCCGGAATCCTCTTCGCCGCCCTCCTCGCTCTGCTCCTCGCCTTGCGGCTGGTTGTCGTCATTGTCCTCGGAATCTTCCGTCTCCTGGTCGTCGCCGAGTTCCTCCGCCATTTCCATGGAGGCGAGCATCTCGCGAACGACGCGGGCGAAGGCCTGTTGGTCGTCGAGCTTGGCCGAGAGACCGTCGAGGTCGGCGCTGGCCTTTTCCTCGACCCAGGGCCGCCACAGCTCGACCAGTCGTTCGCCGCTCTTCGGGATCGGGCGGCCGGTCAGCTTCTCGCGCACCATCAGCGCCAGTGCTTCCTCGATCGGCGCGTCGGCCTTGTCCTTGACGTCGACGAGGTTGGCCTTGGCGTATTTGTCCTCGAGCATCGAGCCGATGTTGTCGGCGACGCCTTGCATGGCGCGGCTGCCGATCGCCTCGACACGGGCCTGCTCGACCGCGTCGTAGACGGCGCGGGCCTGCTTGCCTTCGGGCGCCAGCTTGGTGTGGATGCGCACGTCATGGCAGGCGCGCTTCAGCGCCATGGAATCGCCAAGGCCGCGGGTGATGGCGATGTCGGCCTTGGACGCCTTCTTCGGCAGTTCGGGCAGCCGGGCGCGGCTGCCGGCAAGTGCCGGCCGGTCCTTGGCGAAGCCGACTTCGAGCTCCTTGTCGCCGGCGATGGCGCGCATGCAGACGGTGACGGCGCGCTTGAAGCTGTCGGCTTCAGACCCCGTCTTCGACTTGTTGCGCGTATTGTCGCCCGGACCCGCCATTATCTATCTCTATTTCACCGCTGGCTGTTGGCCAAGCTGAGTGCGTAGGAGGCCGACAATCTCTTCCACCGAGATTGTAAAGTAGCCTCCTTTCCCACTGTCATATGCCTGTCTCCACAGACTGTATCCGTGGTCAAAGCCATCAGGAATCGGACCAATCCCCTCAAGTTCAACCACACTTTCTTTCAGTACGCTGGCGGCTACAGGGAGGTGAGGAATGGTTTGTAGCTGCTTTCCATCATTAGGTATTGGCGCATCAGTGACTGAAATCGAAACGATCGGCTGGCTTTCGCCCTCCAAATTATCGACCGCGCCTATGATCACCCGCGATGATACCGGTGTCGCTCCACGGTAAGTCCAAGTCTGCCCAGGTTTGAATGGTTCGTTCTGGGCCATAGCCGCCTGACAGATACCAAAGCTCAGGATTGAAAAACTCCACAGGAACGTCCGGCGGGTTGTTCCCATAGAGCGGTGTCATCCCAGCACGACGTTGGCGGCGCTTTCCGGCAGATCCTCGCCAAACGCGCGCTGGTAGAACTCGGCAACCACCGAACGCTCCAGCTCGTCGCACTTGTTGAGGAAGGTCAGCCGGAACGCCATGCCGATATTGCCGAAGATCTCGGCATTCTCGGCCCAGGTGATGACGGTACGCGGGCTCATCACGGTCGACAGATCGCCATTGATGAAGGCCGAGCGCGTCATGTCGGCGACGCGCACCATCTTGTTGACGATGTCCTTGCCCTTGCCGTCGCGATAGTGCTTGGCCTTGGCCAGCACGATGTTCACTTCATTGTCGTGCGGCAGGTAGTTCAGCGTGGTGACGATCGACCAGCGGTCCATCTGCGCCTGGTTGATCTGCTGGGTGCCGTGGTAGAGGCCGGTCGTATCGCCGAGGCCCACCGTGTTGGCGGTCGAGAACAGCCGGAAGGCCGGATGCGGACGAATGACACGGCTCTGGTCGAGCAGCGTCAGCCGGCCCGACGATTCCAGCACGCGCTGGATGACGAACATCACGTCCGGGCGGCCGGCGTCATACTCGTCGAAGCACAGCGCCACATTGTGCTGGTAGGCCCAGGGCAGGATGCCGTCGCGGAATTCGGTGATCTGCAAGCCGTCCTTGACGACGATCGCATCCTTGCCGACGAGATCGATACGGCTGACATGGCTGTCGAGGTTGACGCGCACGCAAGGCCAGTTGAGGCGGGCTGCGACCTGTTCGATATGGGTCGACTTGCCGGTGCCGTGATAGCCCGACACCATGACTCGGCGGTTGTAGGCGAAGCCGGCAAGGATCGCCATCGTCGTGTTCTTGTCGAACAGATAGTCCGGATCGATGTCGGGCACATGCTCGCTGGTCACCGAATAGGCCGGCACCACCATCTTGGATTCGAACCCGAATTTCTCCTTCACCGACACCGTCGTGTCGGGCAGGTTGGCGATGTCGCGATCGACCTTGTTCATATCTCTCAACGTCTCCACGGGCGAAAAGCCTGATTTCGCCGGCAATCGATTTTGTCCGGGGGCGGTCTTAGAGCCTTTTCCAACCTTATGAAAGTTGGAAAACGACACGAACCGTATGGTCGCTCAGCACAGGCCCGCCTGTTTGAGCACGCGATAGGCCTGCAGCACATCGCGGAACCGGTCTTCCGAACCTCGGTCGCCACCATTCGCATCCGGATGGTGACGCTTCACCAGTTCCTTATAGCGCGCCTTGATCTCCTTGCCAGTCGCCTTTGTATCAAGGCCAAGCGTTTCCAGCGCCTTGGCCTCAAGCGGCTTGGCCTTGCGCTCGCGCGCCTCGCGCGGATCCTTTGGCCCCTTGAACAGGTCGAATGGGTCGCGCATGCGATTATAGTAGCCGGCGCGGCCCGAGCGCATCTGGGCCACATCCGGCGACGAACGCGTCGAGGCGCCGTTGACGCCCATCTTCCAGGTCGGCCGGTGGCCGGTCATGGCTTCCTTCTGGAAGCGCGCGACCTCGGTGTCCGGCACGCCGGAGAAATAGTTGAAGCCCTTGTTGTACTCGCGCACGTGGTCGAAGCAGAAGCGGAAATACTCGCCCTCCTTCATGCGCCCGACGGGCGCACGATGGGTGCCCGCTTCCTTGCAGCCGTCCCACTGGCAGATCGGCGAGTGCGACTTCAGCTCCGCATCCTTTTCCGGGCGGATGCGAATCTTCTCGAAATATTTGGGATACGGCTTCATCTCACCCATTTATGGGGCGTTCGCAAATGCGAAACAAGAATTGACATTTTCGCGATGATCGCCCTAACCGCTGAATCGCGGCATAAAGCAGGCGAATGGCGGATTTTGTTGCACGGCAGCGGCTTTTGCGAGACCGATTTTGGTTTTGCCGGCTGCTGCGCCAGCCATATGTGGTGAAGGGAGACGGCGATGTCCATACAGGCAACCATGGAAGACAAGCTCAACAAGGCTTTTTCGCCGGACCGGCTGGTCATCATCAACGAGAGCCATCTCCATGCCGGCCATCACCATCACGGCTCCGACCATCACGGCGCCTATGATGGCACCGGCGAGACACATTTTCGCGTCCGCGTCGTCTCTTCGGCCTTTGCCGGGATGAGCCGTATCGACCGCCACCGCGCCGTCAACGAATTGCTTGCCGACGAACTGAAGGCCGGCGTGCATGCCCTGGCGATCGAACCGGCGGCTCCCGGCGAAAAGACCCGCTGGTAGGTTTGTTTCGCCTTGACTGTGTTCAGAGCACTGCTTCGATAAGGAACGGTCCGCGCCGCGACAAGGCGCTCTCCAGCAGCGCGTCGAACCGCTCGCAGGTATCGGCGCGAGCCGCCTCCACGCCCATGCCTTTGGCCAGGCAGACCCAGTCCAGCGACGGCTGGTCGAGATCGAGCATGCGCCTGGCGTTCTCGCCGATCGCGCCAACACCGACATTGCGCATCTCGCCATGCAGGATCGCATAGGTCCGGTTGGAAAAGACGATCGTCACCACGTCTAGATTTTCCCTGGCCTGCGTCCACAGCCCCTGCACCGTGTACATGCCACTGCCGTCGGCCTCCAGATTGATCACCTTGCGGTTCGGACAGGCGATCGCCGCCCCGGTAGCAAGCGGAATGCCTCCACCGATCGATCCGCCTGTGGTCATCATGTAGTCGTGCGGGGCGGCAAAGGCCGACAGCGCGAAGAAACGCCGTGCCGAGGTGACCGCCTCGTCGCAGACGATCGCATCGGCCGGCAGCTTGCGCGCCACCGACACCGCGATCGCGTCTTCCGTCAGTTTGCCGCTCGGCGTTGCCTCGTCGGGAAAGGCGGTTGCGAACACCGGCTGTTGCGACGGCTTGATACCGAGTTCGTCGCGGAGCGCTTCCAGAGCCGCATTGAGATCCTCGCCATGAGCGGCCAGCGTCAGCACTTGGCAACCTTCCCGAACAAGCCGTCCCGGCTTTCCCGGATAGGCGAAGAAGGCAACCGGCTCCCGCGCGCCGACCAGCACCAGAACATCGATATCCCTGAGCAGCGCTGTCGCCGCATCGATCGGATAGGGAATGCGCGTCGGCGCCACACGCCCGCGCCCGCGTTGCATCCGGGCGATCAGCACTTCGCTGAACAGACGGACATCGCTGCCCGTCGAAATCTGCCCGGCGACGGCAAGCGCATCGGCTCGCGCGGCCTGCCCGCTAACGATGATGCCGGCCCGACCCGGGGCGGTACGGATGGCTGCCGCGACCGTGCGCACGGCGTCCATATCGACGGTGGGCGATGGCGCCAGCGTCACCTTGCCGATCGAGGCGGCGCCGACTTCGCCCCAGGCGGCATCCGCCGGCAGGATCAGGGTGGTTACGCCGGGAGGCGTCAGCGAGGCGCGGAAGGCCGCCTCGGTCGCCGGCGCAACATCGTCTGGGCCAGCGATGCGGCGCACCCAGTTCGACATCGGTGCCGCAAGGCTCTCGATATCGCTGGTCAGCGGAGCATCGAGCGGCAAATGATAGGATGCATGGTCGCCGACAATGTTGATCATCGGGCTGAGCGCGCGCCGGGCATTGTGCATGTTGGCCAGGCCGTTGGCCAAACCGGGGCCGGTATGCAGCAGCGTCGCTGCCGGCCGATCGGTCATCCGCGCATAGCCATCGGCGGCACCGGTCACCACGCCCTCGAACAGGCCGAGCACGCAACGCATCTGAGGTTTCCGGTCAAGCGCTGCGACGAAATGCATTTCGGATGTACCGGGATTGGCGAAGCAGACCGTCACATCATTGGCCAGAAGCACGTCACACAGCACATCGGCGCCGTTCATGGAATTCTCTCCCGCTTGACGATCGAAGAGAGCAGTTGCACCGGCAAACGCCCGCGCAGCAATATCCCGCCAGCACTTTTGATCTGATCCAGTCCCTCCGATGCCTGTGCCTCGTCGGGGTCAGTTGACGGACGATTTCAGGAACGCCAGCGCCGCGGCGGTCAGCGCGTCGCCATCCTCGCCGAAATCGCGATTGATCGACATATGCGTATAGGCGCTGCCGTCGAACACAGTGACCTTGGTGCCGGTGGCACGCAGGCGCGCGGCAAAGGCCTTCGAGGCCTCGCCCCGGTCCGCGGCGCGCGAATAGGCGATGAAGGTCGGCGGATGCTTGCGGCCGTCGACATAGCTGGCGGGCGACAGCGCGGCCCATTGCGTGGGTTCGGAAAAGACGCGGGCATAGGCCCTGACCATGCCGCCATTGCTGGAAAGCGCGTCAAGATCATAGGCCCTGGTATCGTCGAGGATGAGTGCCGCGACGCCAGGCAGGCCACCGCGCATGCCGGTCAGCGCAATCAGATGGCAGCCGGCCGAGTGGCCCATGCCGACAATGCGATCGGGATCGCCGCCATGCTGCGCGATGTTGGCGCGCACATAGGCATAGGCCTTTTCGACGTCGCCGGCCTGGGCGGCGACGTCGGCCTCGGGCAACATGCGATAGTCGATGGAGACGAAGCAGAACCCATTGGCGAGCAGGAAGGCCGGCTTGGCGTTGACCTGGCTGCGTTTGCCGAACTGCCAGGTGCCGCCATGGACGAAAAAGACGACCGGCAGGCCGGTTGCACCCTCAGGCGCATAGATGTCGAGCTTGGCCGGGCCGTAATCGAAGGTTTTTGGCGCGGGTTGGCGCGGGCGCCGCGCGGCCGATGCTCCCAATGGCAGCATCGCCGCCACGGAGGCCAGAATGAGGCTTCGTCGATCGATCATCATGGTCTCCCGACCGTGTGGGCCAACAGTGCCCGCGGGCGCAATGAGCGTCCAGTTAAGGATTGGTAATACCGCAGGCCTGGCTCGGTGATCGATCATCGATCCGAATCTTGAATGGCACTCGGGCTTTAGGGGCTCCATCCGCTGTCGAGGGGGCCGGATCAACTGGATTCGCCGACCTCGCGTCGGGTCGCAGTTGTCGCAGCATCAGGCCGTGTCACATGCACTGTCTTGCAGTTAAGTTCATGAAATCAATATCTGCCCCTTGACGGTCTCATCTGGCCATCACCACCTAAGTATTTGGGCAAGCATTTTAGCCACATGGGTGGTGCCCGGGTTTCAATGCCAGATGCACTCGCTCTCCTTCATGTGAAGGGAACCACAATGCATTCCGGCAGTTGAATATATGATGAGCCGGAAGGCAGCCAAAACGGCTCTGAGGGCAGAGTATCATGCGCGAGAATCAATCCGACGTCTTCGATCTGTTTTCGGAGATTTATGCGAACGCGGCCCAGGAAGAAATCAGCCTCCAGCAATATCTCCTTGCCTGCCGAGAGGACAGATCGATGTATGCCTCGGCGCCTGAACGGATGGTCGAGGCTATCGGCGAGCCGAACCTGGTTGACACCAGCAAGGACGAACGGCTCGGCCGGATTTTCTCGAACCGCACCGTCAAGATCTATCCCTCCTTCTCCGACTTCTACGGAATGGAGGACACGATCGAACGCATCGCTGGCTATTTTCGCTATGCTTCCCAGGGGCTCGAGGAGCGCAAGCAGATCCTTTATCTCCTGGGCCCGGTTGGCGGCGGCAAATCCTCCCTTGCCGAACGGCTGAAGAAATTGATGGAGCAGCGCCCGATCTACACGTTGAAGGTCGGCAACCAGGTCAGCCCGGTTTTCGAATCGCCGCTTGGCCTCTTCCATCCCGATCGCATGGGCGACCTGCTGCAGGACAAATACGGCATAGCCCGACGCCGGCTGAACGGGCTCATCTCGCCATGGGCGGCCAAACGCCTCGACGAACTCTCGGGCGACATTTCCAAGTTCAGCGTGGTCAAGCTGATGCCTTCGCGGTTGCGCCAGATCGGCATCGCCAAGACCGAGCCCGGCGACGAGAACAATCAGGACGTTTCGGCCCTGGTCGGCAAGGTCGACATCCGGCTATTGGAAAATTTCAGCCAGTCCGATCCGGACGCCTATTCCTATAGCGGCGGACTGAACCGGACCACCCAGGGCCTGCTTGAATTCGTGGAAATGTTCAAGGCGCCCATCAAGGTCCTGCATCCGCTGCTGACCGCCACCCAGGAGGGCAGCTACAACGGCACCGAAAATTTCGGCGCCTTTCCCTACCAGGGGATCATCGTGGCCCATTCCAACGAGTCGGAGTGGCAGCAGTTCAAGAACAACAAGAACAATGAGGCCTTTCTGGACCGCATCCTCGTGGTCAAGGTGCCTTATTGTCTGCGGATCACCGAAGAGAGGCAGATCTACGAAAAGCTGCTGCGGGAGAGCGAATTGGCCGCCAGCCCGTGCGCGCCCGAGGTGCTGGACATTCTCAGCCGGTTCACCGTCTCGACCCGCCTGGCCGAGCATGACAACTCGCCGCTCTACACCAAGATGCGTGCCTATGACGGCGAGAACCTGAAGGACGTCGACCCCAAGGCGAAGTCGGTTCAGGAATATCGCGATGCCGCCGGGGTCGATGAGGGCATGAGGGGCGTCAGCACGCGCTTCGCCTTTAAGATCCTGTCGCAGACCTTCAACTACGACACCAAGGAAGTGGCTGCCGATCCTGTGCACCTGATGTACATTCTGGAAGAGGCGATCAAGCGCGAGCAGTTTCCCAAGGAATCGGAAGCAGCCTATCTTGATTTCATCAAGTCGGAGATCGCCACGCGGTATGCCGAGTTCATCGGCCACGAGATCCAGAAAGCCTATCTCGAATCCTATAGCGAATACGGCCAGAACCTTTTCGACCGTTACATCGCCTATGCCGATGCCTGGATCGAGGATCAGGACTACAAGGACCCCGACACCGGCCAGATCTTGAAACGCGAGGTTTTGGAAAACGAACTGTCGCAGGTCGAAAAGCCGGCCGGCATCGCCAACCCCAAGGACTTCCGCAACGAGGTGGTGAAGTTCACGTTGCGCGCGCGCGCAAGGAACCACGACCGCAACCCGTCATGGACGAGTTATGAAAAGCTCCGCGAGGTCATCGAGAAGCGGATGTTCGGTCAGGTCGAGGACCTCTTGCCGGTCATCAGCTTCGGCTCCAAGCAGGACAGCGTTACGGAAAAACGGCACAACGAATTCGTTCAACGCATGGTCGAGCGCGGCTACACCCAGCGGCAGGTGCGTCGCCTGGTGGACTGGTACATGCGGGTGAACAAGGCGGGCTGAGGGAGCCCGATGGGTCCATGCCGATCTTCATCGACCGTCGCCTGAATCCGAAGGACAAGAGCCTCGGCAATCGCCAGCGCTTCCTCAAGCGTGCCCGCGAGGAACTAAAGCGGAGCATACGAGATCAGATCCGCGCTGGCAGGATCGCCGACGCGGATGCCGAGCACACCGTGCCTATGCCCGAAAGAGGCACAGGCGAGCCGAGCTTCAACAACGCCCGCAACAGCGGCAGGCGCCAGCACATCCTGCCGGGCAACAAGCATTTCTCCCCTGGAGACCTGATCCCCAAGCCCGGCCAGGGTGGCGGCGGGGGAGCGTCGTCCCCGGGAAACACGGCGTCTGAAGACGACTTTCGTTTCGTGCTGTCACGCGAAGAGGTGCTCGATCTTTTTTTCGAGGATCTCGAACTTCCGGACATGGTCAAGCTCAACCTCAAGGAAATCCTTGCCTTCAAACCGCGCCGGGCTGGTTTCGCCGCTACCGGTTCACCGACCAACATCAATGTTGGGCGCACGATGCGCAACAGCCATGGCCGCCGAATTGCGCTGAGGCGTCCCAAGCAGGCGGAGTTGGACGCGGTCCTCCAGGAAATCGCTACGCTTGAGTTGGTGACATCCAGCGCAGCGGCAAGCCAGCGCATTGCGGCATTGCGCGAGGATCTCGACCGGCTGGAACGCCGCCGCCGGCGAATTGCCTATGTCGATCCGGTCGACATCCGCTTCAACCGCTTCGATCCCCAGCCTGTGCCGAACGCCAACGCCGTCATGTTCTGCCTGATGGATGTGTCCGGCTCGATGGGCGAGCGCGAAAAGGATCTGGCCAAGCGCTTCTTCGTGCTGCTGCACCTGTTCTTGAAACGGCGCTACGACCGCATCGAGATCGTCTTCATCCGCCACACGCACCTGGCCCAGGAGGTCGATGAGGACACATTCTTTTACAACACGCAAAGCGGCGGCACTGTCGTTTCCACCGCGCTGGAGGAAATGCATCGCATTATTGAAGAACGTTACCCGGCCCGCGAATGGAACATCTATGCCGCCCAGGCCTCGGACGGCGACAATTTCGCCGGCGATTCCGAGCGATGCAAAGCCTTGCTCAACGGCAAGCTCATGCGGCTGTGCCAGTATTTTGCCTATGTGGAGATCATCGACGAGCGTGAGGCCCATATCTTCCGCACAACCGAAAACGGGACATCGCTATGGCGTGCCTACAGCGAAATCGACCTGAGATGGCCGAACTTCCAGATGAGCCGCATCGCCACGCCCGCCGATATCTACCCGGTCTTTCGCCACCTCTTCGGCAGACAGCCGGCTCCCCTTAAGAGAGCGTGAGGGGTACGATGGCCAGACAAGCCAGTAAATCCAGCCTGCTTTTTTCAGGATCCGACTGGGATTTCAAGACATTGTCGCGGGCCTATGACGCGATCGAGGCAATCGCGGTCGAAGAGCTTCATCTCGATACCTACCCCGTGCAGATGGAGATCATCTCCTCCCAACAGATGCTCGACGCCTATTCGTCGGTCGGCATGCCGCTGATGTACCGTCACTGGTCTTTCGGCAAACATTTCCTCTACCAGGATCTGCTCTATCGCAAAGGCGGGCGAGGGCTTGCCTATGAACTGGTCATTAATTCCAATCCCTGCATCGTCTATCTGATGGAGGAAAACACCATGGCCCTGCAGGCCTTGGTGACGGCCCATGCTGCGCTCGGGCACAACCATTTCTTTAAGAACAATCAGTTGTTCAAGCAGTGGACGGACGCCGGCGCGATCCTCGGCTACCTGGACTTCGCCAAAGGCTACATTGCCCGTTGCGAGGAGCGGCACGGCCTCACCGCCGTCGAGGCCGTTCTCGATTCCGCCCACGCGCTGATGGCGCAGGGCGTGTTCCGCTATCACCGGCCGCCGAAGCTGTCGTCGGAGCGGCAGCGCGAAGGGCTTCGCGAGCGCCTCGAATACGAGGAGCGCTCCTATAACGATTTGTGGCGCACGCTGCCGCCTTCTCAGCAAAGGATCAGCGATAAGGAGCAAGAGCCGGAGCGGAAGAAATCGCTCAACCTGCCCGAGGAAAACCTGCTTTATTTCCTGGAAAAGAACAGCCTGGTCCTGGAGCCTTGGCAGCGGGAGATCATCCGGATCGTTCGTGTCATAGCACAGTATTTTTATCCGCAGGGGCAGACACAGGTGATGAACGAGGGCTGCGCCACTTTCGTGCACTATACGCTGATGAACATGCTGTTCGATCGCGGCCTGATCAGCGAAGGCGCCATGCTCGAAATCCTGCGCAATCATTCCAACGTGGTCTTCCAGCCGGGATTCGACGATCCGCGCTTTTCCGGCATCAACCCCTACGCTCTCGGCCTCGACATGATGCAGGACATCCAGCGCATGTCGACAAAGCCGACGGCCGAGGACCGGGACTGGTTTCCCGACATCGCCGGCCACGGCAACTGGCGCGAGATCCTGCTCGACGCCTGGGCGGATCACCGCGACGAATCCTTTATCCGCCAGTACCTCAGTCCGACTTTGATCCGAAAATGGCGGTTCTTTGTGCTCGGCGACGTTGCCGACCAACCGCATTGCCAGGTCGCCTCGATTCACAACGAGCGCGGCTATGACAAGATACGCGCCGCGCTCGCCCACAGCTACGACGTCGGTGCGAACCGACCGGACATCCAGGTGATGGATGTCGATCTGCTCGGCGACCGGCATTTGCGACTGCAGCACAAGGTCAATGACGGCGTCCTTCTCGAGGATGCCAGCCGCGACGCCACGCTTCGTCACATCCGCAGGCTTTGGGGTTATGAGGTCAGCTTGGCCGCCGTCGACGCTCAAACGGGGGCGACGATCCACGAACGCTCGACGAGCCAGATCACAGAATAAGGCTCCGTAGATCCGCTGGTTCTCACGGCGCCAAAAAGTGCGCGCCGGTCTTGGGGACATGCATCAAAACAGCGGCTTGAAGTAAGTCGCCTGAATTCGTTCAACGCGACACGCCCTAGAGCAATTCCAGGAAAAGTGTGGAACGGTTTTCCGTCCCGAATTGCGTCGAAACAAGGAGTTAGAGCCATTGGCCGTTTCCGTGAAACGGTGAACTGCTCTAAGCGTCGCCGGCTGGCCGTATTCTCAACCTTGCGATCCGGTTCTTGTCGCGCTTCATCACGACGAAGCGTTTGCCATGGAACGTGAAAGCCTGTTTTTCCTCGGGGATAGACTGCGTCTCGTGAATGACGAGACCGGCAATGGTGGTGGCCTCCTCATCCGGCAGGTTCCAGTCGAGCGCCCGGTTCAGGTCGCGGATCGGCACCGTGCCGTCGACGACGACCGAACCGTCGGCCTCCTGCTTGACGCCCTGGATGTCGACATCGTGCTCGTCGGCGATCTCGCCGACGATCTCCTCGATGATGTCCTCCAGCGTCACCAGCCCTTCGACCTCGCCATATTCGTCGACGACGACGGCAAAATGCGCCTTGCGGCGCAGGAAGGCATTGAGCTGTTCCTGCAAGGTCGTGGTGTCGGGCACGAACCACGGTTTCGAGGCGATCTTCATCACATCGATCTTGGAAAAGTCGTTGCCGACGTCGTTGAGCGCCCGCAGCAGGTCCTTGGCATGCAGCACGCCGACGATGTTGTCGAGCGACCCCTTCCACAGCGGCATGCGGGTGTGCGGGCTCTGCAGGATCTCGCGCACCACCGCTTCCGGCGCATTGTCGGCATTGACCGAGCGCATGTTGGTGCGGTGGACCATGATGTCGGACACTTCGAGTTCGGCAAGATCGAACAGGCCGCCGACGCGATCGCGATCCTCGCGCACCACCTGGCCGTCGCGCCGGAAATCGTCGACCGCGCCGCGCAACTCGGCCTCACTCGAGCGCTGCGGCCCGATGCGCGACAGTTCATAGCCGAAAGCGGCAAGCAGGCGCGTACGCAAGGCAACAGCCAGCAGGATAAGGACGGCAAGGACAGCGACGACGATCCAGCCGGTCTCGTTGGTCATCTCGGCCGCATCTTCTGCTGGCCCGGCCGGCTTTCCTGCTCGCCCGGATGGCTCTCCTTCAGGAACGACAGCACTTCCGAAGCCGGCACATCCTTGGCGATAAAGGCCTGGCCGATGCCGCGCGTCAGGATGAAGGTCAGCGCGCCGCGCGACACCTTCTTGTCCTGGGCGATAAAGGAAAGCAGCGCCTCGGCATCGGGCAAATCACCCGGAATGTCGGCCATCCGCCACGGCAGCCCGACGGCGCGCAGATGCGCCTCGACGCGTGCCGCATCGTCGGGGCTGGCGAGGTTGAGCCGAGATGAGAACCGATGCGCCAGCGCCATGCCGATGGCGACACCCTCGCCATGGACGAGCCGGGTTCCGTCATACTGGGTGGCGGCTTCCAGCGCGTGGCCGAACGTGTGGCCGAGATTGAGCAGCGCACGGTCGCCGGTCTCGAACTCGTCACGGGCAACCACATCGGCCTTGGCGCGGCAGGCCTCGGCAATGGCCTGCGCCCTCTCCGGCCCGCCGGCGAACACTTGGGACCAGTTCTCTTCCAGCCAGGCGAAAAACCCCGGCCGGTCGATGAGCCCATATTTGGCAAGCTCGGCATAGCCGGCGCGGAATTCGCGGATCGGCAGCGTGTCGAGCACCTCGGTATCGGCCAGCACCAGCTTCGGCTGATGGAAAACACCGACCAGGTTCTTGCCGCGCGCACTGTTGATGCCTGTCTTGCCGCCGACCGAGGAATCGACCTGAGCCAGCAGCGAGGTCGGGATCTGCACGAAATTCATGCCGCGGCGCACGATACCGGCGGCAAAGCCGGCAAGGTCGCCGATGACGCCGCCGCCAAAGGCGATGACGATGTCGCCGCGTTCCAGTCGGGCGGCCAGCACGCCGTCGACCACCTCGTCGAGATGGGCGAAGCTCTTGGTCTTCTCGCCGGGCGGTAGCGTGATGATAGTGGGCTGGATGTCGTTCTTTTCGAGACCCTTCTTCAGTGCATCGAGATGCACTGCCGCGACATTGGCATCGGTGATGACCGCGGCGCGTGTACCAGGCAGGCGGCGCGAAATCTCCTCACCGGCGCGCGACAGCAGACCGGAGCCGATCAGGATGTCATAGGCCCGGTCGCCAAGGCCGACTTCGACGGTGACCGGCTGATCCGCGCTCACGATCGCACCTCGTCTGTAGGGACAGTCTCATCAATTCCGAAATGCCGGCAAAGCGCATCCACCACCTCGGCCGCGATGACCTCCTTGCGGTCGTCGCGGGTCGGCACGGTGACGTCCGATGTCGCGTAGACGGGGTAACGCTCCTGCATGAGCCGCTCCAGCACGGCGCGGGGGTCGGCGCTTTTCAGGAGCGGCCGGTTCTGCTTCTTCGAGACGCGCTCCATCAAAAGGTCGAGCTCGGCCTTCAGCCACACCGACACGCCATGGCCGGCGATGGCATCACGCGTGTGGGCGTTCATGAAGGCGCCGCCGCCGGTCGACAGCACCTGCGGGCCGTTCTCCAGCACGCGCAGGATGACGCGTTGCTCCAGGGCCCTGAACTCGGTCTCGCCATAGCGCTCGAACAGCTCCGGAACGGTCATGCGCGAGACGCTTTCGATCTCCTGGTCGCTGTCGATGAAGGGCAGCGCCAGCATTGCCGCCACCTTGCGGCCAATCGCCGTCTTGCCGGCGCCCATCAACCCGACAAAGACGACAGAACGGCTGCCCAGCCGCCCAAGCAGCGCGGCGTGGTTCTCGTCTGGAGGATTTGATGGCAGCGCGTTCATCTGATGCTTCGAGTGCCCCCTTTGCCGGCGTATCGACATGAAAAGCCCGTTTTCGTCAAGCGTGGCGAGCAGCCCTGAGCCTGATATGGGCTGGCCGTGCATCATCAGAAGTTGCTAACAGACATCAGCTTCTTCCTTGAATTGGGCGGATTGGCGTCCCATAAGGGCGCAGGTTTGGAAACGCAGAACAAGAAGACGGGCGAATATTGATGCCGACACTGTTTCGCTTTGTCGTGATCCTCGCGATTCTGGCCGGCATTGCCTATGGTACGATGTTCGCGCTGGTGATGTTCGTCGAGCCCAGGAAGGCCGAAATGACCGTGCGCATCCCTCCCGAAAAGCTCAATCCCAAGAAAAGCTGATCCTGCCGATAAAAAGCCCGCCAAGAAAACCCGAATGAACAGCGCCGCCCGCATCGAAGCCTTCCTGGAAATGATGAGCGCCGAGCGGGGTGCCGCCGAAAACACGCTGTCCTCCTATCGCCGCGACCTCGAAGACGCTTCGGACGCGATCGATGGCGGGCTTGCCGGTGCCGCCGCCGCCGATATCCGCGCCTATCTCGACGATATCGCCGCGCGCGGCTTCGCGCCGACGTCGCAGGCGCGCAAACTGTCGGCGATCCGCCAGTTCTTCAAGTTCCTCTACGCCGAGGGCCTGCGCGCGGATGACCCGACCGGGACGCTGGACAGCCCGAAAAAAGGCCGCCCGCTGCCGAAGACGATGAGCGAGGCCGACACCGGCCGGCTGATCGACCGCGCAGCGCTTGAGGCCGGCGATCCCAGGCTCGGCAACAATGCGGCGCCAAGCGACAGCGATTGGCTGGCGGCACTGCGCCTGCATGCGCTGGTCGAGGTGCTCTATGCCACCGGCCTGCGCGTTTCCGAGTTGGTCGGCCTGCCGGTGACGGTGGCGCAGCGCGACGACCGCTTCTTCATGGTGCGCGGCAAGGGCGACAAGGAGCGCATGGTGCCGCTATCGGCCAAGGCCCGCACGGCGATGCGGAGCTGGCTTGCCGCCCGCGCCAAGGTGCCTGCCTTCGCCGACAGTCCGTTTCTGTTTCCCGCCGCCTCGGACAGCGGCTATCTCTCGCGCCAGGTCTTTGCGCGCGACCTGAAAGGGCTGGCGGCAAGGGCCGGCATCGCCTCTGCGAAGATCTCGCCGCACGTGCTGCGCCATGCTTTCGCCAGCCATCTCCTGCAGAACGGCGCCGATCTCAGGGCCGTGCAGCAGTTGCTCGGCCATGCCGACATATCGACGACACAGATTTACACCCATGTGCTGGAAGAGCGGCTGGTGCGGCTGGTCAACGATCATCATCCGCTTGCCGACTAGGCCTCATATCGCTATGTGAGGACGACATTCCACCGCCCGGAGCCTTGGATTTCAGGGTTCTGCCAGTCTTCGCCTTCCGACGTATCGGTCCGCTCACGCATGTACAATTACCTCGATTTCGAAAAGCCGGTGCAGGATCTCGAGGGCAAGATCCTCGAGCTGAAGAAGCTTGCCGAGAGTGGCGAGGCGGTCGATGTCGGCGACGAGATCAGCCGTCTCGAGAAGCGCTCCCGCGATGCGCTGCGCGATGCCTACAAGGCGCTGACGCCGTGGCAGAAAGTGCAGGTGGCGCGCCATCCCGACCGGCCGCACTGCGTCGATTACATCAAGGGCCTGTTCAACGATTTCACGCCGCTGGCCGGTGACCGCAATTTCGGGGAGGACCAGGCGATCGTCGGCGGTTTCGCCCGCTTCCGCGGCGAGCCGGTGGCCATCATTGGCCAGGAAAAGGGCTCCGACACGACCAGCCGGCTGAAGCATAATTTCGGCTCGGTGCGGCCGGAAGGCTATCGCAAGGCAGTGCGGCTGATGGAACTCGCCGACCGCTTCAATATCCCGCTGCTGACGCTGGTCGACACCGCCGGCGCCTATCCCGGCGTCGGCGCGGAGGAGCGCGGCCAGGCGGAAGCGATTGCCCGTTCGACCTCGGCCTGCCTTGGCCTGAAAGTGCCGTCGATCTCGGTGGTCATCGGCGAAGGTGGCTCGGGCGGCGCCATCGCGATCGCCACCGCCAACCGCGTCTACATGCTCGAACACGCCATCTACTCGGTGATCTCGCCGGAGGGCGCCGCCTCGATCCTGTGGCGCGACACGACACGATCGAAGGACGCGGCGACCAACATGAAGATCACCGCGCAGGATCTTCTGGAGCTCAAGATCATCGACGCCATCATCCCCGAGCCGCTCGGCGGCGCGCATCGTGGCGCCGAAACCGTGATTGCCGCGACGGGCGACCTCATCGCCAAGACGATGAAGGATTTTTCCGGCGCCAACACCGACTTCCGCGAGCAGCGTCGCGAAAAATACCTGGCAATGGGCCGCAGTCTCTAAACCAAGGCCCCGCCCCCCGCCGCAATGTGGCGGCGCGGAGCATTTTTGCCACAAAAATGCCGCTGCATTCGGCTCAATGAGACTGCCGCAGGGGGACGCGTCGACACTTGCGGTAAGGAATTTTCAAGGTTAACGGGCTTAGTGTCCGTACACGTTCAGTGCAGTAGCCTTGGCATGAATTGCCCTGGCGCCAGAGAAAAGACGATATCCGCAGCCATGTTCGCCAAGCTTGCCCGCACTGGAATCCTGATCGCTGCCCTCGGCGTTGCCGGCTGCAACGATTCGTCGATGAAGGATTTTGCCCCGGAGGCCAACAAGCCGCTGCCCGACAAGATCCTCGCCGACATGAGGGCCAAGGGCATGGTCCGCACCTCGTCGGTGATGGCCCGCATCTTCAAGGAAGAGGGCAAGCTCGAAATCTGGAAGGCCAAGACCAACGGCCGCTACGACATGGTGGCGAGCTACGACATCTGCAAATGGTCGGGCAAGCTCGGGCCGAAATACACCGAAGGCGACCGCCAGGCGCCGGAAGGCTTCTACACGGTGCGCCCGTCGCAGATGAACCCGCGCTCGAACTACCATCTGTCCTTCAACATCGGCTTTCCCAATGCCTATGACCGGGCCAATGGCCGCACCGGCGCCAATCTGATGGTGCACGGCGCCTGCTCGTCGTCGGGCTGCTATTCGATGACCGATGCGCAGATCGAGCAGATCTACGCCTTTGGCCGCGATGCCTTCCAGGGCGGCCAGACCGAATTCCAGATCCAGGCTTTTCCGTTCCGCATGACCGCCGCCAACATGGCGCGCTACCGCAACGACCCGAACTATGAGTTCTGGAAGATGCTGAAGGTTGGCTACGACAATTTCGAGGTCACCAAGGTGCCGCCGAAGGTCGACGTCTGCGAGAAGCGCTATGTCTTCAACCAGGTCGCCGCCGACGGCCAGACATTTGATCCGACCGGCACCTGCCCGGCGACCACACAACCGGATTCCTTGAAGAGCGCCTACAACGCCTATCAGAGCACCTATGACGCGGCGTTCAACGGCGCGCTCAAGGCCAGCGCGCCGCCGCCGAAGCCGACCATAGCCGGCGTCAAGGAAGCCAGCATCGTCTCCGACTGGTCCAAGCGCCGGGCGCGCGGCGAGCGTGTGCCGATCGATCCGCCGTCGCTCAACACCGATGGCTCGGTGACCGAGACGGCGCGCATGGGCCGCATCGATTCGCCTGCCGGCCGCAAGATGGCGGCACTCGACGCCGAAAAAGCCGCCAAGCAGAAGGCCGAGGAGCAGAGGCTTGCCGCCATAGAGGCAGCCAGGCAAGCCAAGGAAGCCGCCAAGGCGCAGGCCCTGGCCGAGAAGGAAGCCGCCAAGGCCCAGAAAGAGGCGGCCAAGGCCGCCAAGGAAGCGCCAGTAGCCACCGCCACAATCGCAGCCCCCATGGAGGCCGCGCCTGAAGCTGAAACGCAGGCGGCGAGCGCCGACGAGAGCAGGGTCACCAGACTGAAGAACAAGCTGCTCGGCATGTTCGGCGGTTGAGGCTTTTCGCCAATGCATGTCACCGAAAGGTGCGTAGCGGTTTTGGGACAACGACATGCTTGAAAACAAGCTTGCCAAGCCTGCGAGCGTCTACGATCTCAAGGGGCTGAACTGCCCTTTGCCTGTGCTGAAAGCAAAGAAACGGCTGGCCGGAATGCAGCCAGGCAGCCGGCTCTGGCTCGAAACCACCGACCCGCTGGCCGTCATTGACATCCCGGCATTCTGTTCCGACAGCGGCCACCATCTCGTCGAAACGGCGGCGGTGTCAGGCGGTCATCGCTTTCTGGTCGAGCGCGGCGAGCAGCAATCGTAGAGTTTACCGCCCCGCGATCGCCAGCGGATTGTTTTCCAGCGCCGCGCGGTCGGGCGTGTCGATCGACGGCCGATTGGTGAACGCGGCGAACAGCCGACGCACATAGTCTTCCGGCATGTCGAGCGTGATCAGCACCAGCCGCGTGCCGCGCTGGCCATCCGGCCAGGACGGCAATTGCACCGGCGGATGCAGGATCTTCTGCACGCCATGGACCACCAACGGCCGCGACGGGTCTTCGCTGAGCTCGATGACGCCCTTCATCCGCAGCAGACGCTCGCCATGTGCCGAGCGCAACAGGTCGAGAAACATCTCGATCGCTGAAAACGGCACCGGGCCGTCGTGGACCAGCGAATAAGAACGCACGCGCTGATCGTGGCCGTGGCCGTGGTCATGCTCCTGATCATGGTCGTCATGATGATCATGATCATGCGCCTCGCCCAGCCAGCGCCGCACATCGGCGGATTTGGTCGCCGGATTGTAGAGACCGCAATCAAACAGCGCCGCCACGCCTGTCTTCGTGTCGGCAACGTCAAGCAAATCGGCGCCCGGATTGATCTGCCGCAGGCGCGCCCGCAGCATTTCCAGTTCGCTGGCGTCGGTGACCAGATCGGCCTTGCTGAGCACGATGCGGTCGGCAACCGCCACCTGCTTGACCGCTTCGACATACGCGTCGAGCGTGGCATTGCCATTGACCGCGTCGACCAGCGTGATGACGCCGTCGAGCCGGAAGGCCTGGACCAGCGCCGGATGCGCCATGATCGACTGCAGCACCGGCGAAGGATCGGCCAGCCCGGTGGTTTCGACGATGACGCGGGCCAGGCGGGCGATGCGGCCGGTCTGCAGCCGATCGACCAGGTCGGCCAGCGTGTCGACCAGTTCGCCGCGCACCGTGCAGCACAGGCAGCCGTCCGACAGCTGGATGATGCCGTCGGACGCCTGCTCGACCAGCAGATGGTCGATCGCCACTTCGCCGAATTCGTTGATGATGACCGCCGTGTCGGCCAGCGCCGGATCTTTCAACAGCCGATTGAGCAGTGTCGTCTTGCCGGCGCCGAGAAAACCGGTCAGCACCGAGACAGGGATCGGGAAGCCGCTCATCCGGCTAGTTCGCAACCTTGACCGGCTGGTCGCCTTGCGCGGCGGGACCGGCAACGACCGGGCCTGTGCCGGCCGGCGCCGGCTGGTCGGGACGCCAGCTCGGGATCGGCACGTCGGCATACTCCTGGCCGCCCTGGTCGAGCATGGCCTTCGGCGCCGGACCGGTGGCGCCGCCGAGGCCTACGGCAACCAGCGTCGGCACATGGTCGAGCTTTTCCTGGTAGGGCGATTTCGGCACATCCTTGGCGGCAGCGGCGGCGGGCGGTGCCTCGGACTGCTCCGCCCGCGCCTTCTTCTTGCAGATCTCGTCCTGCATGTCGTTGGGCGACACGGTGTCACCATAAGGCGCCAGCGTGGCGATGGTGGCCGAGCCCACGGCCTGCGTGTCAAAACCCTGGTCGAGCAGTTTCGCCGCGGCCTCGGCGCGGGTGATTGCCGACTTCTCGCCAAGCACGACCGCCACCAGCGTGCGCCCATTGCGGGTCGCCGAGCCAATCATGTTGAAGCCGGAAGGGCAGACGAAGCCCGTCTTCATGCCGTCGGCGCCGGGATACCGGCCGATCAGCAGATTGTAGTTCGGAATCGCCTTCTTGCCGACCGCAAGCCCCTCGATCGAGAACCACGGCGCATATTGCGGAAATTCACGCCGGATGGCCATCACCAGCACGGCGAGGTCGCGCGCCGTCGTGTACTGGTCCGGCGAATAGAGCCCGTTCGGATTGACGAAATGCGTGCCGTTCATGCCGAGCCTGGTCGCCTCGGCGTTCATCCGTTCGGCGAAGGCTGCCTGTGAGCCGCCGACATTCTCGCCGACGGCCATGGCGATGTCATTGGCCGACTTGACCAGCATCATCTTCAGCGCGTTATCGAGCCGCATCACCGAGCCCGGCTTGAAGCCCATCTTGCTTGGCGGCTCGGCGGCCGAGTGTTTCGTCACCTTGATCGGCGAATCGAGCTGGACCTCGCCGGCCGCGATCGCCCGGAAGGTCACATAAGCGGTCATCAACTTGCTCAGCGACGCCGGATACCAGCGCTTGAACGCGTCCTGATGCTGCAGGATCTGGCCGTTGTTGAGGTCGAACACAACGACCGGATTGGCCTGCGCCGACCCGGCCAGGACCGACAGCACGATTGCGCCAGCCGAGAATAGTTTGAGGAAATGCCTGTGCCGCATGATCAAATCCGAAATCGCCTCTTGCCGTAGTCGCCCCTGGCTCCGTAAGATTTCGTTACGCGATCGCCAGCACCCTGCAGTCCGACCCTCAAAAACCGGACTGCGTCGTTGCGGTGCTATTTACTCTATGTGACGCCAACATGGCAAAGTGCCTGACGATCACAATTGCAAGGCAGCGGACAACACCCGCCTGTCCCAACAGCGAAATGGAACCATCATGCCAATCCTGAACCGTGCCGCCGAAATGCAGGACGAAGTTGCCGGCTGGCGCCAGCATCTGCACCAGACGCCAGAACTGAACTTCGACGTCTTCAAGACCGCTGCCTTCGTCACCGACAAGCTGAAAGCCTTCGGTTGCGACGACGTGGTGACCGGCCTCGGCAAGACCGGCGTCGTTGGCATCATCCGCGGCCGCCAGGGCGAAGGCCCCACCATCGGTCTGCGCGCCGACATGGACGCGCTGCCGCTCAACGAGATCTCCGGCAAGCCCTATGCCTCGACCATCCCCGGCAAGATGCATGCCTGCGGCCATGACGGTCACACGGCGATGCTTTTGGGCGCCGCGAAATACCTTGCCGAGACGCGCAACTTCACCGGCTCGGTGGCGGTGATCTTCCAGCCGGCCGAGGAAGGCGGCGGCGGCGGCAACGAGATGGTCAAGGACGGCATGATGGATCGTTTCGACATCTCCAAGGTGTTCGGCATGCACAACATGCCCGGCCTGCCTGTCGGGCAGTTCGCCATCCGCCCGGGCCCGATCATGGCGGCGACGGCCGAGTTCACCATCACCGTGCGTGGCAAGGGCGGCCATGCGGCGATGCCGCACGGCACCATCGACCCGATCGTCATCACCAGCCAGCTGGTCGGCGCCTTGCAGACGATCGCCTCGCGCAGCACCGATCCGGTCGAGGCGGTGGTGGTGTCGGTGACCAAGTTCCACGCCGGCGATGCCTACAACATCATCCCCGAGACGGCCGAAATCGCCGGCACCGTGCGCACCTTGCGCAAGGAAATCGCCAAAAAGTCTGAAGAGCGCATCCGCACCATCTGCGACGGGCTGGCGACCGCGTTCGGCGCCAAGATCGAGGTCGATTATCAGGCGAATTACCCCGTGACCTTCAACCACGCGGAAGAGACGGTGTTTGCCAGCGATGTCGCGGCTGGTGTCGCAGGCGACGCCCATGTCCACCGCGGCATCCAGCCGGTGATGGGCGGCGAGGATTTCTCCTACATGCTGGAAGCCCGCCCCGGCGCCTTCATCTTCATCGGCAATGGCGACACCGCCGGTCTCCACCACCCGGCCTACGACTTCAACGACGAGGTCATCCCGCACGGCATGAGCTATTGGGTGAAACTGGCGGAAACGGCACTCGCCGCCTGACGCCAGTCGCGCAAAGGGCTGGGCGAATTGCCTTCGGCCGGCCTCTTGGCGAAACGATCCGAAGCGGCTATGTGTCTGGCCGCGTGGTCCCGTAGCTCAGTAGGATAGAGCGGCAGATTCCTAATCTGTAGGTCACAGGTTCGATTCCTGTCGGGATCACCATTCAGTCTTTTTTATCAATGACTTAGTGGGTATCTCTGTGAGAACCATCCCCAAGATCGGGGTGATACAATACGCATCAGCCGACGACGGCTCTGACCACTTGTTCCTGCATTTTGGCCATTTTGTCTCTGTTTTGAACAAGTCCGAAAACCGGGCCTAATTCATTAAGGTTTCCGAGGCTTAGAAACGCTCGTAGGTCAACGGTTCGATTCCTGGTTGGATCACCACTCAGTCAATGGTAGTATTGGCTATGTCGACCGGCCCGAAATTCAGTCGACATTTCCGTAGGTTAGGCTGCGCTCCAATTAGACTGTCGGGCTCATATGCCCAGTCAGTCTCAGTTTCCGCCCAGTTTTCAAGGCCTGTCTCTCTGACCGGTTTCTGTGCCCTATTGTTTTTGTGACCGATGCAGAGAGATTGCCGACGTGACCCGCTTCTGGAGAGCGGGAAGTGACCAGACGGTGATTAGAAGCCTGGAACAGACTGTTGCTGGTTCCGATTAAGGGGACGGCGTCCGTGCGACCGCGACGATTCTGCGCCGTACGTTCCACGGGCAAATCGACAACGCATTCCCGCACACGTCTCGCAGTAAAGTTGGTATGCATATGCGAGGGAGAGGGTAACAGATGAAACATATTCTTGGCCTGCCATCCGACTCGACGCCGACGCTCCTGTTCCCGAAGACGTGATGCAAAAGCAATGTCAGATCTCATGTCTTCTCAAGATGTGACCGGCTCATTCCGCCCCGCGGGCTGGGGCTTGGCCGCAAAGCTGTTTACAACCCTCGTCCTTCTTGGCGCGACCGCCGTTCTGGTGACCGGGGTGCTCGGTTACTTCCGCGCCCGCGACGCCCTCGAAAAAGCAGTCTTCGACCAACTCACGGCCGCCCGTCAGACCAAGGCGCGCCAGGTTGAAACCTACTTCCGCACAATCCAGGCGGAGCTGCGCCTGCTTGCCACTTCCAAGATGGTGGTCGATGCGACACGCGAGTTCCGGATCGCGGTCGACCAACTCGACCGGGCAGGCGCGCCGCCTGACCTGCGGCAGAAGGTCGGCGTTTGGTACGCTGAGAACTTCATCCCCGGAATGACGGGCACCCTAGGCAGGGAACCAGCCCTGTCGGACTACCTGCCGGTCGGTGGTGCCCCCTACTATCTGCAGTATCACTACATTGTGGAGAATCCCAACCCGCCGGAGCGGCGCAAGCTTCTCGACGACGCCGGCGACGGAAGCGAATACACCAGGCTGCATGCCATATATCATCCGTTGATGCGCGCTGCGGCGACCACGGTCGGCTTTTTCGATCTCATGATTGCCGATCCCAAATCAGGTCGCCTGATCTATACGGTCGAGAAGGAGGTGGATTTCACCACGTCCCTTCAATTGGGTCCGTACCGTCGCACCAACGTCGCGGCCGCCGTCGCCCGCTGCTCGCAGATCGCAGATCCGTCAGCCATATGCCTCGAAGATTTCTCCTCTTATGCGCCATCTGGCGGCGCACCGATCGCCTTTATGGCAGCACCGGTGATTGCCCAGGGCGTCGTCATCGGCGCGCTGGTCGCGCAACTGTCGAATGATGAGATCGACAACGTTGTCACTGGTAACCGCCGCTGGCGGCAGGAAGGGTTCGGCGACACGGGTGAGGCCTATCTCGTCGGACCCGATTATCTGGCGCGCTCAGGCTCGCGGGCGTTCTACGAGAACCGGGAAAACTACTTCGCCGACCTCAAATTCGCCGGCGCTTCGGACGAGGAGATCGCCGCCATTCAGCGCTACGGGACACCAGTGCTGCATCAGCGCGCCGACACCAAGGCCACCCGTGCCGCGCTCGCCGGTGTCGAGGGCACGGGCGAGATCATCGGATACCGTGGCGTCCCGACGCTCGCTTCATGGGGACCGCTCGCGATTTCCGGTGTCAAGTGGGCTCTCGTCGCAAAGATCGACAGCGCTGAGGCCTTCGCACCGATCGCGGAACTCCGCCGGGATCTGCTGCTTGTCGGGGGACTGGCGCTGCTCGTGGTGGCCGCCATCGCCGCCTGGCTTTCGCGCGCGCTGCTCGGACCGCTCCGCGATCTCACTGCCGGGGTGAAACGCTTCTCTGCTGGCGACTATGCGACCAGCGTGCCGGTCCGCACGCGCGACGAGATTGGCGAACTCTGCTCGGCCTTCAATGGCATGGTTGAGGATCTGCACCAGAAGAATCTCGTGATAGAGAACAAGAACCGCGAGAACGAGCAGCTGCTGCTCAACGTCCTGCCGGCACCGATCGCCAATCGGCTGCGCGCTGGCGAGGAGAGGATCGCCGACGGCTTCGCCGAAGTCACGGTCGCCTTCGCAGACCTGGTCGGGTTCACGGCACTGACATCGGAAATGCCGCCGCACGATGTCGTGATGTTTCTCAACGGACTCTTCACGCGCTTCGACGTTGCCGCCAATGATCTCGGCATCGAAAAAATCAAGACGGTGGGCGACTCCTATATGGCGGTGTGCGGCCTACCCGTGCCGGTAGCCAACCACGCCGAGCGCATGGTCCGCATGGCCATCCGCATGGTCCACATTACCCGCGAGCACGCGATGGAGCACAACGTCTCGATGAAGCTCAGGGTTGGCGTCAACAGCGGGCCAGTGGTCGCCGGCGTCATTGGGAAGAGTAAGTACATCTATGATTTATGGGGTGACACAGTGAACCTGGCGAGTCGCATGGAGTCTGGCGGAGTTCCCGACTCTGTTCAGGTGACGCGCCCCGTCTACGAACAGCTCAAGGACCAATTCGCCTTCGAGACGCGCGGCGCTATCGAAGTCAAAGGCAAGGGAAAAGTGGAAGCCTGGGTATTGAGATTTTAGTTGCGGGGGAAGCTCCGATGCCGGCTTGCCCTCCACCTTTCCGCCGTCAATGGCTTTCGCCGCGGGCGCGACTGGCGCGCCCTGATGTCGGTCGTCCAGGCTGCGATGGAACATCGCTTATGGTCCGCCTCAGCAGCCGACAAAGCTGTGCCCCACTCAAAAAGTCGCCGACAGTAGATGCAGCCCGAGGCGGGCCGGCCCCGCCAGCCGCAAACAACTCAACCGCCTCCTTGGGAACACCATGGAGAAATCATGAAAACCCTTGTTCTCGCTTCTTTGCTTGCATTCGCCGCAACGTCTGCCGTCATCGGGCCGTACAGGTCGCGCAAATCATCATTCAGAACGACGATGGCGACAACGGCAACCAAGGCCATAGGCGTCATCGTCAGTAGAATGACGACAACGACAACAATTTCAGCAACAACGATGACGACGGCGGTCACCACCGTCACCACAGGCGCAATTGCCATACCGAGTTGGTGAAGCACACTGGCGGCACCATCATAAAGTGATCGAAAAGGTTACGGTCTGCGGTTAAGCAAGGCCGTTTAGCCCACCTCCCAACAAAGGCCGCCGTTATCATAGCGGCGCCCGCGCCTTCAACCGCAGCTATTGCGGCAAGGCGATCCTGAGTTGACCACGGCCGATGCCGAGTCGGAGACCGGTGCTCCGGGATTTCGCAGCAAGCGGCGGCATTTCCAAATGTGCTTGTGGGCGGATTTGGGCTGTTTTATCTATGGCTTCAAGAGGAGCCGATATGAGTGTTCCAAATGTTGATCAAACTATCACCGCAGGAAAGCTGGCGGAATTTGTAGCGAAGTCCGTAGAGGCCGCGCGCGCGGTGGAAGGGCCATTTTACCATCTCGAGTTCGACCGGGTCTTTCCGGAGGATGTTTATAAATCCATGCTGGCGGCGCTGCCGGTGTATGCGGATTACCGGCCGATGCACGGCCGGTCCAAACAGCGGGATGCGTTGGGTGCGTCCACGCGGGTGAAGATTGATCTTTTTCCGGAAAACATCCGACATCTGCCGTCGGCAAAGCGGACGGTGTGGAACGTGGTTGGCAAGGCGCTTTGTTCCGAGCCGGTGAAGAACGCTTTCCGTCGCCGGCTGGCACCGGCGATGGGGCGACGGTTCGGGCCCGGCTTGGCCGAGGTGGGCATGTTTCCAATTCCCATCCTAACGCGTGACATTCCGGGCTACGAAATTCCGCCGCACACGGATACACATTGGAAGGGCATCACGGTGCAGCTTTACCTGCCACCAGACGAGGCGCACACCAACATCGGGACGATCTTTCACGAGGAGCTGCCGGGCGGCGGGCTGGCGAAGAAGATGCAGATGCGTTTCGCGCCGAACACGGGCTATGCTTTCGCGGTAGACAAGGACACATGGCACTCGGCGGACATAGTGGGGCCGGAAGTGACAACACGGGACAGCATCCTGCTGACGTATTTTGTGGATAGCGGGTTGCTGCGCATCCTGCGTAACCGGGGGAAACGGGTGGGCAACTTTATCAGCAATGAGATCCGGAATTTGGGCTGGTTCATACCGGGCACATGAGTCCGGGGTTGCGGCCTCCGTTCGTTGCCGGTTGAGAAAGCGTTCCCGATACAATCATCCGCCGGGCGATGCCCCTTCGGAATCCGGAAGAAAAACGTCGGCTGACGAACGCCGCCGCTGCAGCTATTGGAGCTCCAGGCTGCTGCCGCGCAGGAGCAACGTTCCGAGTTTGACCGCAGCTTTGGCGCCGTCCACGAGGTCATAAAGCACCGGCATAATCGTCGCGATCGGGAGACCATCGGTAGCGGAGAGTGTCTCCAGACTTCGCACCCAGTGCTCTGGCTCAAACAGACCCGCCTCGGTGGGGATTCGTTTCATCCAATCAGCCGGAAGCGCCTCCGACAGGTAAGGAGAAAGTAGGGACAACCGGCGAATGCGATCCTGCGACAGGCCGTTGATCATCGCATCCGCGAGCGCTGCGCAGGTCTGGCCGGCGGGCGTGCTCAGGGCTGAAACGCCGCCAGCGAAATGGATCGGGAGACCCGCGTCCGCCGACAGGACCAGCATGCAACGCACGCGCCCAGCGAAGCGCTTCAACCACCTCCGCGCGTGGGTCCGCGCAAACCTCACAGATCAGATGTTCGGGTTCGGGAGGCTGCAGAGGCGTCTGATGTATCCTAGATCAGAGACCCTGAACTGCAAGGCTGCCCTATACAAAGCAGCGACAACCCTTTGAGATTGCCTGCCAACACGGCCGCGGGACCGTTTTCAAGTTTCGGCCCGATGATGCGGTGATTCATGTTGGAGCGGCAGCTTATTGGCAGTTCCGATCAAATAGCGGACTGACAGCTTGCAGCTAACTGCAGCATTTTCCACTTTGAGGCGAAATAATTCTCAACTATGGTCCGAAAGGCTTAAGGCATGGGGGATTGCCGATGGTTTTATCACGCAGGGGTGTCGTGCTCGGCGGCCTGGCGCTGGTCGCGGTCGGTGCAACCGGCAATATTGTTCAAGCCGCGACGGCAAAATCCTTTTTCGCCGGTACCGCCAGCGACAACAATTTTGTCTATCGCAAGACCAACTTCGCCAAGATCGACAAGAGATGGCATCGCCAGATCGTCAAGTATTTCAGCAGCGAGCCGGTCGGTACCGTCGTGGTCGATACCCGCCACCACTTCCTCTACCTCATCATGGAAAACAAGACCGCCATCCGCTACGGCGTCGGCGTCGGCAAGGACGGCTTCAAATGGTACGGCCGCGCGACGATCGACCGCCGCGCGCTGTGGCCGCAATGGGTCCCGCCCCCCGAAATGCGCAAGCGCAGGCCGGAGCTACCGCCCATGATCGCAGGCGGCGCGTCCAACAATCCGCTCGGGCCGCGCGCGCTCTATCTGTACCGCGACGGCGCTGACATCGGCTACCGCCTGCATGGCACGCTGGAGCCATGGAGCATCGGCACCGACGCTTCCAGCGGCTGCATCCGCATGTTCCCGGAAGACATCATAGACCTCTACCAGCGGTGCCCGATCGGCACCGCGGTGGAGGTCCTGCCGCACATCGCCGACCAGGCGCCCGCTTCCACCACTGTCGAATGATTGGCGCCTCATGAGCCGCATGATTGAAAACACGCGCCGGCTGCTCGCCGCCAGCCTGCTGGTGCTGGCCGCATCCTGCTCGACGAGCAACACGCTGGCCCCTCCCACGCCCGACGTCACCAACGCCGAGGTTGCCGGCTTCCAGAACGTGCAGCCGGGCAGCGAGGAGGATTTTATCCTCAATGTCGGCCGCCGCATCTATTTCACGCAAGGTTCGGCCGCGCTCGATTCTGTCGCCAAGGCCACCCTTGACACCCAGATCGCCTGGTTGGCAAAGAATCCGCGCTGGCTGCTCAAGCTGCAGGGTTTCGCCGACGATCCCGGCGCAAGCGAAACAGCGCTGTCGCAGCAGCGCGCCGATGCGGTGATGGACTATCTCGCAGCCGGCGGCATAGACCGCAACCGCATGTGGGCCAAGGGCTACGGCAAGGACAGGCTCGTCCGCGACTGCCCCAACTCCGCCTGCAGGTCGCAGAACCGCCGCGTTGTGTCTAATTTGCGCGATGAGAGGGACGAGTCGTAGGGGCTGCTGTTTTGCTTGTCACCAAATCAGAGTCTCACAAGGCGACGGCGGCATGGCTGTTTTGCGCCTCATGTCGGCCGAAGAGATTGGCTCAACCGCTGCCTGAAAGCAGACGTGGCCAGCGACAGGGCTGGACGTCTTGATTGCGCCAATTGCCGACGTTGGCATTCAGCTTCCTCAGTGCCGCGAGGCGATCCCGTCGCGGACTGTCAAAATGATCCCGAAAACAGTCATGGTCACCGGCGCCACACCGGAGTGGGAATTTACCCGTCTCTGCACTCCTACCTGTATCATCCGCCGCCGCCCGCTTTGGCTTCCGGCATAACTTGCAGCAACGGCTGCGGCGACACTGCGATCTCTCCCGTGAAGGGCCGATCGTGGGCGAGAATCAAGAGAACGGATGCCGCCACGCCGGTCGCAAAACTTCCAAGAGCGATCGCCGATGCCATTCGGTTATCACTATGAACGACCGCGATCGCGAGAAGAGCACAGAAGGCTTGCAGGATCAGGCAGGCCCACTTCGTGGGGTTGACTTGTGCGGAGCTGACGAGAATCCGTTGGCGACGCGCCTCAAAGGCGTCCTCAAGCCACCTCGTAATCTCGCGCTGCGCGATCTCCTGGCCGGGATTGCTTGGCGTCAAAGCCAGCGTCGTTCGCAGCGCCTCGTTAAGCGCCGGCGGGATTATGGTGAGGGTCGCCGCGCTCTCGGCCATCAGCGGCCACTCCTGGCTCGTCGTTTCCTCGATATAGCTGCGCACCAGCGTCAGTAAGCGCGCCTCGGGCTCCCCGGGAAAGCTGCTCGCCAGAACCACGACCGACCGCAGTGCACTGGCCTCGCGATTGACTGCCGCATTGGCGTGATCGTTGTCGCTCCAGACCTGAGCCGCGGTGAACGCCACAAACAGGCCAAAGATGATACCGAGCGGCGGCAACATGCCAGGCGAAAGCGCCTTGAATGACCGCGCCGTGGAGCCCACAGAAAGAGCGGCGATGCCTTGGTGCAAGATGAACGCGACGATATAGGTGGCCCCGAACACGACGAGAGCCATCCAAGCGAGTGGAAGAGTATGCAACCAGCCACTCATGGTAGCGCTTGCCCTCCTGAGAATTCGTCGTCAGGCGTTTGTAAGGCCGTCGTTCCACTCGTGGCAATGCCACTGTGTTCCATCGTGTCTACAAACTCTATGCACGGGTGCAATCGGCTGCCCACGCCGGTCGAAAGACCTGCCTTATTAATCGCATCGCAGTGGGTGCTTGCGACGGGAGGATTGCCCGCCGATGCGGCGCTCCTCCGGCACGTCGACATTGCGCTCGTGCATCCGGCGCTGGATGTCAGCGGCGCACGCCACTGCATTCACCACGGTCGGGAACTCGACCAGCATGCCGTCGCCCGTGAGCTTGACGATGCGGCTCTGGTGTTCGGCGATCTTGCCGTCGGCCATCTCGCGCCGATGCGTCTTGAGCGCCAACAGCGTGCCGGCTTCGTCAAGCCCCATCAACCACGTCGGTGGCCAATATTGCGGTCGGGCGTCGTTCCATTGCTATCTCGCAAGCTCCAGCACCGTCTGCCAGCGCGGAAGGCTGTGCAGCGGGTCAAAATCCGAGTCTTGCAGAACCCACGCTTTCATCTCGTGGTTGGCGCGCGGCATCACGCTCTCGAGCATGTCGAACGTCCGGTCGAAATCACCGAGGAAGCAGTGGAAGCAGGCAAGGTTGTATTGGGTCAGGACATCGTCGGGGTCGATCGCGAAAGCGCGCGCGGCCCACTCCTTCGCCCGATCGAACTCGCCAAGTCCGGCGAGCGCGTTGGCGCCGAGGTACGCAGGCCGGGGATTTTCCGGATTCCTTGCAAACTCGCGCTCGGCTCGTTCAACACCCTTGCGAGCCGTCTCCCTTTGTTCCTCATGCCGTCCCAACGTGCGATAGATCTGAATCAGCAAAAGCAGGGATTGGTAGTCGTTGGGGTCTATCTCGGCGGCGCGCTCCCAGTGGACGGCGGCCTTTTCGAGCTTTCCCCGCGCATAACAGCTGCGGGCGTAGAAATAGTGAGTTTCGAACAGGTTGGGGTTGCCCGCGATCGCCTGCTCGAATTCTCGATCCGCTTCGTCGTACAGCTGGCCGATCGAGAGGGCCAGTCCGCGCGAGGCATGCGCTTCGGCCAGTCCGCTTTCGATCTCGAGCGCCTTGGCGGCGTTGGCCAGTATGCCGTCGAGCGACACCTCCTCGCTGTAGTCGAGGAACAGGAAGGAGTCGCAATCGGCGCTGCCGGCATAGGCGCGCGCATAGAGAGGGTCGAGTTCGATCGCCATCGTGAACATCCGTCTGGCGAGACGGTAGTTCAGCTTTGTGCCGCGGTGGAAAAACTCACGGCCTCTCAGATAGTAGGTGTAAGCCTCGACACTCTCGGTCGGCGACGCCTCGATCGCCTTCTTTTCTTCCGGCAGCAGCCTGACCTTGAGCTGATCGACGATCGTTTTTGTGATCTCGTCCTGAATCGCGAAGATGTCCGTCAGGTCACGGTCGTAACGATCAGCCCACAGATGCGTGCTGTCCTTGCCGTCGATCAGCTGCGCGGTGATGCGCACGCGCTGGCCGGCCTTGCGGACGCTGCCTTCAAGCACCGTTGCGACATTGAAGCGCCGGCTGACCTCCTGCACGTCGACGGACTTGCCCTTGTAGGTGAACACCGAATTGCGGGCGATCACCGACAGGCCGGAGATCTTCGACAGGTCGGTGATGATGTCTTCGGTGATGCCGTCGGAGAAATATTCCTGCTCCGGGTCGCCGCTCATGTTGTTGAACGGCAGCACAGCGATCGACGGTTTTTCCTTCGCCGGCGCTGGCTTGGGCGACGCCGCGCCGGCGAAGAGGTCGACATTGTAGACTCGAACCGGCCGGTCGATGTTCTTCAGCGTCTGCTCGCCGGTGTCCTCGAAGGAGAGATCAAGCCGGTTGCCGACATTGTCGCGGACCGAGCCGGACACTGCGACGCCGCCGGGCTTGGCGATGCTTTCGATGCGCGCCGCGATGTTGACGCCGTCGCCATAGATGTCGTTGTCCTCGAAGATGATGTCACCGAGATGGACGCCGATACGGAACTCAATGCGGCGCTCCTCCGGCACGTCGACATTGCGCTCGTGCATCCGGCGCTGGATGTCAGCGGCGCACGCCACTGCGTTCACCACGCTCGGGAACTCGACCAGCATGCCGTCGCCCGTGAGCTTGACGATGCGGCCCTGGTGTTCGGCGATCTTGCCGTCGGCCATCTCGCGCCGATGCGTCTTGAGCGCCGACAGCGTCCCGGCTTCGTCAAGCCCCATCAGCCTGGAATAGCCGACCACGTCGGCGGCCAATATTGCGGTCAGGCGTCGTTCCATACTCGGTTGCCCCGCTTCCTTCGGAAGCATACCTTAGCAGTTTCCCCGTGTCGCAAGCAGCTTTTCGCCGACCAGAGGAAGAATACCGGCGTTCGCACAAGGCCAAACTGGCAAACCACTGCTCGAATGTCCGTTCATGCCGCGATCCGCGCCTATCGCGATCGATGCATTCGAAGCAAAGCCTTGTTGCGAGCGAATTCGCTGCTTTCCAGTTTTCGGGAATTCAGGCGGAGACTGGCTAGCGCGAGACTGCCGCCTTCACCACTCAGTCACGGCAAAACTGGACTATGCTAGGTAGCTCGAAATTCGCTCGACTTATCCATAAGATAGGCTGGACCGTCTCTGATCAGTTGGGCTTGGTCGCCCAGCCGGTCTCTGTTACTCCCGAGTAATCGCGACCCGTCTCTGTGACCCGTTTTCCGTGACCTATTGTTTTCAATAGCGATGCAGTGACGACTGACTTGGACTATCGACTATGAGTATTTCTCGCCGAGCCTTCGCGGAACCTATTGCAATTGTCCGGATCGGGTCATTCTCGTCGGTTTGTGGCCTGTCTGTTCACGTCCGGTCACGAAGCAATCCCGGACATCTGGGTTCACCACGGTGACGCACATCGCAACGCCAGCAAGCACCTTTGCGCTTGCCTTGAAGGCATTCTATTCTGGAGGTAGAAGCGGCTCGTGGGCACAGAATGTCGGTACTGCCTTTCTTAAGAATCTACGCGCCGCTCAACGCGGTTCTGGCTGCGCCTGGGCTTTTGGCGGTGGCTGCGCTCACGATACCGGTCATGTCCGGACGAAGCAGACTGGCTCTGGTTGTCGTACTCGCAGTCATTTGGGGCGCCTATCTCCTGCAACTGGCCGCGACGCTGCTCAAGCGCCGGGCGGGAGACGTTCGGGACAGGACGCCGGCAATCGCCATTGATGTGCTCGCGGTTTTGGTTCCACTCGCCGCATTTCTGCTTGTCGGCACGCCCGACCGGAGCCTCTACTGTGCTGTCTGGCTGCTGAAACCGCTGCGCGACTCGACTTTCTTCCCGGTGCTGGGCAGGGTGCTGGCCAACGAAGCGCGCAACCTGATCGGCGTCACCACGCTCTTCGGCGTCGTTCTGTTCGCTGTCGCGCTCGCCGCCTATGTCATCGAGCGCGACATCCAACCGGAAAAGTTCGGCAGCATCCCCCAGGCAATGTGGTGGGCGGTGGTCACGCTGTCCACTACCGGCTATGGCGACGAAATTCCGCAAAGCTTCGCCGGCCGCGTCCTTGCCGGGATGGTCATGATGAGTGGCATCGGCATCTTCGGGCTCTGGGCCGGCATTCTTGCCACCGGCTTCTATCAAGAAGTCCGTCGCGGGGATTTCCTCCGTAATTGGCAATTGGTCGCCACCGTGCCGTTGTTTCAGAAGCTCGGCCCAGCCGTGCTGGTCGAGATCGTGCGCGCGTTGAGACCTCGCATGGTGCCGGCGGGCGCCGTGATCTGCCGCATTGGCGAGCCCGGCGATCGGATGTTCTTTGTCGTTGAGGGGCGCGTCAGCGTCGCGACGCCGAACCCGGTAGAGCTTGGCCCTGGCGCCTTCTTCGGCGAGATGGCGCTGATCAGCGGCGAACCGCGTTCGGCGACCGTCAGCGCTGCAACGGTGGTCTCGCTCCTTTCGCTGCACGCGGTGGATTTCCAGATGCTGTGCAGCAGCAGCCCGGAGATCGCGGAAATCATCCGCAAGACCGCGCTCGAGCGGCGCGGCGCGGTACCGACGGCTTGACCGTACCTCTGGTGTGCAGTCCCGGACTGTGATCGTGTACCGTCGATCTGTGCGGCACCGACAGCGGCCACGGTTTCGCGGGTGGCGAGGGCGACCGCAGCGACATTCGGTAGTCGCCGCTGCCTCGGTGGCCTCGGTCCTAAGATAATATCTGGGAACTGTGCTAGGATGGCCGCCGCGCGGCGCGACTTGTCATGCTTCAAAGCGGTCAGGAACGATTGTCATGCTCAATCCAATCTCCATCATGGCCGACCGGCTCGGCGACTATCTGTCAGACCTCTATCTCCAGTATTTCTCGCATCGCAATCCGGAATATGCGAGCTACATAGGTGGAGCGGCCCGCCTTGTCCTGGAGCGCATCGGCAATTCGAACGCCCTCTATCACAACATCGAGCACACGCTGATGGTTACGCTTGCTGGCCAGCAGATCATCCGCGGCCGGCTGCTTTCGGAATCCCTGACCCCCGATGACTGGCTGCATTATACCTGCGCGTTGCTTGTCCACGACATCGGCATGGTCCACGGCGTGTGCCAGGGCGACACCGAGGACAGCTTCGTCATTAACGAGGCCGGCGACTTCTTTACGCCACCGCGCGGCGCCTCCGACGCAGTGCTTGCGCCATACCATATCGAGCGCGCCAAAATCTATGCGCGCCAACGTTTTGCTTCCTCGAAGTTCGTCAATGAGGAGCGCATTGTCGCGGCGATCGAGATGACGCGCTTTCCGGTGCCGAACGATCCGGCCTACCAGGTCACCAACACCGAGCCGGCGCTGGTCAGGGCGGCAGACCTGATCGGCCAGCTCGCTGACCCCTTCTACCACCGCAAGCTGCCGGCGCTGTTTGCCGAGTTCTCTGAGATCGGAATGGTGGAAAAGCTCGGCTGCAAGACCGCCGCCGATCTCGGCGCCATCTTCACCGATTTCTTCACGCTGCAGGTCGAGCCCTATATCGGCGACGCGATCCGCTATCTGGAGCTAACGACGGAAGGCAAGCAGTGGATCGCCAACCTCCACAGCAACCTCTTCCAGTCCGGGCATCGCGCCAGGATCGGCCCGTTCCCCGGCGTGTTGCAGCCGGCGAGCCTTTCGGTGGTAACTTAAGAGCCTGGGATTGTTTCCTCTTTTCCGCCGGTGCCGAGCCGGCTGCGAACCAGTGATGGGTCGACGCGGAGTGGATCTCGCCGTCCCTGGCCGCGACTCGACAATCCCCTCCCGCGCTTTGCGCACGCCGGCCAAGTCCGCTTGGCGCTGCGAAATGCTGACATTCAGCATAGCCAAGGAAACGAACCTTTGCCGCAGAACGGGCACAACTGATTTGCCTTTCGTTCCGCCAGCCAACGCGACCGAGGTGCGTTTGCCCGCCACTGTGTTGATGTGCGTCAAATGCGAGACGGTCTACGGCCCCTACCATGGTCACGGTCAGCAATGATTTTGGAGACAGCAGATGGACGAAGAGAGCAGAAACAAGATCGAGACGTTGTTGGATCAGCATCGGATCATGACGGTTGCAACGCTGAGACCGGACGGCTGGCCGCAGGCGACGACAGTCGGCTACGTGAACGAAGGCCTTACCCTTTACTTTCTCTGCGGTCTGGAAAGCCAGAAGGCTGCGAATCTGGCGCGCGACGATCGCGTGTCCTTGACCATCGATCACGACGCGCCACAGGTGATGGACATCACCGGACTTTCTATGGCGGCGCGTGCGCAGCCGGTGGTGGACCGGGCCGAAGCGGAAAAGGTCCTGCGGATGCTGCCGCTGAAGTATCCGGAGCAAGTTTCGTTGCCGGGCCCGATGCCGACGCCGGAGCAGGTGCGCATATTTCGCGTGATGCCCACGGTTATCTCAGTGCTCGATTACTCCAAGGGCTTTGGCCACACCGAGCTCGTCACTTGCTGAGCGCGCTCCTCCCAAGATAAGCTTTGGGTTATGCGGGCGAGGCCGGCAAATCGCGGGCAAAGTCTGCGCATTCGGACCTGGGGCTGGCACCTCGTCGGATGACCGCCAGTAGCACATCCCTGACAGTCGATCGTTCGAGTGATACCGGGGTTGATGATCCTACCCATAGGGTGTTTTGAACGGATTCTCGTTTTGTTGGTGATGGGCGATCATGCGAAACCGTCACGCTAGCGACTTTGCCTATTGGCCGTCCTTTAGCGCCCGGGATGGTAAACCGCGATCAAACGCTCGAGTTCGTCGATGGCAGAGGACTGCGGAAGCTTCCCGCCCTGGAGTTCCGGCCGCACCCTCCAGGCCGGATCCACGCCCTCCATACTCGGCAACTCATGCGCGATGCCTTTATGAAAGGCAGTGACCTGTTGCCACCCCACAAAGAGACGTAGAGCTCAACCACGGGATTCTCAGCTAATTTCTTCGCGCGCCCGCTCGGATAAGGTGTGCAGAAACTCGACCATCGTCCTCATCATGACTGCGAAAATCCTGGTGAAGATCAGAAAATATGGCGGCGCGGCCTCAAGACCTCGCTCGTCCGCTAGAATCGGCATTGTGGGGTTCTATGGTGGAGCTCTCTAAATTCCTGGACGCGTAGCCATGCCGGCCGTCGCAACCATGGTCATTGAGTTTGTCTGCGGCGCTGCAAGCGGAATTGCGCTCGGCCGCTGGGTGCCAAGTTTCAGCCTTGGCCGGACAGCCGACGGCATAATCGGCGGCATTGGCGGTCTGCTTTTCGTATGGCCCTCCGCCCGGATCGCAGGTGTTGGGCCCCTCATCGGCCACCACGCCGATGGCCTGACGCCGACCATGTTGATCGGAGCGGGAATAGCAGGGCTGCTCGGAGGTGTTGTCCTGATTGTGCTGGCCGGGTTCGTTTGGGCACTCATGAAAGGCTGACAGCTGCGAATGAAGACGATGGCCCTAACGCACTGCGCTTTCCGCCCCATCCGGGTGCGCCATCGCTGAAGATTGCCAGGTAGCTATGAGGAGACCATTATGAGGAAATTGGCTCTTGCGCTTGCAGTCGCCTCAGGTTTGGCAGGCTGCACCAACGCGGAAAAAGGCGCTGTGATCGGGGGGGTTGGCGGCGCCGCGCTCGGAACAGCAGCTGGCGGTAGCGACGTGCGAAATGCGGTCGTTGGCGGTGCAATCGGGGCCGTCGCGGGCACCTTGATCGGAGCGGCGGCCGACCGTCGCGGATATTGTCGATACCGGGATCGGCACGGGCGAATCTTCGAGGCGCCATGCAGGTGATCCCGTTTCGTATCTTGCTCCGCCGTAACGCTCGCGGGGCGCGAACGACGCATGACCCGTTTGGCCCAGGAGAACAGGTCAGGAAACCCACTTCCAATGCCGCTTCATGCAGACCTCTGGATACGGCTGCGTACCATTGAGATGAAGTAACTGCCTGCGGTGATCCGGCGCAAGTCGAAGCCGTTCCGTCGTCTTGGGCTGCAATCAAAAAGGGACGGACCGCAAAGGCGTGGGATTCCCGGCTAATTTCTTCGCTGTGGCAGAGACCTAAAATGGCATCCCGCAATCTTGTGAGCGCATCTCGATCCCATCGAAATTCGCAGTGGAGGCCCCATGTCCGACCTGGTCGTCATAGTCTACCCCTCCGAAGCCAAGGCTGAAGAGGTGCGCCAGCGCCTGTTTGCATTGCAGAAGGAATATCTCATCAACATCGGCGACGCCGTGATCGCGACCAAGACGGAAGCTGGCAACGTAAAGCTCAACCAGATCATGAACACGACCGTCACTGGTGCTGTGTCCGGTAGCTTCTGGGGGCTGCTCATCGGTGTCATTTTCCTCAATCCAGTCATCGGTGTGGCGATTGGCGCCGCTTCCGGCGCGCTTGGCGGCGCACTGACCGACGTCGGAATAAACGATGCTTTCATGAAAGATCTGTCGGCCACCTTGCAGCCGGGAAATGCTGCATTGTTCGTGCTCGTTCACGGAATGACCGCCGATAAGGTGCTGAGCGCAATCAAGGGATTTGGTGGCGTCGTACTCAAGACATCGCTGGACGAGACGAAGGAGCAGATCCTTCGTGAGGCGCTTAGTCAGGCGTCCAAAGCTGCATAAGGTTCAACGCCGCTCAGGAATCGCGTGAGCCGATCGCCTAGCAAAGTGGACAGAACGATGGGCGCATTCGAGACTGCTGTCGTACTCGCTATAGAGGTCATCTGTGGTGCAGCGGCCGGCCTCGCCCTGGGGCGATGGACGGGTCTTCGTCTGGGCGCAAAAGCCGATGCCTTGACGGGCGCGATCGGCGGACTGGCTCTGACCTGGCTGGCCGGACAGCTGCCAGGCGTCGCCCGTGTTGTCGGAAAGGTGGAAGGCGCGGTGGAAGCCGCGGCGCAAGGCGTTGGCGTCCTTACCCCGGCAATCCTTGTCGGGGTTGGCATCGCAGGGTTGTTAGGCGGCCTCGTCCTTACCGCGTGCATTGCCTTTGCCGTAGGCGGAGCCCGGCGTCGAGGGCGGTCCGAAGGAGAAGTGAGGTGAAGCAGGTGCAATGCCTGTTTGCTCACCCGAGCACGTGCTTGCTGGTCGCTGCATTGTTGTCGGCATGCACTGTCGTCGTCGATCATCCTCGTCCTGTTCCCCCGCGACCTCAGGCCTGCACCTTCCAGCATGCACCTGTTTGCGGTCGACGAGGTGAAAGGCTGCAGACATTTGGCAACGCGTGCATGGCTCGCGCCCAAGGATTCCAGGTGGTGAGCAATGGCCAGTGTCGCATATCGCGGCCCACCCAACCGATAGCCTGCACTCGAGAGTTTGCTCCGGTTTGTGCGAGCAGGAGTGGGCGCCTGCGCACCTTCTCCAACGCTTGCCTGGCCCGTGCGGATGGTTTTCGGCCAGTTCATGCCGGCCGCTGCCGTTGAGGTTTCCGGCAGGAATTTGAGCTTGGCTTCTTTCTCGACCGTGAACAATTCCGTTCCGGAGATTGCGACCGTTGCGCTCGATAGACGACAAGTCAGAAATGACAGAAACGACCGGTCGCGGGGCGATTCATCCTGTTGCAACCGGCATTCTCGTCCTCGCATTGTTGTATTTCGCCAAATCAATCTTTATGCCAGTTGCATTCTCATTGTTCGTTCTCGCGCTGGTCTTGCCCGTTCAAATGGCTTTGCAAAGTCGGATTGCGAAGCTGGCGGCGATGCTGATCACACTGTTGCTCACGGTTACTGTGATCATAATCGTAGGATCCGCCGTCGTCTGGGGACTGGGCGAACTGTCGCAATGGCTGTTCTATAATACTGGCCGGCTTCAGGCGACATACACGCGCTGGGCGGTCTGGCTGGAGAGCCATGGCATCGCAATCGTTGGTCCGCTTGAAGAGCATTTCAATCTGACCTGGCTGATCAGCTTGACACAAGGCTTTCTCAATCGGCTGAACAGCATGGCCGGCTTTGCCATATTGACCTTCATCTTTGTCATGCTTGGCCTGCTCGAAGCCGACGATTTCCAGCGTCGTCTTCGCCTGAGTTCGGCTCAACCTCAAGGCGAGATGCTCTTGCATATCGGCCGCGAAATTGGCGCCAAGGTCCGCCGTTTCATGGTGGTGCGCAGCATCGCATGCGTGCTGACGGGCTTGGTCGTGTGGGGGTTTGCCTTGGCTGCCGGGCTAGAACTCGCAAGCGCTTGGGCGGCGATCGCTTTTGCGCTGAACTATATTCCGTTCGTCGGACCGTTGGTGGCTACAATCTTTCCGACCTTGTTCGCCGTCGCGCAGTCCGGGTCGTGGCAGCTGGCCCTGATTGTGTTCCTCGGCCTGAACGTCATTCAGTTCGTTATCGGCAGTTATCTGGAGCCATTCCTGACCGGCGCATCGCTGGCCATCTCGCCTTTTGCCGTGATGTTTGCCATCTTCTTCTGGAGCTTTTTATGGGGTCTGCCCGGGGCTTTCATCGGCGTCCCAATTCTGATTGTTGTAGTCACATATTGCATGCACCAACACTCGACACGCTGGATTGCTGCGCTGCTGTCCGGAGGTCCTGTCGAAAGATTTGGTGCTTCTTAGCTGTATTAACTATGCTTCATGGCCAAGCGGGGGCGTCGAAATCCAACGACCTTGTAAAACGGGAAAAATCGGTTTAAATTGGCATTGTGCGGGGAGATATTCTTGTCATTGAAGGATATCTCTGATGAGAGTGCTCTTGCTAACAGTCGCCGGCTGCGCGAAGACGAGTGTACATAACGCATCTCTAATGCATCTTTGCTTTCGGCGTGCCGACGTTGTGGACTGGTTGTTGAAGACCCTGAGCGGGAAATCTAGCCCCGTCAGGGCTTGCGCCCGTTAGGAGTCCGATTGTGACCGCTAACGCAGCGAGGGCCCTTCCTGCCCACTTCGCCGAACCGTCGCCTCAAGCAACAGCGGTCGCCCCCAAGAATGATCTGCGTCCGGTTGTCCCGGAACCCGTTCCGGTTCCCTGCTTTGAATTCTCGACTAGGGAGTTGCCTCCGAGGGACCAGTTTGCGGCATGGCGCCAGAACTTCGCGACTATGCTCGACTTTGTCGAGCCGAGCGATACTGCGGCGGGTTTCGCCGGCACGCAGCTTCTCTGGGATCTAGGCGATCTTGCCTTGGCTCAGATCAGCACCAATGGCTTGGATTTTTCCAGCCTGGCGGGTCACATTCGCCGAGACCCCATCGATCATTGGTTGGTGACCCTTATCCGGGACGGCAGATCGCAAACGACCACTCCATCCAGGTCTTTCGACGCGGAGGCCGGATCGGTGCAAGTGCATTCGCTTGGCCGGGTCTTCGAGGGCAGCGTTACAGACTGCGAAATGCTGTTGCTCTTCGTACCCCGCGACTTCTGCCGCGACATGGGGTGGGGTCTCGACATGGCCGAGTTCACCGTGCTCGGTGGAGGCATGGGGACGCTGCTTGCCGACTATCTGGCCAGCCTCGCCCAGAGGCTTCCTACGATTAATGTTGGCGATCTTCCTGGCTTGCTCGGTGCGACCAGAGCGATGCTACAGGGTTGCATCGCGCCATGCTCTGACCATCTCGCCGAAGCCCATGATCCAATTTCCGCCACCTTGCTCGAGCGCGCCCGTCGATTCGTGCAACTTCATCTGTTTGAACCGGATCTCGGCGCCGAGCGTCTGACACGCGGACTCGGGATATCGCGTTCACGTCTCTACCGACTTTTCGAGGCTTCCGGAGGGATCGTGCACTACATCCAGCATCGGCGGCTCCTGGCGGCCCACGCAGCGCTCGCTGATCCGAATGACCGCCGTCGAATTCTCGACATTGCTGACGAATACGGCTTCTGTGATGGCGCTGAATTCAGCCGGGCTTTTAGACGCGAGTTCGGATACTGCCCAAGCGAAGTGAGAGCTGGTGTCAAGAACGGACCATCGAACTGGCATATACATGAGGTGCAGACCGCTGCCCCGTCCGAGCGTCTGAGCCAGTTGCTTCTTCGGCTCCAGGCGCAATGACCGGCATGGGTCGATATCGCTGATATCGGGCAACCCCGATCCAATCCTATCAAGCAGTGCGAACACCATCTGTATTGACGGACCGATCCGCGGCTCCGCAACGCAGCACCGCGCAGCGATCAAGCAAATCGGCGAGCCCGGCCGCCGTGAGAATTCACGCTGTCTTGGCCGCAGATACCCAGCCGTTTGTCAGCCAGGCAATGCCATGCGAAATGAGGTCGATACCCAGCAAGAATCCAAGCACCCAAAGGCCGGTCGTGGGCCATCCAGTCAGGATAACAAGTCCGGCCAGAAATCCGAATGTTCCGGACAGAACCATCGCCCAGCCGACGTCGCTCCAGTGCCTGACGCCGACAAAGAGGCGCATGATACCCGAGGCCACAAGCAGCAGTCCGAGGACGTAGGTCAGGACAAGGGCGCCTGACACAGGCTGCCTCACCACCATGGCACCAAAAACAATATACAGGATGCCGAGGAGGAATTGCCATATGAAGCCGCCCCATCCCTTCATCCAGAAGGCGTGCATCATCTCGAACGCACCCACGACGATGGCCGTAACACCAATGACAATGGCGCTGATCACGGTAGCCAGCGCCACGTCACCCAAGACGAATATGCCCCCGACAATCAGCACGAGGCCAAGGAGAAGACGAACCGATGTGGGTGGCAAAGTCGACGCGGTTCCATTCTCATAAGCAGTCATGGCTTCCTCCTCGATTGCTGGACTCCGTCATTGGTGTCGATCCCTGCCTTCGTCCGGACAGGGGCCCATTCCGCAATATGCTGGATCGCCGCGAATAGGGCCGGGATGATGAAAAGGCCGATCGTCGTTGCGGCCAGCATGCCGCCAAAGATCGTGACGCCCACCGCCTGGCGCGCGCCGGCTCCGGCGCCGGTGGACACCGCCAGTGGAATAATGCCCAGAATGAAAGAGAGAGCAGTCATCATCACGGCACGGAAGCGCTGCTCGGCGCCAAGTCTTGCCGCTTCGGCGATCGGTTGCCCCTCCTCGCGACGTTCCTTGGCGAATTCGACGATCAGGATGGCGTTCTTCGACGCCAGCCCGATGAGCAGCACGATGGCGATCTGCACATAAAGACTGTTTTGCAGTCCGAAAAGCATGAGCGCCCCAGTGGCGCCGAACAAGGCGGCTCCAAGGGACAGAATTACGGCGATTGGAAGCATCCAGCTTTCGTACTGCGCTACCAAGAACAGATAGGCGAACAGGAAGGCCAGTCCGAAGATCATGGTCTCCTGTCCGGCGCTGCGCCGTTCCTGGAACGACAGGCCGGACCACTCGTAGCCATAGCCGGCCGGCAGCGCCTCGGCCGCGACGCGTTCGATGGCATCCATCGCCGCTCCGGAACTGCCGCCTGGCGCGACTTGGCCGTTGATCTGTGCCGCTACCGAGAGGTTGTAGCGGGAGATGACGAAGGGCGCGAGCACCCTGCTGGTCGATACCACCGCCCTGAGCGGCACCATCGCGCCCGTCCGGCTGCGAACATGGAGATTGAGGATATCCTCGGCGTCCCCGCGATGCTCGGCGTCAGCCTGCAGGTTGACCTGGAAGACTCGCCCCTGCAGCGTGAAATCGTTCACGTAACGCGACCCGAAGCTGGCGCCGATCGTCGAATAGATGTCGGACACGCTCACTCCAAGCGCTTCGGCGCGGGTCCGGTCGACATCGACATAAATCTGCGGCACGTCGGCGCTGAAGGTAGTCGCCACACCGCCGATTTCCGGCGCCTGGTTGATCGCCGTAACGAATGCACGTACCACCGCCGCGATCTCTTCCGGCGGCTGGCCCTGCAAAGCCTGGAGGCGCAGATCGAGGCCACCGACCGCCCCGATGCCGGAAATGGCCGGTGGTGAAAAGACTGCAACATTGGCGCCCGGAATGGTTGCGAATTGTGCGCGCAATCTTGCGAGGATGGCGTCCAGCCGCAGATCCGGCGTGTTGCGCTGATCCCAAGGGTCCAGCGCCGCAACCACCATCGCTCCGTTGGGAGATTGTGTCCCCTGCACGATGCTGAAGCCTGCGACCGAAATAACGTTTTCGACGCCTTTCGTTGCCAACAGAGTCCGTTGAACCTCGCCGACAATCGCCCGCGTGCGATCGAGCGAGGCGGCGTTGGGAAGCTGGATATCGACAAACAGGGCACCCTGGTCCTCGTCCGGGAGGAAGGTGGAGGGGAGACCGCTGAACAGCAGGTACGCGCCCAGGAAGCAGGCGGCGAGTGCGGCGAGAGGTATGATCCACAGGCGCACCAGGAAACCGACCAGCCGACCATAGCCGACACGCGTCGCGTTCATGAAGCGGGCGAACCAGCCAAGCGGACCGCGCCGGTATCCGGTCTTGCCGCGCCTCAGCAGGATCGCGCTGAGTGCCGGGCTGAGCGTGAGGCCGACTACGGACGAGATAACCAGCGCCGCCGACAAGGTGACCGCGAACTGACGATAGAGCTGACCGCTTATGCCGGATAGGAAAGCTGTCGGGATCACCACGGCGAGGAGGACGAGCGTGGTGGAAATGATCGGACCCGTGATCTGCCCCATCGCCTTGCGGGCGGCCGCCGCCGTTTCGACCGCGGGGTCTTCCTCCATGACATGCTTGACGTTCTCGACGACAAGGATGGCATCGTCGGCGACCAGTCCGATCGCCAGCACCAGGGCTAGCAGCGAGATCGAGTTTATCGAATATCCGAACGCCAGCAGGATGGCGATGGCGCCCAGCATTGCGACGGGCATGGCCAGCGCCGAGACCAGGGTGGCGCGCCAGTCCTGCAAGAACAGGTAGGTGACGACGAGAACGATCAGGAAAGCCTCGCCGAGGATCCGCACGATGAGCGAGAGGCTCGTACGGACGAACCGTGTCGCATCGTAGACGACCTGGTATTGGAGGCCGGGCGGAAACGTGGGCGCAAGACGCTGTAGCTCGGCGAGCACGGCGTTGGCGGTCTGGATCGCGTTGGCTCCCGGCGCCTGGTTTATCTGAAGCATCGCCGTGTCATGCCCGGCGAAGCTCGCGCTCGATGAATAATTGCGCGCGCCGAGTTCGATGCGGGCGATGTCGTGCAACCGCACGATCGCTCCGGCCCCGCCGGTGCGCACGACGATGGCCCCGAATTCATCCGTGCTCATGAGGCGGCCGCGGGCCACGAGCGTATATTGCAGCTCGGTGCCTTCCCGCGCAGGTGGAGCCCCGGCCTGGCCAAGCGAGGCCTGGATGTTCTGCCGCTGAATGGCGGTGGCCACGTCATCGGCAGTTATGCCGAGCGCATCCATGCGTGCCGGATCCATCCATATGCGCATCGAGTATTCGGACGCGCCGACGACAGAAGCCTCACCGACACCGGTGACACGCGAGAGCGCATCGGCGATCGTTGTCGAGGTGAAATTGGTGATCTGCAGCACGTCGAGCTTGCTGTCCGGAGAATAGAAGGCGATGCCGAGCACGAAATCGGGCGATCTCGACCGCACCGACACGCCTTGCTGGGTGACCGCGACCGGCAATTGAGAAATCGCCAGTTGCGCCCTGTTCTGCACATTGACCTGCGCAATGTCTGGATCTGTGCCGACTTCAAACGTCACGGACAGCGAATATTGCCCGGCATTCGAACTTGTCGACGACATGTACATCATGTTGGGGACGCCATTGATGGCCGTCTCCAGAGGCCCACCGACGACATCGGCTATTACTTCCGCGCTCGCGCCGGGATAGATGGCCGAGACGCTGACGGTGGGCGGCGTGATCTCTGGATATTGCTGCACCGGCAGCGAAAAAATGGCGATCGCGCCTGCAATCGAAATGACGATTGACAAGACGATCGCCAGCCGGGTCCGGGTGATGAAGAGATCGGAGATCATGGGCCATCGCCAACGGGCTGGCCTTGGCTCGGCTGAACCGTCATGCCTTCGACAAGACGCTGGATTCCCTGAACGACAACCTGCTCGCCGCCGCTGAGGCCAATGGTGACCGCCCAGCCATTGTCGACGCGTGCGCCCGTGTCGATGCGCCGTTGCGAGACGGTGTTGCTCTTGCCGAGCAGATAGACGAAGCGCCCCTCGCGATCCTGCAGCACGGCTGTCTGAGGTACTACCGGCAAGCGGGGCGCGTCTTTCTCCCGCACGTACAGGGTGACGAACTGTCCCGGCAGAAGGATATGGCGAGGATTGGGGAAAACTGCGCGGGCCGCGACCGTCCCGGTCTGCGGGTCGATCTCGTTCTCGATAAATTCGATTCGGCCAGGCGTGTCGTAGTCCGTCCCGTTGGCAAGACGCAGCGAAAGCTTCAACGTGCCCGGATCGACGTTGCTGCCGCTCGCCTCCTGCTGCCGGATCGTCACAAGCAACCCTTCGGTCACTGCGAAAGCCACGCGGACCGTGTCCAGGCCGACTATGCGTGCCAGCGAACCGGAATCCGATCCGACCAGATTGCCCGTCGTGAACGTCGCGCGGCCGATGTTGCCGGAGATCGGAGCCGTGATACGAGCATAGGACAGGTTGAGTTCGGCGGTAGCCAGGGACGCCTGAGCAACCTGCACGTCCGCGGCAGCGACATCAAATGTCGCCTGGACCTCGTCTAGAGCGGCCTGCGAGATCGTTCTTCGGGCGAACAGATCCTGGTTGCGCGCCAGGCTCCGTTCGGCCGATATTCGTGTTGCCTCAGCACGCGCCACCTGCGCCCGTGCCGACGCAACCAGGACATTAAGTTGATCCGGCTCAATCTCGAACAGCGTTTCCCCAGCCTTTACCGCTTGTCCACCGTTGAAATCGACGGAGTGCAGAAAGCCTGTGACACGCGCCCGGATGTCGACTGCCTCTATCGCTTCCACGCGGCCGGTAAACTGCACGGGAGTGCTGACCCGCTGAACCTCGATCTTCTCGACGACGACAGCGGGCGGCGGCGCCTGCCTTCCGCCAGGCTGCTGGGCGAATGAAATCGAACTGATGAAAGGTGGTTCGGCGCCGCCCAAGCAAGCAGCCATCAAGCATGCCCAGGAAGCGCGGCTGATCCACCGCCGCCTCGCGACCGGACGATGTCGCTCGGACGTTTCGCACGGCGCCTTCATGACCGGGCTCTACGCATCGTCAGAGCAATGGCAATGTAGGCGCCGCCAGCGACAAGGAGGGAAATGCCAGCGATCGTACCTGGTGTGTAAATGCTGGTATAGGGCAACTTCAATGCAAGCGTCGCACTAGCGGCAAGGGCGACCAGGCCCGATACTCCGAACCAATGCCAACCATCTTGATCGCGCACCCGGAACGCGAGGGCGACTTGCAGGATGCCCTGCACCAGAAATACCAAGGCGATCAGAAGCGTGATCGCGAGAGCGCCCTTGAAGGGATTGAAGTATATTAGGATGCCGCCGACCAACTCGACCGCGCCCGTGAGCTCTTGCCAGATGAATCCGCTCCACTCCTTGACTCGCAGGGATTGAACCATCTTCACAATGCCCGCGAGCGAAAGGACGATTCCAAGGACAACGCTTGCAGCGAATGTGGAAACCACGGGCAACGCGACGGCCAGCACTCCAGCCGACGCCAGGCCGATGCCCAGCGCCAAAAACCAACCCCATTTGGAACGCAGGGAGTCCGCTTGATGCTGGTGATCGGTTCCGCTCGTGGATGCGCCGCTCATCGTCGATTGCCTAACCGGAATTGCTGCAGGAGCGGCGCCCATCTCCGATCTCCGAGAACGCTCTCTTGTCAGTAATCCACCGGATCACGGATTATCGGACAGGTCATGCAGTGGCCGCCGCCACGACCGCGGCCTAGTTCCGCGCCGATGATGGTAATGACCTCTATGCCCTCCTTTCGCAGCAGCGTGTTTGTATAGGTGTTGCGGTCATAGGCGTACACGACGCCCGGCGATGCACAGACCAGATTTGCGCCACTATCCCATTGGGTGCGCTCGCGGACGTAGGCATTGCCGCCGGTCTCGACAACACGCATCTTTTTGAGGCTGAGCGAGTCGCGCACCGTCTCGACGAAGGTGCCTTTGTCCTTGTGCAGTTCGACGCCGCCCTTGCCGTCCGGCCGGTAGGAGAACGCCTCGATGCCATTGACGATATCGGGGTAGAGCAGCACACAGTCGCGGTCGGCAAAGGTGAACACCGTGTCGAGATGCATCGCCGCGCGCAGTTTCGGCATCGCCGCGACGATGACGCGCTCGGCCGCGCCCTTCTCGAACAGCGTCGCAGCGAGCTGGCTGATGGCCTGACGCGAAGTGCGCTCGCTCATGCCGATCAGAACATTCCCCTTGCCGATCGGCATGACGTCGCCGCCCTCGAGCGTGGCGAGGCCCCAATCCTTGGTCGGGTCGCCCCACCACACGTTGACGTTGCCGGCGAAGTCGGGATGGAACTTGTAGATCGAGGTGGTGAGGATGGTTTCCTCATGCCGCGCCGGCCAGTAGAGCGGGTTCTGCGTAACGCCGCCATAGATCCAGCAGGTGGTGTCGCGGGTGTAGAGCGTGTTCGGCAGCGGCGGCAGTAGATACTCGTTCACCCCGGCCGCGTCACGGATCAGCTCGAGCTGTTCGCCGCCGATGGATTCGGGGAATTCATGGGTCGAGAGACCACCGATCAGCGTCTCCGCCAGATCGCGGTTGGAGAGCCCCTCCAGATAGGAGCGCACCTCGTCGACGAGGCCGAGGCCGATCTGGTTCGGCACCACCTGATTGTCGAGGATCCATTTCTTCGCCTCGGGGACGGCGACAGTTTCGGCGAGGAGGTTATGCATCTCCAACACCTCGACGCCGCGATCGCGCATCTTGGTCATGAAGTCGAAATGGTCGCGCTTGGCGTTGTCGACCCACAGCACGTCATCGAACAGCAGTTCGTCGCAGTTGGTGGGCGTCAGGCGCTGATGGGCGCGGCCGGGCGCGCAGACCATGACCTTGCGAAGCTGCCCGACTTCGGAATGCACGCCGAATTTCGTTTCCATCGCCATGGCTTGTGCCTTTCTCGTCAAGGTGTAATGGCGCCGGTCAACAGGCCGACGAAACCGGCGAGTCCAGCGACCAGTGTGACGGCGAAGATGATGAGTTCGACCGATGTGAAGAACCGCGCGTTCTGCTCGCGCCGCGCCCAGAGGTAGAGGACGGTTCCCGGCACGAAGAGCACCGCCACCAGCAGGACGTATTTCAAGCCGGCGGCCACAAACATGACAAGCGTGTAGACGACGGCGATCCAGGCGAATAACTGGTCGCGCCCGCGCTCGCCGGGCGAGGTCTCGTACCCCTCGCCGCGGCGTGCGATCAGCACGCCATAGCCCGCGACCAGCAAGTAGGGCAGCAGCGCCGTCACGCTTGTCATGTCGAGCATGACGTTGAAGGCGTCACGCGACCAGAAGGTTGAGATGACGAATAGCGAGACGACGATATTGGTCAGCCAAAGCGCGTTGGCGGGAACCCGGTTGCCGTTCTGCGCCGCGAAAAGCTTGGGCATGTCCTGCGACTTCGCTGCGGCAAACAGCACCTCGGCGCAGATCAGCGACCAGGCGAGATAGGCGCCGAGCACTGACACCAGCACGCCGATGGAAATGAACACCGCGCCCCAATGGCCCACGACCAGTTCGAGCGCGCCGGCAAGCGAGGGCTGTTGGACTCCGGCGATGGCCGCACGCGTAGCCGTGGCGTAGGGCAGAAGGGTGATGGCCACCATCAGGCCGGTGACGCCGACAAAACCCAGAATGGTGGCGGTGCCGACATCCGAACGCTTCTCGGCGAAGCGCGAATACACGCTCGCCCCCTCGATGCCGAGGAACACGAAAACGGTGATCAGCATGGTGTCGCGCACCTGCGCCAGCAGGGTCTTTTCCGGCATGCCCACGCCGCCGAGAAAGTTCTCGGAGAATTGCGTGTAGTTGAACGCGAATGCCATGGCGAGGATCGCCACTATGATCGGTACGATCTTGGCGACCGTCACGACGCTATTGATGAAGGTGGCCTGCTCGACGCCGCGCAGGATCATGAAATGGAAGGCCCAGATGCCAACCAGCGAGACGATGATCGCGGTCGCGGTGCTGCCATCCCCGAAAATCTCCGGGAAAAAGCGTCCGAGCGTCGATCCGATCAGCACCCAGTAGAAGACGTTTCCGAGGCAGCTTCCGAGCCAATAGCCGAACGCCGAGAGGAAGCCCATATAGTCGCCGAAGCCCGCCTTGGCATAGGCGAAGACGCCGGAATCGATATCGGGTTTCTTCTCGGCCAGCGCCTGGAACACCCGGGCCAGCATGTACATGCCGGTTCCGGCTATCGCCCAGGCGATGATGGCGCCGAACGGGCCCGTCGCGGTGGCGAACCTGCCGGGCAGATTGAAGATGCCGGCCCCGATCATCGACCCGACAACCATTGCGATCAAGGCGAACAAGGACAGCTTCTGCTCGGACTTACTTGCCACGTGCCTCTCCCGAGTGATCGGAATCATCTGTCCGTGAGCCAACAAGCGGGCTGGAATTTCAGTACAAACCAAACCCTATGCTTTTGGCGCGGTCGTGAAATTAGCTGAGAGTCTCATTCCTGTGCATCGCGTCTCTATTTCGGAGCCTCGACGCAATACACCGCCGCAGTGGAGTTACATCGGCTGGACTTGTGACTTTCTCCGATGCAGCATCGGGTGAGCGACCTGGACCGGTTTAGCAATTCGGACGGATTTCGCTTGTGCAATTGACGACCGGCTCGAGACGCGGCCATGGCATCCCAGACCTCGCAGAAGCTTTCGCTCGCGGCGCTAACGGCGATGGTGGTCGGATCAATGATCGGCGCCGGCATATTTTCGCTGCCTCGTACCTTCGGCAACGCCACCGGACCAGTCGGCGCAATCATTGCCTGGTGCATCGCCGGGACCGGGATGTATACGTTGGCTCGTGTCTTTCAAGCGCTCGCGGAGCGCAAGCCAGAACTCGATGCCGGCATCTTTGCCTACGCAAAAGCCGGCTTCGGTGACTACGCTGGTTTCCTTTCTGCGTTTGGCTATTGGTTGGTTGCCTGCATTGCCGACGTCTCATATTGGATTCTGATCAAGTCGACGCTCGGCGCGTTCTTCCCGGTTTTTGGTAATGGTGACACGGTCCCGGCGGTTGTGGTCTCGTCGATCGCACTCTGGCTGTTCCACTTCACGATCCTGCGCGGGATCAAGGAAGCTGCCGTCATCAACACCGTTGTTACGGTCGCAAAAGTCATTCCCATCCTTGCCTTCATTTTCATTCTGGCCGGAACGTTCAAGGCGAACATCTTCGTCAGCAACCTATGGGGCGGAGAGCTGGCATCGCGAAGCGGTCTCTTTGAGCAAATCCGAGCGACCATGCTGGTCACAATCTTTGTGTTCATTGGGATTGAGGGAGCAAGCGTCTATTCTCGCTATGCCAAGGAACGCTCCGATGTCGGCAGGGCGACGATCGTCGGTTTTGTCGCCGTTTTGTTCCTGCTGGTGCTGGTGACGCTTCTGCCGTATGCCGTACTTACACAGGCGGAAATCGCGGGAATGAGGCAGCCATCCATGGCTTCCATTCTCGAGGCTGTCGTCGGTACATGGGGCGCGGTTTTCGTCAGCGTAGGGCTGATTGTTTCTGTGCTAGGCGCTTATCTCGCGTGGTCGTTGATCTGTGTCGAGGTGCTGTTCGCGGCCGCAAAGAGCGGCGACATGCCAAGGATTTTTGCGCGTGAAAATGGCAACCGCGTCCCAGCCGCCGCGCTGTGGCTGACCAATATCGTCATTCAAGTCTTCGTCATAAGCACGCTTTTCTCGCAAGATGCGTTCGCGCTCATGGTGAAGCTGAGCAGTGCCATGGTGTTAATTCCTTACCTGCTCGTGGCTGGATACGGCTTCCTTCTGGCTTTACGCCGAGAGACCTATGGAACCCAACCGGCACAGCGATCCCGCGACTTGATCCTGGCTGGCATTGCCACATTGTATGTTGCGTTCATGATCTACGCAGGCGGCCTGAAATTTCTGTTGCTGTCATCCATTCTCTACGCACCCGGTACGTTGCTCTATGTTCAGGTCAGACGGGAACAGAACAAGCAAGTGTTGGTCGGCGTAGAATGGATAGTGTTGGCGGCTGCGGCAATTGGTTGCCTCGTTGGCATTTACGGAATTGCCAGCGGCGACATCATTATCTAGCTGGGCGAGCGGGGTACTCCACTCGCCGAAGTCGGTCACATAAAGAGACGTCCAGCTGCCCTCGGAGAGACGTTCGATAGCGCTCGCGCCGCAACGGCGTGCCCGAGCAAGCGCCTGTTCGGCTCCGCGTATCACGTTCAAACTAAGTCCTACGGATCGGGTGTACCCTTAGGTCGATTTGTTATGGCAGAGTCGATCAGCGCTTCAACAGCGGAAACCTCTCGAACCCGGTCTCCCAAGGGAGCGCCCAGTTGTTGGCCGACAAGACATACCAAGGAATGTCTGGCCTAAATCAAGTGCGTAATCCGGTTACCCTCCGTAGAATGTCGCCGCGAAGTGCCGTCGGCTATTCATCCCTGAAGTGACAATCAGCCTGCCAATCGGTCCTGGTTGGCAACGCATGGGAGACGTCATGGGTATCGCAGCGCGCTTTCTGGCCACGACGACAGTTGCGATCCCTTCAACCAGACCGCAGTTGCCGCGCCTTGCGGCTCTGAAATGTGGAACCAGCCTGCTCGGCGCGGAAGGATCGCGATCATGAACGACAGCCTCTCGCCGCGCGAAATCGTGCGGGCAATGGTGGATCTCGGCGCCGCTAAAGCCGCTCACAGCGTTCCTGATCTTTTGATCCGCGGCATGCTTTCCGGGGCGCTCCTTGCCTTCGCGACGAGCATGGCCCTGGAGGGCGCACTTCAGACAAATGTCGCGCTCGTCGGCGCTCTCATCTTCCCGGTGGGATTTGCGATCATCATCATCCTTGGCCTCGAACTCCTGACCGGGAATTTTGGTCTGGTACCCCTGGCCGTCCTCGCTCACCGCACGACGGTCGGCCGGATGTTGGCCAATTGGTTCTGGGTTTTCGTCGGCAACATGCTCGGTTCGCTCATCTTTGCCGGGCTGTTCTTTGTCGTCCTGACCGATGTCGGCAATGTTGGGGCGAGTGCGCTCGGAGATCATCTGCGTGCGCTCGCCGAAGCGAAGACGATCGCCTATGAGCCGTATGGATACGACGGACTGGTGACTGTCTTCGTCAAGGCCATGCTCTGCAACTGGATGGTCTGCCTCGGCGTCGTCATGGGGATGAGTTCGAAGTCCACCCTCGGCAGGATCGTCGGATGCTGGTTGCCCATATTCGCCTTCTTCGCGCTCGGTTTCGAGCACTGCGTCGTCAACATGTTCGTCATTCCCATGGGGATGATGCTCGGGGCCAAGATCAGCTTCGCAGACTGGTGGTACTGGAACCAGATACCCGTGACCTTGGGCAACATTGCCGGCGGTTTCCTCTTCACCGGACTTCCTCTCTATTGGACCTACCTGAAGGGCGGTGCAGAAGACGTGCCTACCCCTGCGGCGAGGATGTCACTCGGCCCTGCCGAGTGACATGCCGGCATTCCGGCGAACACATCTTCTTCCTCGGCATTGGGCCGCCCACATTGCTTCGCGAAAGAATGTAGTCGTTTTGAAAAGAAGGCCTCAGTCGGGTCCGCCATGGTTGCGCCGACAGCACCCCAGCCGAACAGCTTCGATTGGACACAGCTAGAGCCAGGAAAGGCGCCGGCACATGCCTGACAGACCAGATGTGCAGTCCCGAACCAGAGGATGGCTGTGGCTGTCTGGTTCGCGGCCGACCGAGTTCAGTCCGGATCACAAATTGCAATCGCCGCTATTGCGCATCGCCTGATGACCACGAACATGACACAACTCGAACTTCCGCCCGATGTTTTGCCGCAGCCGAGTTTTCGCTCGGCTGACACTTCTTTTTCGGCAAGCGGCGCGGCGGCCGAGATCACTGACGAACGCAGGCGAGCGATCGTCGCGGAGATTCCACGGCTGCGTGGTTATGCGCGCGCGCTGTTGCGGGACCGCGATGCCGCCGACGACCTTGTGCAGGACAGCCTCGAACGGGCGCTGTCGAGGATGGCGAACTGGACGGCCGGCGATACGCCACGCCGCTGGCTGCTCACGATCATGCACAATCTGTTCGTCGACCAGTTGCGGCGCGCCAAACGCCACGCCCAGGCGGTGACCACGATCTCAGAAACGATAGATGCGATCGCGACGTCGCCACAGGCCGACAGGCTCGTATTCGTGGACGTATTCTCGGCGCTTCAGCAGATCAATCCCGAACGACGCGCAGCACTCGTGCTTGTCGCGGTCGAAGGCCTCTCCTATGCCGATGCCAGGAAGGCGCTGGGCATTCCCGTGGGGACGCTGACGTCGCGGATCGCCAGGGGCAGAGAGGAGCTGCGATCGATCCTCGAAGGTGTCTCGCAGCCAGGCCAACCAGGGTGAGCAAAGAATGAACCGTCACCATTTTCAATGATGAACCAAGGCACCTGCCGTCCACACCGGCGCGGCGTCACGGGGTCATATCCGGCGAACGGCGGAGGGTCGAGAACCGCTGGAGCGAGCGGGCGGGATCGATAGATTTTCGCGCGATACCGGATGACGACTTTGCCATCGCTATTGATTTGCCCTTCGAAGGCCCAACCGTTCTGCAATCCGTACCAGGTCGGGCAAGGTTCGCACCGCCATCTTCCGCATGAGATGCCCGCGATGGATCTTGACCGTAATTTCGCTGAGGCCCATCTCGCCCGCGATCTGCTTGTTCATCAGGCCCTTGGTCACGAAGAACATGACTTCCTTTTCACGAGAGGTCAAAGTTTGGTACAGGGCTGATATCGTCGCCGCTTCCTGGTCGGATTCCCACCTTATGCGGTCGTTTTCGAGCGCGCCGAAGACCGCATCAAGCATGTCCTGGTCCCGGAACGGTTTGGTCAGAAAATCGATCGCTCCGGCTTTCATCGCGCGCACCGACATCGGAACATCCCCGTGTCCGGTCATGAAGACGACGGGCATTTGAATGTTCGACTTTGCAAGATGAGCCTGGAAATCGAGGCCGCTCACGCCGGGCAACCGGATATCGAGCACGAGGCAGCTAGGCGTTTCCGGCAGCTTGCCCTGCAGGAATTGGCTGGCGGAGGCGAACAGTTCGACATGCAGCCCCACGGATCTGAACAGCCCACTCAGGGCATCGCGCACAGCGTCGTCATCATCGATGATATAGACTGTCGGCGCGAAAGCGGTCGACGCGGTTTGGCCTGGATTGGAACCTGCTGTCACGATAGCAATCCGCTCTCACGATTCCTGCTCCGCACGGCCCAGGAATGGCACAACGCCATCTTAGCATATTAATTTGGCAACAAGCCCCGCCACCAGGCGAGACGTGGTCGCGACTGTCGGTAATGCCGAGGGGGCTGGGATGGCTTCCGCGCGCTACACCATCAATATCACCAATCCACCCATCGGCGCATGTCCGCTGATGTTTCTGCCGTCGCGCCCTCTTGTGCAGCGGGGCCAGGCAGGCGATCACCGAAACCTGCCTGGAATTCAACCGCACAGGTTGGTGGCAATCTTCCCGGAACGAACGCAAAATTCCGATTTGGAACGCACGCGACTTCGCTCCGAAAGCAATGGCGGTGGCAGCGCTCGGCTCACCACGAAGAGGTCATTCCGGCTTGATTTCGCGTGGCCAGTTCAGCGCATCGTCGATGCACCGGATCATGGCGGCGGCGTCAAAAGGCTTGTAGAAGAAGCCTGCCGCCCCTGCAGCGAGGGCATTTTGCCGGGTCCGTTCGTCAGGATAGGCCGTGATAAGAATCACCGGAACGGTGTGGCCACGTGCCAGGAGCAACGTCTGCAGTTCCAACCCGTTCATTTCCGGCATCTGCACATCGGTAATGACACAGCAGGCGTCGGCGAGCCGTGGCGAACGCAAGAGTTCCTCGCCAGAGGCAAACAGGTTCGCGGCAAAGCCGCAGGAACGTATCAGATTCGCGGTGGACGTGCGGACCGCCTCGTCGTCGTCAACTATGGCAACCATCGGAATTTTCGGCACATCGGTGTCCCCCGGAGACTGTGTCGCCCGGCGTCGCCCGGCGCGATCTCATCTCGGCGCCACCATACAAACGTAGAGCCAAGATCGAAATCATACAGAGGTTTGACTGAGCTGAGCTTTGCGGGCAGCGATGCCGCGACCTGGGACCGGTCGGAAAATCGTACGGCTACACAGCGGCGTCAAGGTTCAACCGCACGGTGGGATCATTGTCGCACGGCACCGGCGGCCTCCCTGCACAAGGTTGCCGACATCGCCAGACGCGCCCAAGGCGCCGCCGCCAATAGTAGATACCATCGTATACGCAGCATAGCTGATGATATGATTCATTCAGACGGCCATTCAATGGAGCAGATTTCCCACCCGTGTACCTTGGCCCAGCAAGCAGAAGAAAATTCTGAGGCTAGAGGAGCACGGGCCCAATGCAGTTCCACTCATTGTCTGCATCCGAATATTACGATCGGCAACCGGCAGAGGATCTGCCCATCCTTCCTCGACGCGACGGCATGGTCCGACCTATGCATGTCGCCGGCCCGCCTCGAACGCCTGAAGTCGGCTCGTCATTGTCCGACCCATTCGACGCAGGCAACGGCGCCTACCCGGTGGCGCCAGACTGCCGCATGATTTCGATCCCCCTCACTCATATGAATGTGGTTCTCTCGGTGTCCGCTGCAGCGATGCCGCAACCCCGTCGCGGCGGTCTAACGATGCATGCAAATGCGGCGGCAGACCCTGATCCTACGGCGGCGCCCAGTGGGGCCATGGCGCAATTTGCCCAAGCAGGCCAAAGCGCGATCGACGGTCTGAATGTTTTCCACGCGCCTCGGGACCTAGGCCTTGCCGAACTGGTCCCGGAACGGCACTCCTCTGATCCGGTCGTCCAGCGTCTTTCCAGGGCGCTCGAGGCGGCCGAAGACAGCCATGATGGATTTGGCAACCTCTATGCCGATGCAGTCCGCCTTGCCATCGTAACCCGCTTGCTCACGCTGCGCTCAGATCCGCAGCCAGACCCGGATAAGCCGGCGACACGCTCTGCGGCCGCCCTGTCCAAATGGCGATGGAAGCGCGTCGTCGAATACGTCGATTCACATCTCGATGAGACGATTACGCTCGCCGACATGGCAGCAGTGGCGGGGCTCAGCCGAATGTATTTCGCCGCACAGTTCCGGGCGGCCACCGGCATTCGCCCGCATGAATTCCTGCTGCGGCGACGGATTGACCGTGCCAAGCAGATGCTCATCGAGACCGAGATGACCCTGGTCGACGTGGCGCTGAGCGTGGGCTTTCAGAACCAGGCCCATTTCACCACGGTCTTCGGACGTTTCGTTGGCGAGACACCCTATCGCTGGCGTTGCGGCAATCGCAGGGATGTCGCAGATCGCCCTTTCGACCGCGATCCCGTCGGTTGGCGCCACCCGCCACGTGTGTCGGACACGCGGCCCATTCAGCTGGCAGCTCCGGGAGAGTTGCCGCCCCGCAGCGCTGCCGGCGCAACATAGTCGACATCGCTGGCGGCAGCACTGCGATGGAAAGATGTTGCTTGCCGGAAGGCTTCTTGCCCGCACAGGATTCTTCAGCTCTTCGTAGAGGCGTCTCCAATGGCCAATGACATTCGTCCTTACAATGCCCCGGCCGGCGGATGGGGAGCGCTCAAGTCGCTAGGCGAACACCTTGTCGAGCAGGGAATCCCGATCAAGGGGGCCGCCACTCTGGGGCGCATGAACCAGCCGGAGGGATTTGATTGCCCCGGCTGCGCCTGGCCAGACCCCAAGCACACTTCATCCTTCGAATTTTGCGAGAACGGGGGCAAGGCGGTTGCCTGGGAAGCCACGGCGAAACGCTGCACGCCGGAGTTTTTCGCCGCCCATACCGTTGCCGAGCTTTCAAGCTGGAGCGATTTCGATCTCGAGATGGTCGGACGCCTGACCCATCCGATGGCCTACGACGCCGCATCCGACCATTACGTGCGGGTCGGTTGGGAAGAGGCCTTTGCAACCATTGCCCGCCACCTCAACGGATTGCCGGATCCCAACATGGCCGAGTTCTACACATCCGGCCGCACCTCGAACGAGGCAGCGTTCCTCTACCAACTCTTCGTGCGAGAGTTCGGCACCAACAATTTCCCCGATTGCTCGAACATGTGCCACGAGGCTACCAGCGTCGGCCTGCCGCACTCGCTCGGCGTCGGCAAGGGTACCTGCCTGCTTTCCGATTTTGACAAGACGGACTGCATCTTCATCTTTGGACAAAATCCGGGCACGAACAGCCCTCGCATGATGACGAGCCTGCGCAACGCCTCACGGCGCAGCGCAACCATCATGGCCTTCAATCCGTTCCGCGAGCGCGCCCTGGAGCGCTTCCAGTCGCCCCAGAGCCCGGTCGAAATGGCAACCCTTACGTCGACACCGATCAGCGCCAAGCTTTATCAGGTGCGTGTCGGCGGCGACGTCGCCGTCGTCAAGGGGCTCATGAAAGTTCTCATGGAAGCAGACGATGCGGCACGCGCCGGCGAGCTGCCGGCGATCCTCGACTGGGATTTCATCAAGGGCCATACGACGGGTATCGAGGCTCTCGCCGCCGACCTGCGGGCGACGCGATGGGACGACATCGTCTCTCAGTCAGGGCTCGCTCGCGAGGACATCGAATACGCCGCTCGCGCCTATATGCAGGCCGAACGAGCGATCATTGTCTATGGCATGGGCATCACGCAGCACCGGCGGGGAGCACAAAACGTGCAGCAGCTGGCCAATCTCGCGCTGCTGCGCGGTCATATCGGCCGCGAGGGCGCCGGACTTTGCCCGGTACGCGGCCATTCCAACGTCCAGGGCGATCGCACGGTCGGCATCACCGAAACGCCGACAAAGGAATTTCTCGAACGGCTTGAGCACCGCTTCGGCTTCAAGCCGCCGTCCGAACATGGCCACAACGTCGTGACCGCGCTGGAGGCCATCAAAGACGGCAAGGTGAAAGTGTTCTTCGCCGTCGGCGGCAACTTCGTGTCAGCCATTCCCGACTGGGAGGTGACCCGCGCTGCCTTGCGCAAGCTCGACCTGACGGTCCAAGTGTCAACCAAGCTCAATCGCAGCCATCTGGTACACGGGCGCGACGCGCTGATCCTGCCTTGCCTCGGGCGCACCGAAATCGACGTCCAGGCAACAGGGCCGCAGTCGATCACGGTCGAGGATTCAATGTCGATGGTGCACGCGTCGGCGGGCCGCAATGTTCCGGCGTCGGAGCACCTGATGAGCGAACCTGCAATCGTCGCCGGCATTGCGCGGGCGACGCTGGGTGCAGGTTCCGTCGTCGACTGGGAAAGCTTCACCGCCGACTACGACCTTATCCGCGACGCGATCGAAGACGTGTTCCCGATCTTCCAGGGTTACAATGCCCGCATTCGCATCCCGGGCGGCTTCCATCTGACATCGAACGCGCGCGAACGCATCTGGGCGACAGTTTCCGGCAAGGCGAATTTCCTCGTCTTCGACGGCCTCGGCGAGGATCCGCCCCTGGACAGTCTCGACGCTCTATGGCTGACGACGGTGCGCAGCCATGATCAGTACAACACCACGATATATTCGATGTCCGACCGCTATCGCGGTGTCTTCGGTCAGCGCGACGTGATCTTCCTCAACGAACAGGAGATGGAAAGGCGTGGCCTCCAGGCCGACGACCGCGTCGACTTGATCACTCTGTCCACCGACGGCGTTGAACGCCGCCTGTCCAATTTTCGGATCGTCCCGTATGCCTTCCCGAATGGCAGCTGCGCGGCCTACTATCCCGAGGCAAACCCCCTCGTGCCGCTCTATTCGCACGATCCGATGAGTTTCACGCCCTCCTTCAAAGCAATTCCGATTCGCATTTCGCGCTCCCGTACCGAGGCGGTTTGATCATGGGTGAGGTCGAACTCGCGCGCCTTGATAACCAATGCCGATCCTATCCCTGGCGGCTGGACCGCGGCGATCTTCGGGCCGCGTCGCGCTGGGTCGCAGGCAAGTGGTCGGACGGGTTCGGTCGCGACACCGAAGGCGCGAGCGGCAGTGTCGACCTGGCGCAGTTTGGGGTTCTGGAACCCTATCTTGCCGAAGCAATCGTGCTTGAGCGGGGAGCAGACTTCATGTTTGCGAGATGGGGCGCGGCGCTGGACGCGCTTTGTGGCGGGGACGGTGGTGGTCACAGGCTGTCTGCGCTCCCCCAACCCAGCCGCGGGCAGCTGCGCCGGCTGTGTGTGCGGGCAGTTGCGGAGCAGGTGCCGCAAGCAAGACAGGCGACCTGGGCACTCGATGGACGGATCTGGCAGTGTGCGATGCTGGCGCTGCCGACGGCCGGCGACGAGCTTTCCGCCACGCGACTTCTTGTGGCCCTGCTCTTTGCCCCTCACTCAATGTTTGCTGCCCAACCTCTTCCACGTGGCGAAGCGTTGCGTTGGAGGCGAAGCTCCCACGCACTCCGCGCACGCGCCATTCTGCCGAACTCCTGAGGCGCCCGTCCCCTCCTCCCGCGGGCGCCTGAACTGGCGGTGGGTCGCATCAGCGATCCGCCGCCCTTTTTGGTGACCTTCGGTCGTTGCGGACGGCTGGCGCGCCCGTCCGTCACATCGCCATCGGACCTGCCCGTTCGTGCGCGACGAGAAAGGCAGGGGCGTTTCTGAAAGACGCCGAACCGCGAAATCGGGATTGTCGCAACGAGCTGCCTCCGCAAACGCCTAGGCCACGGAGCCCGCAGGATTTGCTACCGCATCGCTGGCCTTCATCTCGGTCATCGGCGCATTCGATTGTTTGAAAAAGGGAAGGAAGAGACCCGTGCGCGAGATCGTCAATGCCATCGCAATTGCCCTCACTCTTGGCCTGTCGGGAGTCGCCGTGGCGGCTGACAATCCCACGCCCAAGCCCGCGCATACCGTGGCGCGCAACGTCGTGCTCGTGCACGGAGCGTGGGCGGACGGATCGAGCTGGGCCGAGGTGATCCCGCTCCTCCAGGCAGCCGGCCTCAGAGTAACCGCGGTGCAGAATCCGCTGACGTCGCTGGCAGACTCGGTCGCGGAGACGCGACGGGCGCTGGCGCTGCAGGATGGGCCAACCGTGCTGGTAGCGCATTCCTGGGCCGGCACCGTCATCAGCGAAACGGGGACTGATCCCAAGGTCACATCGCTGGTCTATGTGGCTGCACGAGCACCGGACGCCGGTGAGGACTTCGTCGCTCTTTCCGCAAAGTTTCCCGCAGGACCCGTTCGAGCCGGCATCCAGGTGAATGATGGCTTCACCAGATTGTCCGAAGAGTCATTCCTGAAATACTTCGCGAACGGTGTCGCGCCCCGGCAAGCCAAGATCCTGTATGCGGTGCAGGAGCCCACCGCTGCGACCATCTTCGGCGGACGAACCACCGAGGCTGCATGGCATTCCAAGCCATCGTTCTATGCGGTGTCGAAGCAGGACAAGACGATCAACCCTGATCTCGAACGGTTTCTCGCCAAGCGCATGCATGCGACGACGGTGGAGATCGATGCGGGCCACCTGTCGCTGGTTTCCCATCCCAAGGAGGTCGCCGACCTCATTCTGGCTGCCGCGGGCCGATGACATTGGATTTGTCCCGGCGAAGCTATGCGGACGGGCCTGACGGCCTGGGCGGGCCGTCCCGGCGACGGCCCGCCTCCCGCGCGCGGCATCCACATGCTGGTCGCAATGGTCTCGCCCACTGCACCGATGTTGCCCAAACCAGCCCGCCATCGGGCGCCCGGCGATGAGCTTGGCGACGTCACCGGGCAACGCTCGGTGCCGACGCCTTTTGGGCGCAAGGACCGGACATTCGAGGCAATGGGCGCAAAGTCATTTCGGAGACACTGAAAGAAAATCCGGCAATACGGCGACGTTCATCGCTCGAGCCGTTCCGACTAACGTTGCCAGGAAGGTCATCGGCTGAGACATGGGTATCGTTCGGTTCGCGTTGCGATTTCCGCACACGTTCTATGTGCTGGCTGCCTTGATTCTCTTTCTCGGCGGCGTCGCAAGTCGCGAGATGCGGTTGGACGTCTTTCCGGAAATCAACATTCCGGTGGTGACTGTAATCTGGAGCTATGGCGGCCTCAGCACACCAGAGATGGAACAGCGTGTCACCACGTACAGCCAGTATGCGATCAGCTCCAACGTTAATGGCATCAAAAACATCGAGGCGCAGACCTTAGGGGGACTGTCGGTCCAGAAGATCTATTTTCAACAGGATGTGAATCTTGATCTCGCGATCGCGCAGATTGTTTCGGCAACAAACGCCATTCGCGCCCTCCTGCCACCGGGAATCCAGGCACCGCTCGTGGTGCAGTTCAACGCCTCCAGCGTGCCGGTCCTGCAGATCAGCCTGAGCTCCGACACCCTCAACGAACAGCAGCTGTACGACTACGGCATCTATCGGATCCGTCAGCAACTGGCCCCGATCCCGGGTGTCACCCTGCCAACACCCGCGGGCGGAAAATATCGCCAGATCATGGTCGACCTCGACCCGTCGAAGCTCCTGGCCAAGGGCCTGACGCCGCTCGACGTCGTCAGCGCGGTCAACGCCCAGAACCTGACCTTGCCGTCGGGCACGGCCAAGATCGGCAACACACAGTATGTCGTGCGCACCAACGCCACGCCAGCAACCATCGACGAGCTCAACGATATTCCGATCAAGGTCGTGAATGGCGCTACGGTGTTCGTCAAGGATGTCGGCCAAGTCCATGACGGATGGCTCGTTCAGCAGAACATCGTTCGCGAGAACGGCCGGCATTCGGTTCTGCTCAGCATCATCAAGAACGGCAATGCCTCGACGCTGGAGGTGGTCAATGCCGTTCGGGATGCCTTGAAGACGGCGCGCGCCGCGGCGCCTCCCGGCATGGAAATCAGAGAGCTCTTCGACCAGTCGGTGTTCGTCAAGCAATCGATCGCCGGCGTGCTGCGGGAGGGCGTGATCGCGGCCGCGCTCACCGCTCTGATGATCCTGCTGTTTCTGGGATCATGGCGATCGACGCTGGTCGTCATGATCTCGATCCCGCTGGCGATCCTGTCGTCGGTCGTGGCGCTGTATTTCCTGGGCGAGACGCTCAACACGATGACGCTGGGGGGCCTGGCGCTGGCGATTGGCATCCTCGTCGACGATTCGACGGTGACGCTCGAGAACACCCATCGCCTGCTCACCGAGGAAAGACAGACGCTGCCGCAGGCGACGCTGCATGGAGCCGCCGGTATCGCCGTGCCGACCCTGGTGTCGACGCTGGCCATAAGCTGCGTGTTCACATCGGTGGTCTTTCTGGAAGGTCCGGCAAAATATCTGTTCACGCCGCTCGGTCTTGCCGTCGTGTTTGCGATGCTCGCATCCTATGGACTTTCGAGGACGCTCACTCCGATCACCATCGGATTGCTGCTCAAAAGCGAGCGCCACGGCGCCTCGACGGGCTGGTTCGGCAGGTTTCACGCCAGGTTCGAACGTGGTTTCGAGGCCATGCGCCTGCACTATGCCGAGCTGCTGGCCGTACTCCTCAGGCGGCGGTTCATCGTTCCCGTCATCGCAGCCCTGGTGCTCGCATTGGGCGCAGTGCTGACAATGCTCGTCGGTCGCGATTTCTTTCCCGCGATCGACGGCGGCCAGATCCAACTCCATGTTCGGGCCCCCGCGGGAACCCGGATCGAGGAGACGGAGAAGATCTTCCAGGCTGTCGAGGACAAGATCCGCGAGATCGTTCCCGATCGCGACCTCCAGCTTGTCGTCGACAACATCGGCCTGCCGGCGCGTTCCTACAATTTGGCGTTCACGGATGGATCGACCATCGGCGTGAATGACGGTGTGATCCAGGTCGCATTGAAAGACGGCCACGCGCCGACTGCCGACTATGTGCGCAAGCTGCGCACGGCGCTGCCAAGCACCTTTCCAGACGTTCTGTTCTACTTCCAGTCGGCCGACATCGTCACGCAGATCCTCAATTTCGGATTGCCGGCGCAGATCGATGTCCGTACGGTCGGCTATGATCGCGTTACCAATCTGCGGGTTGCATCGGAGTTGCGGCGCCGCATTGCCGCCATTCCCGGCGTGGTCGACGCACACCTGCAGCAGGAAGTCGACGCTCCGGCGTTCTATGCCGATATCGATCGCACGCGGGCGGCGCAACTCGGCCTCAATGCCAGCACGATCGCCAACAACATCAATGTGAGCCTGAGTTCCTCCGAGCAGGTGTCGCCGAACTTCTGGACCGACCCGACCACGGGCATTCCCTACTACCTCGCCGTTCAGACACCGGAAAACAAGATCGCGTCATTGAACGATCTCGGCAACACTCCCGTGTCCTCAACCATCAACACCGCCGGCGCACAGGTTCCCGGGCAACTCAGCAACGTCGCGACATTCAAGCGCGACAGTCTCCCGACCAACGCCAACCAGGCGAACGTCCAGCCAGTCTACGAAGTCTATGCAAGCGTCCAGGGTCGTGATCTGGGAAGTGTCTCCAGCCAGATCAGCACGATCGTCGCCGACCTGCAGAAGCAGCTTTCGCCCGGAAACACCATCCAGGTCATAGGGCAGATCCAGAGCATGAACGATGCTTTCTGGGATCTCGGCATCGGCATCCTGTTCGCCGCCGTGTTCGTCTACTTGCTGATGGTGGTGAACTATCAGAACTTCGGCGACCCCTTCGTCGTCATCCTTGCCTTGCCGGCGACCTTTTGCGGCATCGTGACGATGTTGTTCATCACGGGCACGACGCTCAACGTGCCTTCACTGATGGGTGCGATCATGGCGGTCGGGGTCGCTTCGGCCAATTCCATCCTGCTCGTGACTTTCGCCCGGGACCAGCAGTTGGCAGGCAAGTCCGCGTTCGACGCGGCGATCGACGCCGGTCATACCCGGATCAGACCTGTGCTTATGACCGCGGCCGCGATGATCGTCGGCATGGTTCCCATGGCGATCGGCGGAGCGGGCGAAGAGCAGAATGCCGCACTGGCGCGCGCGGTCATCGGAGGACTTTTATTTGCAACGCCCACGACGCTCCTCGTCGTGCCGTACCTGTTCGCGATGCTGCGTAGCGGACAGGACGGCAAGACGGCTCACGGCGTCTTCGAAGAGGAAATCGGATGAAACCTAGGCATCGTTTGGATCAGGCCGACGACACGGTGATGGATGTTGCAATGGAGCGGCCGCCGCGCCGAGGCGGAGGCCGGCTGCTTGCATTGGGCGCGCTCGCTCTGCTGATGACGGGACTGGCCTATGGCGCCCAGGGATATTATTCGCGCAACCGCGAACTCGCGGCTGCGGCCAAACAGGCGCGTGACTTCATCCCGCAGGTGCGTGTTGCGGCGGTAAGGCCGAGCGACGACATCGTGAAAGTCAGTCTGCCCGCCACCACAACTGCCTTCGACGTCGCTGACATCTTCGCACGAGCCAGCGGTTATATCGAGACGCGCGAGGCCGATATCGGGGACAAGGTCAAGAAAGGACAGTTGCTAGCCAAGATTGCCGTGCCGGAACTCGATGACCAGATTTTGCAGGCCCAGGCAACCTTGGGACAGTTCAAGGCGGCGCTGCAACAAGCACAAGCCAATCTCGATCTCGCCAAGGTGACGTGGCAACGAGACAAACCCCTGGTGGACCAGGGCTGGATCACCAAGGAACAGGGTACGATCGACGTCCAAAGCCTAAAGGCACAGGAGGCGGCTGTCGGCGTTGCGCAGGCCAACGTGAATGCGCAGCAGGACCAGTTGCGCGTTCTCGACCAGCAACAGGCCTACCAGCAGGTGGTCGCCCCGTTCGACGGCGTCATCACTCAACGCAACGTCGATATCGGTAGCCTGGTGCAGGCCGACACGACCAACAGCACTTTCCTGTTCGCCATCATGCAGGGGGATGTGATCCGTGCCCAGGTCTACGTCCCCCAGGACCAGGCCTTTGGACTGGCCCCGGGGGTCAAGGCCGTGCTCCAGGTCCCCGAAATCCCCGGCCGTACCTTCCCCGGCACGGTGACGCGGATTGCAGATGCGCTGGCACCGGGCACACGGACCTTGCTGACCGAAATCGACATTCCGAACCCTGACGGTGTTCTCACGCCCGGCACTTATTGTACTGTCGAGCTCCAGATCCCGCGCAAGACACCCAGCTTTTCCGTGTCCGCAGATGCGATCATCTTCAACGCGGATGGTTTACAGGTTGCGGTGGTCGAGAACGGCATTGCGCATATCCGGAAAATATCGGTGGCGCGCGATCTCGGAAACGAGGTCGAGGTCCGTGACGGCGTCAAACAGGGCGACCTTGTGATCCTGAATCCGCCGGTCGAACTTGACGAGGGCAGCAAGGTGCAGATCAGCCCTGCAGCCGTCGGGCCAGCTTAGTTCAGTTCCGGACGCCCGGGATGAAAATGAAGCCCATTTCCCCCTTGGCACCATATATGCATCACAAATTGACGATCCATACTATGTCATGCATCAATGATACTTTGATATACTACATATTACTTCCGAAAATTGCTAGTTAAGTAATGCAGGACGAGAACGGAAGCGGCGAGATCAACTTCGCAACCCGAAAGTTCCCGAGTGCCTGCGGCTCGGAATGCGCGGTGAACAAATAGCCGCCATCCTCATCGAAAAGGATATCTAATCATGCGTTCTATCCCTCTGAAGGCGGTGCTTGCCGCGATGATCGTCACCGTTCCGCTCACCGGGGCCTTTGCCGCCTCGTCGCACGGGGGAGACCGCGATAGCGGTCGCGACCGTGGCGATCACAGCAGCAATTACAGCGACTTCTCCCAGAATGGGTGGTTTGACGGCATCCATTCGTTCAAGGCCCATCCGGCTGCAGGCAAGGACTTCCTCCAGCAGCTCAAGGGTGAATGAGAGGTTCCACCGTCTCGCCGCAGCCCCGCCGTCACTCAGGAGCGGCGGGGGTCTGCGGTGTGAAGCCTTATGGACATGTCACAGGCGCGCCGCCTGTCGATCAAGGCAGGCCATATTGCTCAAGGCAGGCATGTTTTCCGACTTCCCACGCCGCCGAACGCGATCATCAAAATGGAGCGCCGCGAAAAAGCCCTTCGACCTGGCGGTTCGTTCGCATCGTCCGCCGGCATCGACTCGATCCGACCGAGTTCGGCTCAACTCTCTTTGGGATGACGAATTGGAAAATGCTGCCATGCGGAACATCGGGTGTGGCCCAGAGCCGACCGCCGTGGGCTGCGACGATAGAGCGGCATATCCACAGCCCCAATCCCATGCCCTCGCGCTTGGTCGTAAACAGGGGATCGAAGATGCGATCGATAAGTGCCGGATCGAGCCCTGTGCCCGAGTCCCCGACTGCAACCAGCACATCGCCATTCTTGTCGAGTTGGGTGATGATGCGCAGCTTTCGTTGCCGGTCCTGCACCATGCTCATCGCCTCGATGCCGTTCGCGACGAGGTTGGCGACGACCCGCTCCAGTTGACAGCGATCGCCCCTGATCGGCTCCAGGTTCTCAGCGAGTTCCACCTCGACCGTGATGCGATGATGGCGCAGATCGAGGCTCACGAGATTGAGGAGACCTCTGATCAAGTCGTTGATGTCGAGGTTGTTCGGTACGGGCGGGGATTTTCGAGCAAGATCCCGAACGCCTCTGACGACATCGGCGGCGCGAAGGCTGTTGCCGATAATCCGTTCAATGGCCCGTTTCACCTCATCGAGATTCGCCGGGTCTCTCGTCAACCACCGCAAGGCGGTTTCCGCGTTTGTCAGTATTGCCGTAAGTGGCTGATTCACTTCATGCGCAATGCACACCGCGCGCTCGCCTATCGTTGTCGATTGGGTGCTAAACATAAGCTGCGGACTCCTGCGCCAAGAGGGTTCGATTTGGTCGTGGGCGGTACCTAGGGCTGCGGGCGATCGATCCGCCTGATTTTGCAAACGCGCGCGCCAAGACTATTCCGCTGCCAGGGAGGAAATGTTCCGGAGCGTTCGGTGCGATGAAGCCACGCGAATGTCCCAATTCTGACTCCCTCCAGCGTGCCGATTGCCTGGTACTCCATGGAACTATCCGCTCTATGAGCTGTGAGGCGAGTTCAGCGTTGCAAATAGCTGTAAATATTCGCGCCCAAGACAGGCTGTGGATAGGCACATGCGTGGGGCATCGCTCCAGGCGCCTGGCGCGAGCACGAAAGAGCCACGGGGTTGAAGGCGGACCGCGACTGGTTTGCAGAACTCAGTTGGTCGAGCTCAGTTCGTCGAGAAGTCGGCGCGCGGCAACCAGATCTTGGGTTCCAAATCCCTCTTTGAACCGTTGGTAGATGTGGTCGAGCATGGAGCGGGCGTCCCCGCTCCGGCCGCGTTCCCGCCACACGCGGGCCAGAGGAATTGCAGCTCTCAACTCCCAGCCCAGGGCGGATTGCTTGCGGGCACGATCGATCGAGCGGAGCAGCGAACCCTCTGCTGCTGGAAGGTCCGGTCTCGGCCGCGCCAGCAGGATTTCGCCTCGGGCTCGCAGCAGGTCGGGCAACCACAGTATCTCGCCGACTTGCTCCGCATGCGCCACAGCCTCGTCTATGGTGGCCAGCGCTTCCTCCGGCCGACCGGAAAGGGCCAGGCCCTCGGCCAAGGCACGCGATGCCGGCAACGTCACGATGCGGTACCGATTGGCATCCATCGCTTTCAGTCCTGCCCGCAAGATTTCGACGCCCGATGCCGCATCGCCGCGCGCGACCATGAATTCACCTTTCAGCGCTAGGCCAACGGCGTGATAGGGGGCAAGGGAGTATTTGATGGCCTGCTCGATTACGATTTCGGTATGCTCTTCCGCTGCTTTAAGATCGCCACTCCAGTGGAGAACAGGGATGAGATAGATGAGAGCAATGCAAGATGAGACCGGGTGATCGTAGCCTTGCGCAGTCTTGATTCCCTGACGTGCAATTTTGCAACCCTGATCCGCGAAGCCGCACAGCCACAAAGACCTGGCGAGCGTTGCGAGCCCTGATGCACGGTGGTCGTGGCCAAAGAAGCTCACCCTCCCCAGCTTGAAATCTGACGCAAGCCTCATGCCTTGTTTGCAGTGACGCAGCGCAGCCGCCTGATTGCCGGTCAGATGATACGATCCACCCAAGATCCATTCGGTCATTGCGTTTTCGGTCGGGCCGCCGCTCGCCTTGGCAACGGTGTCGCTTCGTTTGGCCGCCGCCAACGCGCCGCTGAAGTCGCCCTGGCGCGTGAGAAAAATGTAGAGTCCAGAAAGCAACTGGAGTTGACGTCCTCCATCCCGCAAAGTCTCGGAGAGGTCCAGGCCGCGCTCGATGCCGGCCCTGACTTCCAAGCTGTTGCCGCGGGCGTACATGGCTGACATCGCCAGAGCTCCCTGGAGCTCCAGTTCCAGTTGCATCCCGTGATCCGTCTCGTGCAGCGAGCCCAGTGCTCGCCGGCACCATTGTTGACACTCATCCAACAGTGAAAGCCCCAGGAATAACGCAGCCCCATGCGCAGCCAGCTTAATGGCGATGGAACGGTCGCCCGAGCTTGAAAAACTCCACGCGAGCGCTTTGCGGACGTTGCCGATGTGCGGAGCGTAGGCGGCTACGTTGTGGGCATCAAAAGCCGACCCTTTGGCCAAGCCTTGCTCCAGCAAGTCGACGAAGTAGCAAGAGTGACGTCTTTCGGCCGCGTCCGCCTCCCCGCCTTCCGCGAGCTTGGCCGCGGCATAGGCGCGTGTTGTGTCCAGGAGCCTGTAGTAAGCAGGCCCGCTTGTCGACAATACCCCAATGAGAGACTTGTCGATCAGGCTGGCGATCGTGTTGGTGACCATTTGCGTCTCGCCATCGTCCCCGGCGACTGCATGGGCCGCCGCCAGCGTGAATTGGCCAACGAATACGGACAGCCTGCAGAGGGTTCTCTGCTCATCCGCTGACAGGAGCCTGAAGCTCCAGTCGAGCATGGCCTGCAGCGTCTGATGCCGGGGCGACGCGCATCGCCGGCCCTGCAGGAACAGCCCGGCGCCGCTGTCCAGGAGATCGGCGGTTCCTTGAATACCGTTGGTGCCCACACGACTGGCAACCAGCTCGATCGCCAGAGCAATTCCATCAAGCCGGCGGCAGATATTCGCAACGATTGGAGCTTCCGTGTCGCTGAGCTCGGCACGGTGCCCGCTCGATCCCGCCCGCTCCATGAAAAGCTGCACGGCGGGCGAAGCCAGCGCCTGAACGGCAGATGGCGTGTCGTTAGGCGGACTGTCGAGAGGCATCAGCAAATACACATACTCGCCCTCAACGCGCAACGACTCGCGACTGGTCGTCAACAAGTGCAGCGACGGCGCTGCGCGAAAGAGGCGTTCGCACAGCGGCGCAGCCGTCTCGATCACATGTTCGCAATTGTCAAGAACGACCAAGGTCCGCTTATCGGCCAGGAAGGCGCTTATGTACGGCTCGGGGTCGGGCTCCTGGACAAAGCAGCCGAGTGCCGATGCGACGGCAGCGGGAACGTCTGCTGGAGCGGTGAGCGAACCGAGATCAACGAAGCAAACCGCATCGTCGCCTAATTCCCGACGCAGCGCGTGGCCGACCGCGACGGCGACGGTCGTCTTTCCTATTCCGCCTGGCCCGACCACACTGACGAAGCGTCGCGACAACAGCAGCGACGACAGGGTGGCGACGGTCTCGTCCCGTCCGACCAGCAGTTGCAAGGGCGCCGGGAGACTTGGGGGCAGCACGGGACCGTCAGGAGCGACAATCAGGTCGGTGCCGTCCGCGTTTGAGCGCCGAACCGGTGCAACGAAAGTGTAGCCCCGGCCAGGAACATTGACGATGTATCGACACCCGTCTTTGCCGTCTCTCAGCACTCTGCGAATGGCGGCGATGTGCACACGAAGATTGGCTTCCTCTACGAAGACGCCCGGCCAAACGAGATCGATCAGTTCTCGCCCGCTCACGATCTCACCCGCTCGGCCGGTCAACGCAATCAGAACGTCGAGCGCGCGGCCGCCGATGGCGACCGGTGTGCCATCCTTGACCAGCAATCGCTCAGTCCCGATCAAGCGGTAGGAGCCGAAAGACAGGATTTCTCCGATCCCTAATTCACCGTCACTTGCCGTGACAGTCGTCCTGGCCGCTGCCGGCCTCATGCTCGAAGATCCGGGCGATCTTCTTTGCATCTTTTTGCGACCTTTAACTCGTCGGGACCGGCGCTCCGGGATCATATTGGGCCGTGTCCGAAAGACGTGGCGAACCGGAGGCGCCAGCGCATCTTGGTGCCGTGCTCTGCGCGAAGCGAAGAAACCGCAATTCTCTTGGCGGCATCATGTGCAATGTCATTGTGCCTAGTTCCTTGTTGTTGGACTCCATTCGAGGCTGAAAGGCGCGGTCGGCGGCAAGGGATTTTGCTCAGGCACGTCTGCATTGGACCGATCGTGTCGCTGGCAGGTCGGCTTTCTGACGATGTCTTCGGCGGGAGTACCGGCATCGAGCTTGCCGCGATCGACAAGGGTCATGGCAGCGGTCGCGAAAATCGATGCCGATATCGAGAAAATACGGAAAAGCGCGTCCTCCGCGGCCCTGCCCACCGGAGACGCTTCACTGGCTGAGCCGGAGCAGCGAACGCCGTTTCGGCCGACAACGAAGGGCAAATCTCCTTCGGCCACGCTCCAGTCGAGAATGTTCTGCAACATCGACATCGATGATACCGCTCCCAGACCCCCCTCTATTGCGATCGGGCAGAATGTCTTTCTGCGCGCTGCCGCGGAGAGAAGCGCAAGGATAAAGGAAGCGTATCCGAGCCTCCATTCTGGCTTGGTACAGTTTCGTATTCGTTCGGCGCGTTGGACCACTACTTAGGTCTATCCAAAATAGCCCTGAGGCTAGTTGTGGGAGCAGGTGCCGAGCGCAGCAACTCGGCCATCCTGACCAAATCGGCCAGGGATTGCGCGCCCATCCTTCTCATGACTTGAGCACGATAAATCTTAACCGTAGATTCTACCACGCCAATCCTTCCGGCAACCTGCTTGTTCATCAATCCTGCCGTCACCAGATCCATCACCTCGCGTTCACGCTCGCTCAGCGTCTGAAATCGGGTGAACGTCTCGATCGCCCGCCGATTGCTATCGAGGCGCATGCCGTCCAGCTCGATGGCCCTTGTGACGGCATCCAGCATTTCCTGTTCGCGAAACGGCTTCGTCAGAAAGTCGACTGCACCAGCCTTCATGGCTCTCACCGCCATCGGAACGTCGGCGTGGCCGGTCATGAATATGATTGGAATACGGACGCCGGCTGCGACAAGGCGAGCCTGAAAGTCGAGACCGCTGATGCCAGGCATACGAATGTCCAGCACGAAGCAGCTCGCAAGATCGGGCAATTCCATGTTCAACAGCTCGGTCGGGGACGAGAAGGCCTGGCTCTGCAAACCGACGGATTCCAACAAATCGACCAGCCCTTCGCGCATCGCAACATCGTCTTCAACGATGAAGACGAATGCATTTTGGGTAGTCCCAGCATAGATGGGGGCAGCCACCGGACGGGCGTATGACTGCGTCGGCTGCAGCAGCTGGCGTTCATAATCTCTGGTCATCAGATCACTTGTCATCATTACTCCCCTTGCGATGAGGCCAAAACGGCCAGGGCGACCGCCGCAAGCAATGCTGAAGCATCGAAGGGCTTTCGAAAGAACCCATGATGACTTTCAGCAGCCGCGCGCCTTTGGTCTGCGGCTTCATGGCGCGCCGTTATGAAAATGACGGGCAAGTCGGGGCGCACAATTCGCGCACGCCGGCGAAGCTCGAAGCCGTCGACAACTGGCATGCCGATATCGGCAATCAGGCAATCTATCTTACGCAACTCGTCGCGTTCGAGGAAAGACTGAGGGGATGAGAACAGACGCACCGAGTGCCCCGCCGACTCCAGGAGATCCTCGATCGACTCGAGGACCCGAACGTCGTCATCGACAACCGCGATCGTTGATTTCCGTACAGTTTTCATTTCGAAGATGTTCCTGCGCGCCGAGAATGAGTTACTGGTACTTGCAGCCTTTGGGCGATCCTCACGAGATCGGCCAGCGATGCTGCCTGCATCTTGTGCATGATCTTGCCGCGGTGGATTTGCAGCGTCACCTCACTGATCCCAAGTTCGGCAGCCGCCTGCTTGTTGAGCAGACCGCTGACGACCAGCGGCAGAACCTGGCGTTCGCGAGAGGTCAAGGAGGAAAGGCGGCGCTGTAGCGCCACAAGCTCGGCCCGCTCCAGGCGGACGCCGCAATCCCGATCGATCGCCCTGTGGATGGACTTCATCAACTCGGTTTCGCTGAACGGTTTGGTGAGGAAGTCCACGGCGCCGCGCTGGATGGCGCGTACAGAAGATGGAATGTCGCCGTGTCCGGTGATGAAGACGATTGGCGGATGTTGCTCGTGGCCGGTCTGTTTCTGGAATTCCAGCCCGTTGATGTCCGGTAGTTCGACATCGAGGATCAGACAACCGGGCAGGTCCGGCCGGGGAAAAGCTAGATATTCGGCAATCGAGTTGAAGGCAACAGAAGCCAGGCCTCTTGCCGCCAGAAGGTCGCACAGCGCGGCGCATATGCGCTTATCGTCATCAACGATGAAAATGATACAGTCGTCCTGGGTCATGCCGGATCGCCCGATTGGATCGGCAGCGTAAACGAGAACACCGTTCCCCTTGGCTCGATGCTCTCTGCCCAAAGCCGGCCGTCGTGTGATTCCAGTATCGAGCGACAGATTGCCAGGCCCATGCCCATCCCCTCCGCCTTCGTGGTGAAGAACGGTTCGAAAATTCGTTCTGGTTCGGCAATTCCGTCGCCGTTGTCGCGGACGTCGACCAGGATCTCGTTCTCCCCATAGCGACGTGATCCAAACTTCAGTGATTTCGACACGTCGATTGTCGACTTCATTGCGTCGATCCCGTTGCGGACCAGATTGACCAGCACCTGCTGCATCTGCACGCGGTCGGCGAGCACCAGCGGCAGCGCCGGATCGAGATCCGTCCCAACGAAGATGTCCTGCGAGACTATTTCGTCGAACAAAAGCTGACGCACCTCGCCGATCACCTCGTTGAGATCGATTGAAGTTCTGGACGAGGCGGTCTGTGTGAAGAGTGCTCGTATTCGGCTGACGACCTCGGCGGCGGCCATGGAATCGCGAACGATTCGCTCCGCGGTAATGCGTGCCCGCTGCAGGTTTGGAGGATCCGCCGACAGCCAGCGTTGGCAGGCATGACTGTCGGTGATGACAGCCGCCAAGGGCTGATTGACCTCATGCGCGATCGAGGCCGACAGCTCGGCGAGGCTCGCAAGCTGCGAAGCGCGCGAAAGCTTGTCCTGGGTCGCACGAACGGCGTCATGTGCTCTCATCTCGTCATCGATGTCTATGATGACGCCGTACCATTTCACGATGCGGCCATCGTCGTCCCGAAGTGGCAGGGCGCGATTGTCAACCCAGCGATAGACGCCGTCGCCCCGGCGGTTGCGGTACCGCATGGCGAAAGGCTCCCCGGTCTTCAATGAGTGCATCAGGTTCCTCTTCACAGCCTCCAAGTCATCGGGATGCATAAGGCGTCCAAGTGCCCCGTCCAGCTTGGAACCCTCCTTGGGCTGACTGGGGTCGATCTTGCGGCCGTAGTAGGTTTCCAATTGCTTGTTGATGTAGGCTGGTTCGCCCTCGGGAGTGACGGACCAGACGAGTGTCGGTATGGTGTCGATAAGTTGCTGGAGTTCATACTGTCTGGCTCGCAATGCCTCCTCGGTCCGCTTGCGATCGTCGATGTCGGTGTTGCTCCCGAACCACTGGACCACAGTGCCGGAGGCATCGCGCACTGGCTCGCCTTGGAAAAGGAACCAGCGGTACTGGCCATCGAAGCGGCGTAGCCGGGCCTCGATCTCGCCCGCCGCACCAGCTGCCAGGAGAGATCGCCAGTATTCGACAAGCCGGTCTCGATCGTCCGAATGTATGGCGGCAGTCCAACCCCAGCCGGCTGCCTGCTCCTGAGACAGCGCCGTGTATTCGTGCCATCTCCGGCTCAGGAATTCGGTGGAACCGTCTGGGCGGGCGGACCAGACCAGTGTCGGAAGAGCGTCGATGAGCCGCTGGAGCTGGAACTCTCTGGCCTCCAAAGCCTGTTCCACTTTCTTCAAGTCATCGATATCGAGCAGGACACCATACCACCCGATGAACTTGCCGTTCCGATCGTGCCTGGGGCGAGCCGCGACACGGAACCAGCGGTAAGTCCCATCGTGGCGACGAAGCCGGCATGCGCCATGGAATTCCTGGCCATTCTCCACGCATTGCGACATGAGGCCTGCAGTTCGGTCGAAGTCCTCCGGATGAATAACCTGCCGGCAAGGGAGATTGCTGGTGTCGACGGTGCCGAGATAGGCCCGAAGGCTCGTGCTCACCTCGGTTAACCGGCCTTCCGTGTCGACGATCCATGCCGGTCCGGGAATGCTCTCCAAGAACTCATGCGCGTCATACCCAGTGCGATCCAACGCACCCTGCCCTTGCGGCCCTTGAATGAGAAAGCCGGTCAAGATCGCAGTTGCGGCGAGGAGGGTCAAACTCACGTAAATATTGGGTCCGGCCGTCTCAGCCAATTCGCTGGACAGCCAGAATACCGACAAGCCGGCGCCGGAAATGGCTATTGTCGAGCCATACTTCCGCAGCGGCGGCTTTGCTTTCATTTTTGGACACCTCCGGAGGCGGCTACTGCTGCCGCGTAAATCGGCATCAGGACCTCGCCCTGCCAGAAGACGACGCGATCGGTCCCCCGAGATATCGGACTTCTACCACACTATATCAGAACAGAATGCCGCCCGGGCATAATGGAAAGATGTGATAGACGGCCGGTCGCCCGCCGCTGCCGTAACACGGCAAACTGGGCGGGCAGCACCAGCGAGCCCAGGGGTGATAACCGCAAGGAAGGGCCAGCCGCCGCAAAGCAGACAAAGCCGTCCACAAACCAGCGGGTATGCTGGCCGTCGAACGCGATGGAAGGCGGCCCAAGAATGGCACGTAGATGAATGTCGGGCTGGCGGCGACCTGTCGGAGTCGGTCACGATGTGAACGTCTACGACTGACGTCTTCCAAGATCGAAGCCACCAATTCTGCGGTAGCGGTTGCCGGCGGAATACGAAGAGGAGACTACAAATGGGCAGCAATCGAGCCCTGGTGCAGATTTCATCCATTGGCGCCAGCGTTTTCTTGTCGATCTGTCTCGCCGGCACAGCCACCGCTGCAGCCAAAGACCAGGACACCGTGGCAAGCGTGGTTGCCGACCAGGTGCGAAGCCAAGGCTTCCCTTGCAGAAATCCAAGTTCTGCCAAGCGCATTGCGGCCGAGTCCGTACCAAATCAAACCGCCTACCTGCTCCGATGCGAAGGGACAAGCTACCGGGTGCTCTTGATTCCAGACCAGGCAGCTGAAGTGGCCAGAGTTGACTGAAGCCTTATGCGCGCCTCCCGCAAGGAGACATGTCGACAATCGACGTGGTCGATCTCGAAAGACACTGCGTCGCACCGCTAGTAGCCCTCGCATGCTTGCCAACAAAAGCACAAACCGGAAGCAACCAGTACCAGCCTAGTAAATCGGCTTGATCGGAAGCTAATCAGCGAGGCTAGCGCATCCGATCGGCCGTACGCCGGATAGACGGTTCCGCACGAGGAACACGCCACGGCGCCAGGACCAAAGCCTCGCACGGGTCGCGACCATGTCAACTTTCAACATCCTCCGCAGGCACCGCGCCGTGCTGCTTTTCTCCGCCGTCCTCGCAGCGCCGCTCGTCGCTGGGGTTGCTCTGAACGCGAGCTTGGCCGATACGAAAATGGACTCCTCCCCGGAGGCCTCCGGCAATCGCGCTCCGGCCACCTCCTATGCTCCGATCGTTGCGGGCGACAAACCGGCAGTGGTGACGATCACGTCGATCATGAAAACTTCATCGGCGCCCGATGGCCAAACCCAGCCCTCGGACAGCGGTCTGTCGTCCGATGAACGGCTGCCTCGATTCTTCAGCAATCGGGGGATTCCGGCGCCCAAGGCACCACCGCAGGGAGCGACGCAACTGGCAGAGGCCCTCGGCTCCGGCTTCATCATCAGTTCAGACGGCACCATCGTCACCAACAACCATGTCATCGACGGAGCTTCGGATATCATGGTGACACTTGACGATGGAACCGAGCTGCCGGCAACCCTTGTCGGCCGCGACGCAAAATCAGACCTTGCGGTCCTGAAAATAAGGGCTGGGAAGCCTCTTCCCACTGTTGCCTGGGGCGATTCCGACAGACTTAGGGCAGGCGACCCCATTCTGGCGATTGGCAATCCGTTCGGCATCGGAACGACAGTCACTGCGGGAATCGTTTCCGCCCGCGGGCGCGACCTAAACAGTGGTCCCTACGACGATTTCCTTCAGATCGACGCGCCGATCAACCACGGCAATTCGGGTGGACCTCTTGTCGACACCAACGGCACTGTCGTCGGTATCAACACCGCGATCTACTCGCCCAATGGCGGCAGCGTCGGCGTCGGATTTGCGATCCCTTCCAATGAGGCCGAAAAGATCGTCGCCAAGCTGGTGAAGAACGGTTCGATCGAACATGGGCTGCTCGGCATCGAGATGCAGCCGGTTACAACGGACCTCGCCAACGCCCTCGGCCTGCCGACGCCTGAAGGTGCTTTGGTCGCTGATGTCGGCGACGGATCGCCCGCCGCTCATGCCGGCATCGAGACCGGCGACGTCATCACCGGATTTGCCGGTCAAACCATCAACGAGCCCAAGACCCTGTCTCGAGCCGTGGCGGATCTCCTGCCGGGAAAAAGGGAGGTACTGTCCGTTTGGCGCAATGGGAAGACAGTTGCGTTGTCGGTGGTCATCGGCGGCAATGACGCCAGCGTCAAACCGGTGGCCGCAATCAATTCTTCGCAGCCGCTGCATTCCAGTTTTCCAACACTTGGTCTGGCGCTTGGTGACCTCGATCGAACCGTTCGCCAGGCCTTGAATGTGCCTTCACACGTTTATGGTGCCGTGGTCGAGGGTGTCGATCCGGACCAGCCGGCAGCCACCTCCGGCATCGAATTGGGCGACATCATCATCTCGGTCAATGGCGTGCCGGTGAAGACGGCGAAGGACACCAGCCAAGCCATTAGTGTCGCAGCAAAATCCAGCAAGAAGTCGGCGCTGCTGCTGGTCAAGCGCGGCGACCAGCAGACGTTCATCGCTGTGCCATGCGGCAATGGTTGAAATGTGCGGATGCCAAAACCGCCGGAATGGTACGTCATATTGACGCGAAACGATTTCAGGACGAAATGCGGTCACCAAGTTGCCCCCTCGGCGAGAGCGATCAAGCGGAAGTGGCGGATCGGGCGGAGAAAACTCGCCCGTCAATTGCGCCAGAACCCAGATCTCCGATCAAGGCCGGGGAAGGTGAGAGCCAGAACGAAGTCTCGATCGAAGAGCGCCGACTTCAGGGGCGAATTTCAAGGACTGCGCAATTCCCAGCCAGGCCGGGTCCCACCCAGCCGGGCCGTCCAGGGCCTATCCGAGGCTCCGCTGGTAAGCACTCGGGGTCAGGCCAGTCGCCTTGCGAAAAGCGGCCGTGAATGAGCTGGTTTCGCTGTATCCGACAGTCAATCCGATGTCCGTCACCGAATGAGCCCGCGTCGCAAGGAGACCCTTGGCATGCTCGATTCGACGGTTGATATGATACCGATGCGGAGGCATCCCAAAAGAAAGCTTGAAGGCGCGGCAAAAATAACATGGGCTCAACCGAGAAAGCTCGGCGAGAGTGGCGAGCGGTACCGGTTCGCCCAAATGCGCCTCGATATGGGCCTTTACTATCCGCTCCTGCCAAGCCGCAAGTCCGCCTCGAAGCTGAGGTTCGGCTCTCGGCGTCCTCTCGTGGAAACGGACCAACTCATGAGCCAGGACGATGCCCAGTGCTTCCAGGTAACGCCAATTCTCCAGGTTTGGACTTTCGAGCGACCTCATCAGTTTAAGGGCGGTGCCCAAAAGCGTTGCGTCCTCAAAGAAGAGCTTCGCAACGAACGTCACATCGGTCATGCCAGCGTTGAACGGAACTTGCAGCTTGGCAGGATCAAGATAGACAAACATGAGACGTGCAGCCGTCCGCGGTGCATGCCATTCGAGATATTCGCGACCGGCGGGCACCAAGGTAAGCCGGCGACCAAAATCCCGCAGTTTCGACCGTGGCAAACCTTCGACGAAGGTGTCACCGTCTCGGCGCGTGCCCTGCTCGTAGACCACCAGCAAGTGCATGGGCGCTCGAAACCGGAATTCGAATTTGTCATGACCGGCGGCTTGGACCACCTCGGCAACTATCCCATCTGAAATCACCGTGCGACTGCTCACCGCGTCGCCTGAAGATATCTCGACACGGCAATCGGCCCCATCGGCGCTCCGGCGCCCGAACTGCGCATGCGCCACGGAGTTGGTACGCTGTGCCTTTCCGCCGTTGAACGGAGCGCGCCAATCCGCCGACAAGAATGGGTCCGTTTGCTCCGGTCGCCTAGCATTGGCCGCGAAGGCAGCAATCGCGGGTAAATCGATGTCGCGGGAGGCAGGATTCATCAACATGGCTTGGCGCACATCCTTCGGGTTATCCCATCTGATGTCAGCGTAGAGCGCCGGTGATGATTTACTCCATTCTACATCCGTAGGTGGACTTAGAGTATTGGTCTGAACTGCTCATACTTTGGTTTGTGATTGGACGTCGCGATCGATTGTAATGGTGCATGTACCGAGCTGACCAATGGGCCGGTTCTTCAATTGCGGCCGATCCCAGGTGATTGGTCGATTTGGCGCGGCTGTGCGTCAGGTCTTGATGACCTTGAGCGGGGTCCCCTGCTTGGCCTGGGCTTTTTGACGTTCCGCGCGAAATCCGCAAGCTGGATGCAAAGCCGGCAAGAACGACGAAGCACCGGCAGCAATAACCACTAGCTTGTGGGTGGGCGTTGCGATCGGTGGTTTCGATCCGTTTTCGTCACCATCGTGGCAGCGCTCCAACTCGTGCCAGATTGGTTCTCCGGGCCCCTCCCACGCCCGCCGATCGATTGTGAAGGCGCTCCTCCCCCCGGGAGCGTTTCTCACCGCTCGAGTTATTGGGCCGATGACATGTCGTCATCGGCCCATTTTTCCCTCCTGCCTTCCGAGCAGGAACCGATTCACGGTCGATCGCCTGAGCGTTGCCGGCGTCGGGACCTTCGGCGATGCGACTTGCTTGCGGCGCGATGCATCGCGCGGTTTCGGAGACAAGATCCGACGTCGCAACTGGGGCTCGTCTGTCGCAGGTGGGCCCAACTCGAGTCGACGGGGCGGTCAAGTCAGCCTCAACCGCAATCACCGTGTCGTGAGAGGCGCAACACCTCTCATCAGAACCGGTTCATGCCTGAAAAAAGATCGGTCGGGGGATACTTGTCCCCGTCGTTGTCGAGCTGCGATGCCGGCTTCTTGGCCGATCTGGTTGTCGGTACTTCACCGTGCCTCGGCAACGAAGTGTGGTTGCTGTTCGTTTTTCGTTCGACACGATCGAACTTTGCCTGCATGCGTCCTGGAGGCGAAGCTGCGGCAGCGGCCCAAGCGGTTGGCAGAAGGACTGCCGCGATTGCAGCCCCTATTGAAAGAGAACCCATGCGATTCACCTGTTGTGTCGTTCTGTTGCACAGCGCGGCAAATTCCGAATTGGCGATAGAGATATCGCTATGCCCGCAATCCTTATATAGGTTTCGAAATACGTTCTGAACAACTATACAAAGCACATTAAGCATGGCTGCAATTGTTTATTTACTTAATCTTCAAGTATCATTCCACACATAAGAAATGATCTGGTGCATAGGGCCAGAAGTTTATTCCTGCCGCCAGCTTTCGCCGATTGGCCCGAGGTCCTCGCGTGGCGGCTACGTCCCTGGCCGCGGAGACCTGGACAGACTCATGCAAGGCGCGGCGCGCGATCAGTCGAAGATCGGCTTTCCGATTCCGTTCGAAAAAATGTTGCCGAGATAGAGGTGGAGCTGTGCACGCACGCCGATGTCGCGGCCCGAACTCGCATTGATCGGAACGATCGCCTCCACCCCGAGTTGGGCGTACTCGCCCACCCAGATAACGCCAGGATTGATCGTGCCCGTGGTCTGTCCAGCCGACGGCCCGTTCAGCGGCGTCTGCATTGCGAATTCCACCAGCGGCACAAAGCCCTCGGCGAAGCGATGAGCATTACCCTTGTCAGCGGAATGCGCATTGGTGAGCAGGCTGTATTCCAGGGCAAAGCCCCATTGCAAGGTGTCTGGGTTGTCGACCGCGGTGGCGCCGGTCAGGGTGGTGGATTCGGTCGGCAGCGCGACTCCTAGAGTCGCGGTGACATTGACCGGACGCAGCCACGCCAGCGAATCCGACAGATCGCCGAAGCCCTTGCCGACGTAAAGGGTCGGTGTCAGCGTCGAGAACGACTTGGCACCGATGTCGGACGATCCGGTGCCGCCCAGCGCCAGCGTACCGCCTGCCGAGAACACGAACTCATGCTCGGCATTGGAATAGACTTCATATTGGGTGCCGAGCACCCAATCGTCGAAGCCCGAGCGCGTGCCCCCCCGATCGACCATGCGGTAGTTTGCGGTGAACGACACGGACCAATCCGGGGTGATGAGCTTGCTGTAGGAGAAAGGAAAGTCGATCTCGCGCGAGCCGGTGTCGGGCAACTGCATCAATTGGGGAAAATTGACGAAGTCAGCCGGGGTGGGGACCACGGTCGCAAGCGTCGAGGGGAAGAAGCGATCCCCAACGTAGGACGCCGATGCTTCCGAACATGCAACGAGAGGCACTAGGAAGCTGGGCACCACAAGGTACCGCGCCCGATTAGCCATCCCACTCTCCTGCTTGACGCGCCCGACGCCGGTCGCATCGTCGACTATGGGCTTCGCTTGCATCCACTGGCTGTAGGAACTGGGGATGATCATCCCCTTGGCCCTTCACGCAAGGAACGATGCGCTTGGGGCGTGGATGAGACTGGGTCGGTTCAGTCTGGGCATCGTCTTTCTCCGCAAACCAAAGCAAGACGATCACCAGGTCTGAATAGATGGCGAAGAAAATCAAAAACGATCTGGCGACCACGTCCGCGGTTGAGCCCGCGAGCACGACGAAAAGGCAGAGCGGTCCCGTCATGGCGAGGAATTCGAACCAGTGCGTCTTACCGATACGGTCGCGCCACGACAACGCATCGATGATCGCCGAGTCGAGTGGGTCGATGCCGGCGGAGATCGCGGAGCCAGGCACCGAAGCATGCCGACGGCGGCCCAGAGGGAAGGAGCATCCGAGTTGGACAGTGCCCGTTGCTCTCGGCCTCCAGGCCGTCGCCTCGCGAGCTGCGGATCCGACTGGTCGAACTGCGATCGCCGTCCAGGGTGGCGTGAGATTCATGTGCAGCAGCGTCGTCGAGCCGCCAATGGCGATGCCCTGCTCCGTGAGGGCTGTTCCGGTCACCAGCAGCGCGCGCCCGCCGCCAGCGGCGGACTCGCAAGGCCGCATCGACTTCCTGGGTGCCATGCGTTCAAATCCTCGGTATCGAGCGCCGAATGTTGCGTCCAAGCAAAGAAATGTCTTTCGCAAACGCCACCCCAATTCGCGTTTCGCCCGTTGCGCCGATTGGCTTCTTCATTGGTTTCCAGGCGAAGCCGGAGACCAGCGTGCCAATTGCGGATCGCGCAGCGACCCCACTGTGTTCGTCGTTCTCGTCAAAAACGGTGTCCGTCGGACGCCTCCCAACAGACAATCCAAAGTAACTTCTTTGCCATTTGGGTTATGCAGCCATACCAATGGATTATTCATGCCAACGGCAAAATCTATGCATGCTTCCCCAACCGCGAAGGAGCAAAAGAATGAAATGTTTGAACTGCGTCGGCGCGGTGAAAATACCCCACCAGTACTACTTCTGCTCCCAGGAATGTTTCGGAGAGACAATCCGTAACACCAATTGGAGGATGTTGAGTAATGGCCTTCCGCCTACTGGTTTTCCTGCTGGTGGCCAGCCCCGCACTGGCCCAGGACCACACTTCCCACGTCCCCATTGGCCCTCCCGAGGGCAATTACGGCCAGGGGCACGAGAAGTGGCACAGCATCTACATGGGGATGCATAACACGCTGGGTGGCTCATGCTGCAACGGCGGCGACTGTCGGCCAACGGTCGCCAAGTTCGAAGGGGGAAAGTGGTGGGGCAAACTCAACGGAGTATGGACGCCGATCGAGCCGTCCAAAAGGGTGCCTGAACACCCCTACTCATGGAACGAAACGGCCCACATTTGCGCGGCTGGGAACAGCGTCTACTGCTTCATACCCCCTGACAACGGGACCTGAACCTCTCGCCTAGCCGGCTGGGTGCCTCGTTTCGGAGAAGAGTTCGCCCTGCTCGGGCTCCACAGGCGGTGTTTTTGCGCCTCGCAAGCCACCCAGGAATTTGCCGAGCCGCTCAAGATACAAGTAGACCACCGGTGTCGTGTAGAGCGTGAGAATCTGCGACAGCGCCAAGCCACCCACGATCGTGTAGCCGAGCGGCTGGCGGATTTCCGATCCGGCGCCGGTGCCCAGCATCATCGGCACGCCGCCTAGCATCGCCGCCATGGTGGTCATCAGGATCGGCCTGAAACGTATGGTGCAAGCGCGGTAGATTGCCTCCTGTGGACTGAGACCTTCGTTCCTCTCGACCTCGAGCGCAAAGTCGACAAGCATGATGCCGTTCTTCTTGACGATGCCAATCAGCAGGATAACGCCGATCATGGCGATGACGCTGAAATCCATATGGACCGCCATCAGCAAGAACAAGGCGCCGATAGCGGCTGAAGGCAGCGTCGATAGAATGGTGATCGGATGGATCAGGCTCTCATAGAGCACGCCAAGGATGATGTAGATCACCACCAGCGCCACTCCGATCAGGATTGGGGTGCCTGACAGCGCCGCCTGAAAGGCTTGCGCGTTGCCCTGGAGGCTGGTTGCAAGCGAAGCAGGCTTTCCGGCATCGCGTTCGAACTGCTGGATCGCGGCGACCGCATTTCCCAGCGCCGCCCCGGGTTTTAGATTGAAGGAGATCGTGACCGCCGGAAACATGCCTTGATGATTGATCACGATCGGCGCAGCCTTCGTCATGCTGGTTACCAGGGCGCTTAACGGCACCTGCTGCCCTGTCGAAGAATTCAGATAGATATCCTTGAGCGCCTCGGGACCGTACTGGAATTCCGGGCTGACCTCGAGAACCACGTGATACTGATTGAGCTGTGTGAACATTGTGGAGACGATGCGCTGGCCGAAAGCATCGTCGAGCGTGTTGTCGATCGTCGACGGGAGGATTCCGAAGCTCGACGCGACTTCGCGATTGACGGTCACATCGAGCAGTGGTCCTGCATTCTCCTGATCGGTGGCCACGTCAACGATTCCCGGCATGGCTCTAAGCTTATCGAGGAATATCGGGGCCCAATGGTTGAGCTCGTTGGAATCGGCATCGGTCAGAGTATATTGATACTGCGTCTTCGAAACCCGACCGCCGACAGTGATGTCCTGTGCCGCTTGCATGTAAAGCGCTATGCCTTGAATCTTGGCGAGTTGGGATGACAGCCGGCTGATCACCTGATCGGCGTTGACGTCACGTTGGTTGTTTGGCTTCAAGGCAATGTACATTGTCCCGCGATTGAGCGTGCTCCCGCCGGTTGCTCCTATCGAGGCTCCGACCGAAGCTACCGCCGGATCCTTCAGCACAATGTCGGTTACCGCCTGCTGACGCTCGGACATAGCCGGGAACGAAATATCCTGATCGGCCTCGGTGACGCCGATAATCAGGCCGGTGTCTTGTTGCGGGAAAAAGCCCTTCGGGATGATGAAGTAGAGATAGCCGGTGACAGCAATCGTTCCGAGCATGACGAGCAGCGTCACGAAAGTGTGCCGCAGGACGATCCTTAGGCCGCGTTCATACAATCCAAGCAGCGCGTCGAAGCCGCTTTCGCAAATGTTATAGAGCCGCCCGTGCCTGACGTCCGCCTCATTCTTGAGCAGACGCGCGCACATCATTGGCGTCAGCGTGAGCGAGACCACCAGCGACAGGATCAGTGAAACGCTCACCGTTACGGCGAATTCCTGGAAGAGTTCGCCGACATAGCCTCCCATTAGAAATAGTGGAATGAACACTGCGATGAGCGACAGCGTAATCGAAATGATGGTGAAGCCGATTTCGCTCGAGCCCTTCAGCGCAGCCTCCATCGGAGTGAGGCCATCTTCGATGTGACGGACGATGTTCTCGATCACGACGACTGCATCGTCGACGACAAAGCCGACCGCGATAGACAAGGCCATGAGCGACAGATTGTCGAGGCTGTAACCAAGCACATAGAGCACTGCAAAAGTACCGACGAGCGAGAGGGGCACGGTTATTGCGGGAATGACCGTTGCCCAGAAATTGCGCAGGAACAGGAATATCACCATCACCACCAGAGCGACGGTCAGCATCAACGTGAACCGCACGTCTGCGACCGAGGCACGGATGGTTTGTGTGCGGTCTGAAACGACCGATACCTTGATGCCGGGCGGGATCGACGCTTGCAGTTGGGGCAACAGAGCCTGAATGCGGCCAACCGTCTCGATCACATTGGCACCGGGCAGGCGCCGGATAGCCAGCAAGATGGCGGGCTTCTTGTCGAACCAGCCGGCGACAAAGTGGTTCTCCGGCCCGTCTATCGCGGTGCCGATGTCGCGGATGCGTACAGGGGAGCCATTGCGATAGGCGACGATAACATCATTGTAGGCGTCAGGTTTGAGCAGTTGGTCGTTTGTGTTGAGCGTGAAGGTTTGACGCGGGCTATTGAGCGTGCCCTTCGCAATATCAACATTGGCCTCGCCGAGCACGTTGCGAACATCTTCAAGGCCAATGCCGCGGGCCGCGGCCGCTTGCGGATTGACCTGAACACGGATCGCCGGCTTCTGCTGGCCGCCAATGCCTACAAGACCCACGCCGGAGATTTGCGAGATCTTCGGCAGCAGGATGTTTTCCGCATAGGCATCGACCGTCGTCAGTGGAAGGGTGTCGGATGTCAGCGCGAGCACCAGGATCGGAGTATCCGCCGGATTAACCTTACGGATGGTCGGCGGGTAGGGGATGCCCAGCGGCAGATCTGGGCTTGCGGCATTGATCGCCGACAGCACGTCAACCGCGGCGCTGTCGACGCTGCGGCTGAGGTCGAACTGAACGGTGAGCTGCGTGCTGCCAAGCGCGCTGGTCGAAGACAGCTGGGTCACGCCGGGGAGTTGGCTTATCTGTTGCTCAAGCGGGGTGGCTACCGACGACGCCATGGTTTCGGGATCGGCGCCGGGCAACTGCGCTGACACCTGGATCGTCGGAAAGTTGACGTTCGGCAAGGATGCGACCGGCAGAAGCTGGTAGGTAGCCAGCCCACACAGCAGCAGACCCACCATCAGCAGGCCTGTCGCGATCGGCCGGCGAATAAAAGGGGCCGAGACATTCACGGGATTGCCTGCTGCACGGCGCTTTGCAGGGCGGCTTCATCAGCGGCTTTGCCCCGCAGCACTTGAACGGGGGCGCCCTCCTCGAGCCTGTACTGCCCGTCGACCACGACCGTTTCGTTCGCCTCGAGACCCGAATCGATAAGAGCTTGTCCCTCGGTCAATTGGGCAACGGTGACAGGCCGTATCCGCGCGGTTCCATCAGGCGCGATCACGTAGACATAGGAGCCGTTTGGACCTTGCTGCACTGCCGACCCGGCTACCGTCAGCCCCCCAGTGCGGGTATCAAGAAGCAAACGTACATTCACGAGCGCACCCGGCCAGAGTTGGTTCCTGGCGTTAGGAAACGTGGCTCGGAGGCGGATCGTGCCCGTCGTCTGGACAATCTGGTTGTCGAGAAGCAAAAGTTTGCCTTCGTCGAGCTTGGTCTTGTCGTCCTGGCTGTACGCAAAGACCGTAAGCTGCTGCCCCTTGGCCATCTGCTTCTGGATTTGCGGGAGCGTGTCCTCGGGCAACGTAAAGATCAACGAGATCGGTTGGACCTGAGCTACGTCGACCAGACCAAAAGTATCGGTCGGGTGAATGATATTGCCTTCGTCGATCTGCCGGATACCCGTTACACCGTCGATCGGCGAGGTCAGACGGGTGTAGCTCAGATTGATCTGCTCGGCCTGTAGCAGAGCCTCGTCTGCCTTGATGGTCGCCTGGAGCTGGATCACTTGAGCCTTCTGCGTGGCTACCAGTTGGGACGTGGCAAAGCCCTTCGCCAGCAGTTGCGTGTAACGGTCCAGGTCTGCCTGCGCATTGACGAGCAGCGCCTGGTCGCGATCGCGAGTGGCGGTTATCTGATCGATTTGTGCCTGATAGGGATCTGGGTCGATCTGCGCCAGCAGATCGCCCTTTTTCACGGTCTGACCTTGCGTGAATGTGACCTTCGTAATCGGTCCCGAGATCAGGCTGTGCACTACCACGTTGTTGTAGGCGATTACCGTTCCTACACCGCGAAGGTAGATCGGCACATCGTGACTGGCTACCTTTCCGGCAATGACCGGAACCGCCGGGGCAGGACCGGAGGCCGCCGCAGGTTCGGAATGGTCGTAGACGTGTTTGGCTGCAAGCCCAACGCCGCCGATCATGATCAGCAGCGCAGCAACAATGAAGGGTCGCTTGCGCATCGAGGGCTCCTACGACAGACGGCTCTAAAGGGATCAGTCTTTTTCAGCAGCCGGATGTCGACGGCGTGAGGTTCATGCCCGTCAGCCCCGTGCTGCCGCAGGATGTGCCTGATACATTGATCGTAGGAATCGCTACCTGTGGACTTGTTACCGGATCGGCCAACGCGGGTGTTGGAATGCCAATCGGCGAACTCACTCCCAAATTGCTGAGCTCCGAAGACCCAAGCGGAATCCCAACTGCGGCTCCAAGACTCGTGGACGATGTCCCGGTGGTCATTGATGGTGTCGCTGTGGTGCCGAAAGACGACGTGCTCGACGCCGTCGAGTTGCAGGTGCCCGACGCCGTTGAAACCGTCGGGTTCACAAACGACGTCCCGCTCGTGGATGTGGTTGCGTTCATGCCTCCGCCGTCGAAAGTGGAAAGGGCGGAAGTGGCTGCGGCAACTTCGGAACTTGACGCCAAAACACTTGGCGCCAAGGCATTGGTACACCCGGAGTCGCTCACGGAACTATTCCCGATGCCCAGGGTGCTACCCGTCAAGCCACCCGGATCGAGTTCGACCGCGCCCAGGGGAATAGCAACCGGATTGAGGGGCGAACCTATTGCAGAAAGCGGCGATGTCATTCCTGTCGCGGGTATGGTGCTGATTTGAGCCAAGCTCGGCCCGCTGCACAAGAGAGCGACCGCAACGGTAATCAGCAAGATTGGCATCGCAACATCATTCTCATTTCGCATTGGAACTACCGTCGTTTCATGTGTCTAGGTAGGGGCAGAGAACATCGTACTAATCCCACCGCCCTGACTGCCTGAGGCCAAGGATTTCATATGTGCAGGCAGCACTTCCTCGGGTCGTTGGGAGGGTCGGATTTCGCCCGGTCAGATGGAGACGATGCCAGATGGAGGGGAAGCGCTCTTCCCTAAAGGCGGCTGGATTTCCCTATTCGCACGCCGACCCCGAGCATTTGTGAGATTTGGACAAGATCGCGCTCCTTGTCGGAGTGGGCCTCGCCCTTTCATCAACCCTACGATGCGCTGACTGCTCAATATGAACATGTGCTAACCGCGACAGGGCGCGGGGTCGGACCATGGATTGGCGGCTGGAAAGGTCTACGAAAGCGGCGCCGAGCCTGCCAGCATTCCTTCCGATCTCGCGCGACGGCGCCCGGATATTCACGCGGCCACCGCCGACATCGGGGTGGCGGTGGCGGAATTCTATCGATTAAGTTGAATGGATCGGCGGCCTTCGACGCCCAAGGCTGGGAACCAGCTGACGGCCAATGCGATCACAACCAATCTCGGCCCGAGCATTTCGATACCGATTTTCCAGGGGCGGCCGGCTGAATTGGGTTACAGGCAAGAGTGCCAGATACCATTGGATCCGTAGTAACTCGGGTTCACAGCGTCGAACGAGCAGTAAGCAGTGTCGGTGTCGTCGTTCAACCAGAGCTGGCTATCATATTCCCGGTCGCCAGCTTCCCGACCGCCAAAAATGACTTTGTGGTGCTGGCGGTTGCCAATGGCGCCGCTGCTGAAGTGTACGGCATGACCATCCCTGCCGTCGCTGCGCGCCATGGAGACCGTCGCCGAGCCGGTGGCCAGCATCACGCCCAAAGTAATCTTTGCCAATATTGCTGCTGATTTTCTCACAATATACTCCTTCGGGTTGAGAATTCATGGAATATTGAACAGTACTTCCAGTCAGGCCGCGGTTCGGCAGACGTGCGAACCAAAACCTTCAGTGTTCGAATCCGGTCCCCACTCGCACCGTGGAGTCCGGATTCGAAGAGGCCGTGGTGGTTCACGGACAATATGGATAAAGGTCGCGATACTCATAGTATGGGTACGGGTAACCGCAGTAGCCGTCGTCATAAAAGTCACTGCCGAAACCGCGGTCCCTTCTGAACCTATGACCGTCGCCGACATGGACACCACGGACATGGGCGCCACCGCCCATGATTGCGACACGACCGCCATCGGCAAAGCCTGCACCGCGGCCACCGCCCATGCTCATACCATGACCGCCGCCGCCAAAGCCGCCGCCACCGCCATGGCCGCCGCCACCGCCGTGCGCCATCGAGACCGTCGCTGAGCCAGCCGCCAGCATTGCGCCCATGACGATCGTCGCCAGGAATGATGTTGATCTTTTCATAATACGCTCCTGCAGTTGAAGCTTTCTTAGATTACTGAAAGCAATATTAATATAGATACAGGAGACGCTCTTCAGCATGATACGCTTGTTTGATTTTTGTATATCTTATAACTACAAACATTCTCTCTTGATTGCATGTGAGGCCGTCAGTGTGCTCTGCGGGCAGTCCTTCACGGCCTCGGCTGCAAGGTGTCCTGCCCAGTTTTGCGCGACAGGTATTTGGTGCCGGGTTGATTGGCATTGCTCAGCGCCGATTTGCGCTCCGCAGCCGACCCTTCTCCCGTCGTGTCATTTCACACTGACAACGGCCGGGTGTTGTCCCGTTTCGCATAGCTAACCTTCACTGCGTTTTGCAATTTTTCGAAGGCGCGCATCTCAATCTGGCGCACACGCTCGCGCGAAACGCCGAATTCGCTGGAGAGATCTGCCAGGCTCCTCGGATCATCCGCAAGCCGACGCGCCTCGAGGATGCGCCGTTCGCGTGTGTTGAGAACGCCAAGCGAGTCGATCAGCGCCCTGTGCCGGCCGGAAGCTTCCTCGAACTGAACGAACTTGTACTCCTGGCTGTCCTCGCCCTCGACCAGCAAATCCTGCCATTGGCCTTCGGCCTGGCCCCGCAGGGGCGCATTGAGCGACCTGTCCCCGTCCATGCGGCTGTTCATGTAAACAACTTCTTGCTCCGTCACGCCAAGGTTGCTTGCGATGAATTCCACGTGCTCTGGACGCAGGTCACCGTCGTCCAGTGCCGAGAGGCGAGCCTTGAGTCGCCGCAAGTTGAAGAACAGCTTTTTTTGATTGGGCGTCGTACCGACCTTCACCAGTGACCAGGAGCGCAGGACATATTCGCGAATGGACGCCTTGATCCACCAGATCGCATAGGTAGCCAAACGAAAGCCGCGCTCCGGTTCGAAGCGATTGACCGCCTTGATCAGGCCGATGCTGCCCTCTGATATCACCTCTGACATCGGCAGCCCGTACCCGCGATAGCGCATGGCAATTTTGGCAACGAGGCGAAGATGCGACAACACCAGTTGGTGAGCGGCCTCCGGATCGTTGTCGTCGCGCCAGCGTTTTGCCAGCGCTTGTTCCTGCCCCAGCGTCAGCATGGGGAGATGTTTGATCTCGCCGAGATAACGGCGAAGCCCGTCTTCGTTTGCCAAATTTGTTATTGCTGCGCGCGCCATGAAGCACTCCTTGCCTACCTCGCAGGGGATCAGTTGTTTTTCGACGCCCATAGACGTTCGATGTTGGCTTCTCTGTTCAGCGCTGCCGCTGTTTGCAGCGTTGTTCGCCTGAATCGCGAAGGTGCACCCAGGTGCCGCTAGCGCGCGCCATGAAGCGCAGAATCGATACAGTTGATCATGGCCTGGCTGTCCAACGGCTTGCCGAAGAAGCCGATGGCGCCCGTTTCCCGAGCGCGTTTGCGGACACGCTCCTCTGGAAAGGCGGTGATCAAGATTGTCGGTATGTGATAGCCATGTTCGATCAAATGATCCTGCAGTTCTATTCCTGTCATTCCGGGCATCTGGATATCGCAGATCAGGCACGACGTAGTTTCCAGATTAGATGACATCAGGAAATCCTCGGCCGATTCGAATGCAAATGCGATGAAACCCAACGATCTGACGAGGCTTGCAGTGGCAAGTCGAACGGACTCATCGTCATCGACGATCGAGATCATCGCGCTGCGGGTCAATTCACTATTCCTCCGTGCTTGCCGATGACCCAAACATTGCTGCTTCAACGACTGCTTCTCGGCCAGATATTGCGCCCGCGCTTGCGAAAGCGAAAGTTATACAGAGGTGTAACAAGCTTATTTACCGGGAGCGTCTATCCCCAGGGCGCCGGCCATCTTCACAAGGTCGGCCAGAGTTCTGGCGCCCATTTTCTTCATCAGGCGACCGCGGTGGATTTTCACCGTGATTTCACTGAGTTGCATCTCGCCAGCGATTTGCTTGTTCATCAATCCAGTCGCGACAAATGCCATCACCTGGCGTTCCCGAGGGGTCAGGGTGCTCAGAAGGCTCTGCAGCTCCGACAGCGCCCGGTCTTTGTCTCGCCGTTGCCTGTCGCGCTCCAGAGCGCCGGCGACTGCATCGAGAATATCCTGATCTCGGAAGGGCTTGGTGAGGAAATCGACCGCGCCGGCCTTCATGGCTCGCACGGACATGGGAATGTCGCCGTGGCCGGTCATGAAAATGATCGGCAAGTGAATGCCTGCCTTGCTCAATTGCGTTTGAAATTCGAGTCCGCTCACCTCCGGCAGCCGGATATCGAGCACAAGGCAGCTTGGACCGTCGGGAAGCCGACTGTTCAGCAGTTCGGGAGCAGAACCGAAAAGCTCGACACGCGTTCCAACAGATCGGAAGAGGCTGCTTAAGGCTTCACGCAACGACGGATCGTCGTCCACGACCAGGACAGTCGGAGGCATGGCGCCATTGCCGACTTGTGGTTGAGAGGGAGAGGCGGGGCGTTGGATCATGAGCCGGCATCCTTTTCGACGCGTGGCAAGGAAAATTGGAATATCGCGCCGCCGCCTGGATTGGGCTCGATCCACACATGGCCTCCATGTGACTCAACGATCGACCGGCAGATCGACAGTCCCATGCCCAATCCCTCCGCCTTGGTGGTGAAGAAGGCCTTGAACAACTGACGCGCACTATCGGGATCGATGCCTGGTCCCGTATCCTGGACCCTCACATTTGCCTGGTTCGATTCATCGATCGAAGTCGTAACGAGAATTTCGCGCAAGTCGCTGTTGCCAGAGGCCATTGCCTGAATCGCGTTGATCAAAAGATTGATCAGGAGCTGTTGAAGCTGGATACGGTCGCCAAGTGCCGGCAGCGCCCGGTTGGCTAGATCCAGTTTCAGGGCGATGCGATTTGCAACGAACTCACGATGCACCAACGTGAGCGATTCGTTGACGATCTCGTTCACGTCGACAAGGGCCATCTGGATGTCGCCCTTCTTGGACAACGCCCGGATTCGATGGACGATATCGCTGGCGCGTTGGGCGTCAGCGATGCTCCGCTTGACCGCGCTGCGGACCTCATCCAGATCGGGCTTGTCTCGATCCATCCATCGCAGGCACGCCTCGCCGTTCATAACGATGCCGGCAAGCGGCTGATTCACCTCGTGCGCGATCGAGGCCGTCAATTCACCCAATGTGGTGAGGCGTGTCACATGGGCGAGTTCCGCCTGGGCCTTCAGGACCTCGGTTTCGGCTCGCCTGCGCTCTGATATGTCCGTATTCGTTTCGAGAACCGCCAACGGTCTGCCGTCGGCATCCGTCTTCAGCGACCACCGGCTGGAAACGATAACGACGGATCCGTCGCGTTTCGTGTGCAAGAGTTCACCTTCCCAGCGGTTGGAGCTGAGCAGTTCCCGATTGATCTCGTCGAGCCTGGCTGGAAAGACCGTCTGCAGGAGCTGATGGGTGGACTTTCCCGCCGTCTGTTCGGCCGACCAGCCGTAAATGGCTTCTGCACCACGATTCCAATAGGAGATCAGACCGCCCATGCCGCGTACGAAAATCGCGTCATGCGTCAAATCGAGCAGTTCGGCCTTTTCGGATAGATCGGTCGAGGTCGACTGGTTTTTGAGAACCAAAAGGGCGGTAATGACAATGGTCGCGATGCTCATGACGCAGCGGCTGAGGGCGCCACCACTGGCTTCGTGTCCGTGAACAAGCCAGAAGCTCAGCACGGTGAGCCCAACACAGGCGAGCGAACAAAAGACGATGCCACGCCTGCGAAAGGCGGTGGACGCGAGCAGAACAACGACCACATAGAGGACCGAGACAGATCCCGCAAATGGATCAAGAGTATCGACAGCGAATATTCCGGCGGCAAGAAGGTTGGCAAGAGGCGCCACCAGCCGCGAATTGCTCGGTGTTCGCGGAAATAGTCCATGCCGCATAAGGTCTCTGCCCAGCTTCTGGTCGACGCTTGCGCGCTGATCGACCTCCGTGTCGCACAGTGTCCAGGTCCAGCTTAAGCAGCGAAATCCTTTCTGCTTGTTCGAAATTGCGGTCGTCGGTGCCTGATTGCACCTTTGTCACGGCAAGCGCGCCGCGAACCAATTCTGGGGATCGAGCGACCCATCGGCGGCACAGCTTGAGAGCGAGCCTACAGCATCAGATCCGGCGGAAAGCACGCAGGCAAAACACAACGCACAGGTTCTGGCAGCAACACGAGAGGTACGACGACACAGGGTCGGGTGAGCCACGGCCACGATCATCGTGCGATTCAGCTATACGATGCGTCAACAGGAAAGACCTCGTCAGCGCCCGATCAATATCGTGAGCCTTGCGTGCCAATCGGACAACTCATCCGGTCCGTGGCCGAACCAATTCGCGCAGTCGAGAAGCACACCGCAGCAAGGAATGAAACAAGATGAGCATAGCCACCGATAAGATATCCCGTCGAACCATGTTGGCTGCGACAGCTGCTGGCGGCTTGCTCACGACGGCGACACTGGCCCAAGCGCAAAACGGTGACCCGCTAGCCAACGGCCGCGGCGGCACCAACCCCGGTCCGATGAATCCTTCCCGAATAGCTCAGAATCCGGACCTGATGGTCCCACCGAGCACGGATGCGGGCAGCCTGCCGAACCTGCGTTACTCGTTCGACGATGCGCATATCCGACTGTCTGGCGGCGGCTGGACCCGGCAGGTGACCGCACGCGAGCTCGGAGTCTCCAAGGACATTGCCGGCGTGAACATGCGCCTGAATGCCGGCGGCGTGCGCGAACTGCATTGGCACAAGGCCGCCGAGTGGGCCTATGTCCTCTACGGGAAAGCACGCATCACGGCAGTCGATGCCAATGGCCACAATTTCGTCGACGACGTCGGCGCGGGTGACCTTTGGTATTTCCCGCCGGGCATTCCACATTCGATCCAGGGCCTTGATCCAGACGGGACGGAATTCTTGCTGGTGTTCGATGACGGCGACTTCGACGAGGATAACACCTTCCTGCTGAGCGACTTTCTGAAGCACACTCCTCCCGAAGTGCTCGCCAAGAATTTCGGCGTTCCGGCATCGAGTCTTGCGAACGTCCCCGATCCCAGCGAGCTTTACATGTTTCCCGCGCCGGTTCCGGGGCCGCTCAGCGCAGACAAGATCGCGGGCGCGGTTGAGGTCCCGCTGAGCTTCAGCCACCGCATGACGGCACAGGCTCCGATGAGGATGAAACACGGAACGGTGCGAATTACCGACAGCGCCGTGTTTCCTGTTTCCAAAGCAATCGCGGCGGCCCTTGTCGAGGTCGAACCGGGAGGGATGCGCGAGCTGCATTGGCATCCGAATACGAATGAATGGCAGTACTACATCCAGGGCCAGGCCCGCATGGGCGTGTTCGCGGCGTCGGGCGAGGCCCGAACATTCGATTTCCAGGCCAACGACGTCGGATACGTACCCTTCGCTATGGGGCACTACATCGAGAACACAGGCAATACGACACTGCGATATTTGGAGGTGTTCAAGAGCACCTACTTCGCCGATGTGTCACTGAATCAGTGGCTCGCCCTCACACCGCCGGAATTGGTCCGCGCCAGTTTGCGCGCCGACCCGCAGTTTCTGCACGCCTTGCGTAAGGGGAAGTCGCCCATCGTGCCGGCCTAGAGCAATTCCAGGAAAAGTGTGAAACGGTTTTCCGTCCGGAATTGCGTCGAAACAAAGAGTTAGAGCCGTTCGCCGTTTCTGTGAAACGGTGAACTGCTCTAAGCGCATCGCGTCGAACGCATTCGATCGACGCATCGTCCCAAAACCGCTGCACGTGCGTTCGCGAGCGAGGGCATGCTTTTGTGGTCCCTGCAAGTTGGTGGCGAGGTTAGCCGCCCACCGTCAAAATAGCTGCTCCATGGCACGCCGACGTCTCGAGATTCACTTGCTTGAGTGATCTTTGAGCCAAGCGCAAGCGCCCTGAAGAGTTCTGAAGTCTTCCAGGCTTCGTGCTGGGATGTCGCCATACGCGCCCACTGCCATTTCGCTCAGCGCCCGCCCGGGCCCGAGTTCGAGGAACGCCGTTGCACCGCCTTCGACGCAACCCTGCACGCAATCGGCCCATTGCACCGTTTGAGATATTTGCGCCGCCAGCTTGTCGAAACCTGCCTTGGCGTCGATGACAGGAGATCCGTCGACTCCGCTCAAGACACGCGCGCCGTCAGTCGGAGAGCGCATCAGGCGAACATGGCGCAGGCTCGCGCGAAACGCGGCAGACGCCCCGGCAAGTCGTCTCGTATGGGAAGCAACCTCCACAGGTAATTCGACAACCCTGGCTCCGTCCGCCTTCGCTTCGCCGGCAAGGGCTTCGAATGTCGCGCGGCTCCCGCCGAGGACGAAGGCGTTACCCGGATTGACGATAGCGACTGCGGCATTGTGTCGTTCGCACAGTCTCTCGATGGATTTGCGGGAAAGGCCACGAATGAAAAGCAGCCCGTCTCCACCGGGGGAAGCAGCATCCATGGCTTCCGCCCGACGCGCGACGAAGTCCAGCGTGTCGGTCGCGCTGAACAGACCTGCAACACCCCAAGCCGCCACTTCGCCGACGCTATAGCCGGCGACGGTCGGCCGGTCGGGCAGCGTGTCCCGCAGCGCCGCCGCGGCTGCCAGCGCCTGCAGCGAGCAGAGGATCTGGCCAGTGCGGTTGCGGTGCAGGACGTCGCCCGATCCGGTCCGCACGATCTCGCGCGGATCCCTGTCGCCGAGCAACGTTGCGGCATGGGCAAATAGACCGGCAGCTTGCGGCGCATCGGCGGTCAGGGCGAACATGTCCGGATGCTGCCGCCCCTGTCCGGAGCAGAGAATTGCAAGGACCATCGCCGCTATGGAAACATAATGGCGATGGCGATCGCCATCGTCACGATGCTCACGATGGTGCTGCCAATGACCATGGAGCCGACCGTCGAAGAGTCGAGCCGATAGCTCACGGCGAAAAAGATGCCGAAGAACCCTGCCGGCAGGGCAGCGAACAGGATCGCCGTCCTGGCGATCTCAAAGGGAACCGGCAGCAGGAGCACGATCGCGACCATCAGGAGAGGTCGAACAATGTCGGCCAATGCGGTCGCGCCCACGATCTTCCAGTTAAACTCGAACGATTGAGCCGACAAGACCAAGCCGGTCAGGAACAGCGCTACGCCGGCTGCGGCCTGCCCTATCACCATCAGACAGGCTTCGATGACAGGATTGAGCGTCACGCTGCATAGCGAGAGCAGGATTCCAAGCGCGGGGCCGAGAACAATGGGCTTTGTCAGCGCGCGCCTCAGCGCGTCGAACATCTGAGCGCCTGGCGTCTTGACGGCGCCGTCCTCCTTCAGGCTGCCCATTTCGGCGACAACCAGTGTGATCGGAGTGACCAGGATCGAACCCGCGGCCATGGCAACGGCGACCGAGACCGGCCCCGTCGCTCCGAGCAGCGAGGATGCAATCGGAAGTCCGACACCGCCAAGGTTTGGGAAGGCAACGGTCAGAGCCTGTACCGACGCGCCCACCTTGCCCGTCGCCAGGAAAAGCCGCGCGATGTAGTACCAGGCGAAATAGATGAGCAGCATGACCCCGCCGAAAATGGCAAAGAGCGGCGCCTGGACAAGCAGTTCGCCACGCGGGGCCGAAGCGGTCGCCGCGAACAGCGATGCCGGCAGCGCGAAGCTCATGACGAGCGTGTTGAAGCCGTCGACATGATGGTTTTCGACGATACCGAATCTTCCGGCTCCATAGCCGAGGGCCATCACGAAAAAGACCGGGGCGAGCGCCAGCAGGATTGTATTGGCCATCAGGCAAGCATCCTTTCCTGCGCGTCGACGAACAGGGTCATGGCAAGGAGGTCCGCTGAGCCCCCGGGACTGAGCCGACGGGCAACGAAGCTCTTATGCACAAAATGGGCGCGGTCTCGCCAGCCGGGTGCGCCGACGCCGCCCTGGTCGAGAAAGCAGCGCGCGGCTCGACGCGCAAAGCCGAGACCGGAGAGGCCGCCGCGGTGCAGCAGAGTGGTGTCCTCGACAACCGCAATGAGCGCGAAACATGTTTCGATACGCTGAGCTTCGGCGTCGTCGGGAGCCTCAAGGACGCTCTTTCGCAGGGTGGGCAGGCCGACATGATAAATGCTGGGGAATCCGAGGGCAGCCTCGATCCGCGCACCACCAGCGCCGAAGCGGCGACGGGCCACCTGACCGTGGCTATGCGGAACCATCGGTCCTTCGAATATGCCGCGGGCCCATAGCCGCAGGACCACAGTTCCCAACGACAGCGTGGGATCCACCTGACCGCCGATCCTGGCGCCGGCGGCCGCGCATAGCAGGCCCAATCCGAATATGGCGCCGCGATGCGTGTTGACCCCCGACGTCGCCGCAAGCATGGCTGCCTCGGCATCGAGACCGATTTCCCTCAAGGCGCCCATCGCGCGGCCGGCGGCGCCGGCTTCCGCCAAAGCCTGGAAGTACGGCCCGATGGCCGCGGCGCTGGCGCGAAATGTGCCGGCATCCATGTCTTCATGGCTGCCGGAATCGATGTGGCTTACAAGGCCCGGTTTGGGCCACGTCTCCAGCTCGTCGAGAAGGCAACGCACCGCGCTCGCGGCGATGGCCCCGGCATCCGGAAAACGTGGTACCAGCGCCTTTGACGCAAGCGGCCGCCCCGTGCCGAAAGCAAGGGCGACGGTCACGATGGCATCCCTTCAGAAAGAAAAAGCTGCGCGTCGAGCAACGCGACATCGCTGACGGTCTTGACCAGAACCTCTCGCGGGCCGGCGTGAAGCTCCCGCCAGTTCGCGGCCGCGCCGTCATGGCGGATCAATTCACCATCCAGCCGCATCGGCGCGGCCGCCTCGATCCGCGCCAGATCGGCGGTCAGGCGGCTAAGATCCGTGTCGCGATTGACCTGCAGCAGGAGGTCGAGATCGGAGCGGTCGGTCAGATAGTCCAATCCTGTGACGACAGCCAAGGCAAGGCTGCCGAACACCCTTGCTTCCACACGATGCCGTGAAGCGATATCCTCAAGCCTGGCGAGCGTGGGTCGCCAGGCGCGTGGCGCCGACGGGCCGGCGGACCGCAGCGAGGGCGGCGGAGACGTCGACAGGATATCCTCGTGCCGCATGAGAAACGAAAATCGCTTCTTTCCGGCGAAGTACGGCAGCGCAAGGCCCAAAGGCACGCCATGCCCCTCACCCGGCATGGCACGTCGTCTAATGAGCGGCCAGCCTCTATCGACCCAACATGAGACGAGCGCGTTCGCGGCGACATCGCTGCGTGTCAGCAACAGCGAATGCCACGCCGCCGGCCCGACGAATATCAGATCGTGACGCCGCATCGGCAGTTCACAGAGCTTTAAGTGCGAGTTCACGGACGCGCTCCGCGATGGCGTATGCCTTCGGCCGACCGCCGCGCTTCAAGCCGAGCGCATCTCGGCGGTCGCGCGCATCCGGCATGTTCGCCAGAAGTGTGTCCAGCTGCTCAGCCAGCGGGGTGGCGTCGTCCCAGGTGAGATGAACCGCGCCTGTCTGAGCAAGATTTCGCAAGCCCGGAGCAAACACCGGCGTGGACTTCGCCTTTTCCTGCAAAACCTCGATCGACAACTTCGTCACCCTGGCCATGGATGGCAGATCCATCACCGCCGGATCGGCGGACGGCAGCCCTACCAGCACGCGGGTGGCCAGCGCCGTGGCGAGAAGGGCGCCGGCTGCGGAGTGGCCGTAGAGAAGACCGATGGCGGGTCGCCCGTGCATATCCGCATAGATGAGGGACTTGGCGAGATGAGCTAGGAACTCGTTCAAACCCAAAAGCTCGTCCCGCTTGCTCATGCGCTGGCTGTCACCGTCCGCCAGGACGAGGATCGGGGCGTTTCCGTTTTCAAGCGACGCCAGGACGTAATTGGAAAGGCGGATGGCCTCGTCCACGCCGAGCGCGGTCCGGTCCGCGACGCCGATGACGAGCGCCCGGCCACCCGATCGCAGTGCACCCGAACCTGACAGAACTCCGCCGCTGTTTTTCACGTCGTGGCCGTCGGGAAACAGCGAGGCGAGAATGTCATCGAGCGTCACGGCTGGACCTCCGGACTTTGTCAGCGAGAGTGATGAACTGGTCAGCGGGCAGCGCGGGAATGGAAACGGCGTCAGGAATGCCCTCTGCCGTCCAGATATCGACCGCATCCGGACAGGCGCCGAAGCGCCGCAACCGATCTTCAAGGCGAGATTGCTCGGCCTTCAAAGTGTCGATGCCGAAGGCGCGGATTGAACTGAGCAGCTCCAGAACGGCGTCGCGAAAGTCCTGGACAGTATCATCGACGAAGACTTCGGCGCCGCCGAGGAGCCGGCGATGCTTGCCGCCCATGGTCCGCCAGACCAGAGCCCGGTCACGGGAGTCGAACTCCTCGACACCACGATTGGTCTCGATCACCTCGGGACCAGACACCGAAATGCGACCCTGCTCGGAGACCGCCAACGCCGAACAGCAGCCAGCGATCAAACCGCCGCCGCCATAGCATCCGGACCGGCCGCCGATCAGCCCGATCACTTTCACACCTGCGGTTCGCGCCTCGATCACGGCGCGCATGATTTCGGCAATGGCAAGCTCGCCTGCATTGGCCTCCTGCAGGCGCACGCCACCCGTATCGAACAGGATCAACACCGGAACAGACCCAATATCGCGCGCGGCGCGCAACAGGCCGGTCAGCTTCGCACCGTGAACTTCACCGAAAGCACCACCCATGAAACGGCCCTCCTGTGCTGCGACAAACACCGGCGAACCGTCGAGCCTGCCGAGTCCCACAACGATGCCATCGTCGAACTGCTCGGGAAGATCGAAGAGTTTGAGATGCGGACTGACCTCGCGCTTCTCCGGTCCGATGAACTCGACAACGCTTCCGGGATCGAGCAGCAGCCGGACCCGTGTCCGCGCCGAGGCCTCGTACCAGCTTGCGGCGCGATCCAGTTCCGCCGAGAACTTGGTCCTCTGTGTGTCAGGGGCGCTCATTGGTCGTCCTCCTGCATCAGCCGGGCCGCTTGCGCCAGCCTAAGGGACACGGTGTCTGGGCGCGCTCCGCCGTCATTGATGGAGAACCGGAGCCCGCCAGGCGAATAGCTTTTGACGAAGTCTACGATCACGGCATCCCACACTTCGCCGAAGCCCGCGGCCGCAGTCCTGATCTCCACCAGGCATTCGGAGTCGGGCAGCACGCGTTCGGCCAGAACTTCGAGATTGCCCGACGCCACCACGCCGATGACGGCCAGTTTCTTCGTGCCGGCCGCGCGCTGGCGGGTGGCATGGCGGAAGCTCAGGTCCTCCATGGCGGCTGTCCTTCTCACCAGTTGCGGAATCTTGAGGGCGGCGCGTAGAGCCCGCCCGACCAATGGACAAGATCCTTGATGGAGCGCGCCGCCAGCATGCTCCGGTCGGCGTCGAGCGGATTGATACCGATATCTTCAGGACGGCGGATGGCACCGCGCTCGCGCAGGTGCTGGACCATCTTAGCGTCGCGGCCACGGCCGACGTCGGTGTATCCCGCTACCCCGCGGATCGCCTGCTCGCGCTCCCTGGCATCACGACAGAGCAGCAGATTGGCGATGCCTTCCTCAGTAACGATGTGCGTTACGTCGTCGCCGTAGATCATCACCGGCGCCAGCTCGAGATTCAGCCTTTCGGCGAGTTCCAGAGCATCGAGCCTCTCGACGAACAGCGGCACGTTCTTTTCGCCGAAGGTCTCGCCGATCTGCACGACCAGCTTGCGGCCACGGCGCAGCAGCGTTGCCCCCTCGGGATCGGCCTCCCTGCCGGCCTGCAGCCACGGCTCGCTCGGATGTCGCCGCCCGCGCGCATCAGAGCCCATGTTCGGCGCCCCGCCAAAGCCGGCGATGCGCGACGTGGTGACGGTGGAGGAATCGCCCTGAAGATCGATCTGCAGCGTCGAGCCGATGAACATGTCACAGGCATAAAGGCCGGCCGTCTGGCAGAAGGCCCGGTTAGAGCGCAGCGAACCGTCGGATCCGGTAAAGAAGATATCGGATCGGGCGCGGATGTACTCATCCATGCCGACCTCGGAACCGAAGCAGTGGATCTGCTCGACCCAGCCGGATTCGATGGCCGGGATCAACGCAGGATGAGGGTTTAGCGCGAAATGGCTCGCCACCTTGCCCTTCAGTCCGAGTTTCTCGCCATAGGTCGGCAAGAGGAGTTCGATCGCGGCGGTGTTGAAGCCGATCCCGTGGTTCAATCGCTTGACACCGTAGGGCGCGTAGATGCCCTTGATCGCCAGCATGCCGGTCAGGATCTGCGACTCGGTGATTGCAGCGGGATCGCGCGTGAACAGCGGTTCGACGAAGAACGGCTTGTCGGCCTCGACAACGAAATGCACCCGGTCCCCCGGTATGTCGACGCGCGGAACCTTGTCGACGATCTCGTTCACTTGAGCGATAACGACGCCGTTCTTGAAGGCTGTGGCCTCCACGACGGTGGGCGTATCCTCGGTGTTAGGCCCGGTGTAGAGGTTGCCGTCACGGTCGGCGCTGACTGCAGCGATCAGCGCGACGTTCGGAGTGAGGTCGATGAAGTAGCGCGCGAATAGCTCAAGATAAGTGTGGACCGCACCGAGCTCGATCTTGCCGCCGAACAGCATCTTCGCGATGCGCGCCGACTGCGGGCCGGAGTAGGCATAGTCGAGCTTCTTTGCCACGCCGCGGTCGAATAGATCGAGATGCTCCGGCAGCACGACGCCGGACTGCACCATGTGCAGGTCCCGCACCTTGGCTGGATCGACAGCAAGGAGGGCGGCGCAGAGCAGATCCGCCTGCTTCTGGTTGTCGCCCTCCAGGCAGACGCGATCGCCAGGGCGGACCACCGCTTCCATCAGTCTGGTGGCGTCGCGCGCATCGACGACCTTGCCCTTCGCCAGCCTCTCGCCGGCTTGGATACGGGCGTTGCGCGCTTCCCGGCCACGCTGCCAGGTCGTCATCGTCGTTGCTCCTCCAGCAGGCTCCGGATTGCTGGCCGAAATTATTCGCGGAACTCCCTGGAGTATTTCCTCAAGCAACCATGTTTTCGACTTCGCACGCTGCCGAACCCGGCAATTGCATAACAGCGCGAACGTTGTCCGGTCGCTCGGCTTCGCAACCGTCTTCTGATCGATGCCACAGCGCTTGGCTACAGGGGCTGAAGGCCGATCAAAAGCATGCCATTGTTGGTCGGAGTGGAGCGATCAACGTGGAACCGGCAGCGCTTTCGTCTTGCCTGACAGTCTGGCTCCGATCGCCAGACTTTGGGGAAACCAACTGACGAAAGCCCTCATCGCCGCAGCGGATTGAGGGAGGGCTGCAATGCGTGCCAAAACGGTGGCGGTGCGAATGCGGGTTGCGAATTGTCTGTTCCAGGCCTTTGAGTAGCGACTGCCGGCGGTAACGCGCGCCTCGCGATCCCACCGGTCGAACCTGGCCAATTCGGTGGCCAACAGCCAGCCGGACTGCAAGGCCATGGAGATGCCTTCGGCGATGATGGGATGGGACTCGCCGGCAATGTTGCCGACGCGAAATATATCGTCGGCAAAACGCGGACGAATGCCAGGGCGTATAGGCCCGGCGGCAAGCCATTCGCCATCGAGCGTTGCGCCCCCGATCGCGGAAACCGTACCAGGACAGGATGCCACGATGTGCGCGTGAACGGCCTGGCCCGCCGACAAGGCACCACTTTTCTCACGCAACCTGGCCAATACGTCGCGGCGTATGCAGCAGGACAGCGACATCCTGTTCTGATCCGTCCACACCATGCCGCCATAGCCGCCCGGAAATACCAGGAGAGGCATGAGGTCTCGGGCGAGCGAAGCTCCTTTGAAATGCGCCTTGAAGCCAAACAGATCGTGAGGCGCACTGCTTTTTGGGAGGTTGGTTGGAAGCTTTCCCTGCTCCCAAGAGCCATGCGCGGCTATCACGACTGGCGCAGCGAGAACCCTCTGATCGCCTTTGCCGCTGATCCGGACTGCGGCGTTCTCCCCATCGCTGATGATCTTCACCGCGCGGTAAGGCTGAAAAACTTCGGCTCCGGCGCTGCGGGCGGCGTCCAAGAGGATGCCATCCAGAACGTCGCGACCAAGTGCACGCCCAAAAGCGTCTCCCGCTGCCCGGGGCATGCCCGCGTCAATGCCAGGGCCCGACGCAAACAATGCAACTCGCCTGACTTCCGGGCCTGCCTTGGCGCGAATCGCGGCACCCGCCCCCAAACGGTCCAACAGCTCCAGATTGACTGCCGACATGAACTCGCCGCAGACTTTTCGGCGCGGGAATTCGCTTCGTTCGATGATGGCGACCGCGCGCCCCTGGCCGCACAAAGCCAAGGCCACGGACGAGCCACTTGGCCCGGCACCTATGACGATGGCGTCGTACATCGCGGGAGCGCTTCCTTAGGGATGACGCTGAAAGCGTGGGTAAACGGGCCAATCCTGCGTTCTTCACACTGCTGGCTGGAGCCCGATGGCCACAGGCTGGAAAGTTCATTGCCCGCGAACCCCGCGCGGACGCTCGCGGCTGCATCGTGCATGGTCACCTCGTTTGCGCCAATGACGCGTAGGAGGGAGCACATTCTCAAGGCACTTGCGTTCCGGCTTGGCTCGGTGGCGAGGAACACCGGTGCCTGCGAACGAAGCGCTGCAAACAGAACCTTCAAGTCCGCGTCGGAAAAATGGTGGAGGAACAGATTGGCCGAGACAACGTCGTACGCGCCCGCGCCGGGCTTTGCGATCCAGTCAAAGACGTCATCGGTGACGGTTTCAACTCGCCATCCGAGTGCGGCGAAGTCCGCGCGCCGTTTGTCTGAGATGAGGTTGACCTGGTCAAGCATGACCAGGTCCACATCGGTCCATCTCCTGGCGAAACGTCTTGCAACCGAGAGCATGAATGCTCCGTCGCCGGAGCCGAGTTCCAGAATCCTGGTAGGCGTTTTGCGCACGTTCGCCTTCAAGAGACCAGACATGATCGCGCTCTGAAACATCAGCGCGTTTATCCAATTGAGGTCGCGCCGGGACCCGATTGCCCTCGGATCGTCGGGGGGCAGCATATCGAGCAGTTCCGGCTCGATCCGACGGCGGTCGAGATCTTTGGTCAACTCAGGCATTGCCGGCCGTATGGAACATCATCGTCTCAGCCGTAAGGCCGGGTCCGAATGCCATGGCACAACCCACTCGGTCTTCCGTGAACTCGCGCAGCATTCGCTCAAGCACGAACATGACCGTGGCTGAAGACATGTTTCCGTTTTCGCGAAGGACCTCGCGCGAAATCGACAAAGCACGGGGATGGAGATTCAGCGCGCGCTCCACGGCATCGAGAATCGAGCGCCCGCCTGGGTGGACAGCCCAAAGATCAACGCTTCCGACGCTGCTGGCTCCCAGAATGCCGCCGATACCTGTGGCGAGCACACCTTGAATTGCGCCAGGGACTTGTCCCGACAAAACCATGTCGAAACCGTCGTCGCGAATGCCCCAGGTCATCAGGTCGCGGCTGTCGGCGGCGACGATCGCGTGAAAACTATCCAGGCCGATCCCGAATGGGCGGGCAGTCACCGACGCGGCCGCGCAACCATCACCCCAGAGGCAGAAGGACAGCAGTTTTTCGAGATCGCTGGTCTCCCTGAGATGGAGCGTACAGAGTTCAATACAGACGATTACAACGTGAGCCTCGGGTTCGGACCGGATGATGTGCCGTGCCAGCTTGAGCGCGTTGATTGCCGCGTAGCATCCCATGAAGCCGATGATCGTGCGCTCAACGGTGGTCGGTAAATTGCATCGAGCAATTATCTCCAGATCGATACCGGGGGCGGAGAAACCGGTGCACGTCGTCACGATCAAATGCGTGACGCTCGTCCTGTCCTTATCCTGGAGGAGCCGCTCCACGGCTTGCTGGGCTAGAACCGGCGCAGCGGCCGAAAACATCTCCATGCGTGTCGCCGTTCCTGGAAATGCACCCCGCTTGAAAACGCCCGCCATGTCCACACTCGGACCCTCGGGATCGTCGGCAGGCGCAAAGCACGAATAGCGATGCTCGATCCCGCCCTTGTCCGCCATGCGATTGAAAATCGCGCGGCGACGGGGGTTTGCCGTCAACTGAGAGCCAGCAAACTGCAGGAAGAACCTGTGAACGCTATGGTCAGGGACGGCCGTCGCAATTCGGTTGATGAAAGCTTGAGCGCACATTTTTTTCCTTGGCTTGCCGCCGCAAGCCCTGTGGTCACCGAGGAAAGCGCCACGTGTTGGAGGCTCGCAGCGGATCTGCGCCTTCGACGGCAATGGCAAACTCTATTGTGGTAAACGCTCAGAACCCACAAATGCTTCCCTTGGACCCTGCTCTTCGCCAAATTTCAGGCCCATGCTGTTGGATCGCAACCGAAACTTCGCTGGACAACGAGTGTTTTGCGCGGTTGCCCACAAGCACCATGAACCCCGGCAAACCGATCTCGGGAGGTTTGCGGCGTTCTATAAAAGGATTTTTGGCGAGGTCCCTTCAGAGACACGCTTCAAAGCGACGAGCCCGTTTGGTCGCCGGTCACGCTCACAGCGCGGTACGGCCTTTCCGCTTGTCCAAGATCAGGCTGCTCCGGGATTAGATGTCAGTGGCTTTGGGACGGCCTTAATGCCGTTTTCCTGAAATGCCTGGTGCACGGCGATCAAAGCGGCGCGGCGGATCATGAAGTGTCTGCCCGCTTTCGCCTTGAATTTGGCCCGGATAACGAGCGTGCCGTCCTCGACTTCGCCAATTCCCTGGCTCTTGAACGGCTCGAGCATATCTGCGGCAAGTTCCGGGTTGGCTGACATATCCTGGCCGATCTTCTTGAAAATCTTGCGGACTTTTTCGACATCGGTGTCGAATGCAACGCGAAAGGTCAGTTTCTCGATCATCCAGTCGCGGCTGAAATTCTGAATCTTGCCAATCTCGCCATAGGGGATTGTCGCCAAGGCACCGCGCTGATGGCGCAGGGAAACCGACCGGACCGAGATTTTTTCCACGGTCCCCTTGGCGCCTGACGATTCGATATATTCGCCGAAGCGGAATGCATCGTCGATCAGGAAAAACAGCCCGGAGACCAGGTCCTTCACCAGCGTCTGCGAGCCGAAGCCGATGGCCAGCCCGAACACGCTCAAGCCGGCGATCAGCGGCCAGACATTGACCCCGATCGACACCAGGATCGAGAGTAGCGCCAAGGCCACAATGCTCGATTTGCCGACCGCGCTGATCAGCGGCACCAGCGTGCCCAGCCGTGAACGCGGCGCACCCAGCGCCTCCTCGTCATCACCTGCGGCGGGCAACTCCGCGCGCAAGGCGCGAACCGCCACTGCGCCGACCACGTTCCACAGAAACGCCGCCACCAACATGATCAGCGCCACACCGGATGCGCCCTTGACGACCTCTCGCAGATCTATGCCGAACCCGGCAGCCAGCGGTGTCGCCCACAGCGTTCCCAGCATGGCAATCATAATAGCCACAACGGTGAAGCGGGCGGTCTGTCGCCCTGCCGCTGCCAAGATCGAGATGTCAGGAGACTCCAATCCGCGTTGCGCCCAGTTCCCGATCATTGCGTCGAGATGCGGTGCGGCGAGAAATATCAACCCGGTCAGCAGAACGGCCGACCCACGAAGCGATGCTCCCATGGTTAGCGCGGCCTGAGTGGTGAGAAAGGTGATTATAAGGAACGCGATCACGATTGCCGGCCACACTTTGGCGAGACGGGTGCGCCAGCGGCTTCTGGGGCGCGGACCGGCGACGGCGACTGCCATTGTGCGTCTGTGCCGCCATACGGCCCATGCAAACAGAACGTAGATCGGAATTGCGAAGCCTGTTCGCAGCAGATCCCCCAAGGCCGGCCCGACGGTCCAGAGCCGCAACGTCGCGATCAGCGTAGTGCTGATGATCGCCAAGCCAATGGCAAGCGAGAGGTCGCGCACGAGCGCCGCCAGATGGGCGGAGCGCTCCTGCGCGAACTCGGTTCGCCGCGATGCCATCAACAGTGATCTGACGGCGGCGAGAATGACGAAGCCGAGCACGGTCACCACCGTCCAAAGGTGAAGGGTTTGCAAAGGCACGCCAGAACCGGCCAGCAGCCGCGCAGCAATGAAGCCGATCACCAGCGCCACTACAATAGCCGCCACGCCCGCGAAGAATCTGCGCGATGCACTGCTTGTCCCACTCGCCTTCGCGAACCGCCGGGCAAGCAGGATGTACACGCCGGCGACGAGCGCAACAACCAACACAATATCGAACAGGAGCCCAAGAAGAGATGTTCCCCCGGTCGCAAGCGAGGCCCTCAGGTTTTCAAGCTCGACGGGGACGTTGCCCAAAGCGGCAAACCGCGCGGACAGTCCGGAGACGAAACGATCGGCGAGCTGTTCGAAGCCCGAAATCAATGAAGTAACGTCCGTATCCGCCGTCTTGTCCACGATTTCCCCCTCTTCAGCGCCTCGGAAGCCAGTTCTGGCGGTCGCGGCCGTGTCTCGCTATCCAGCGCTCGACCGTCGCACAATTCAAGCTTCTTTTCTGCCCTGACCTTTTGCCCCGCGCAGGGTCTGGGCGCACTGAACGTGCCGGCCCAAAGCGCAACGACCGCGCCGATGTCGTCGGTCTGATTGGTGATGCCTATCAGGCGTTTTCTGTGGCTTTCTTCTGGCTCGACTTTTGGAAAACCAACATCTCATTCCGCTCTCGATTTGACGCCTCGCCGTAAGCAAGTATGCAAACGACAATGGCCCATTCGACGGGTGTGTTTCATCGTAGCGGAGCGGGCGTGTTGAGAGACGTTTGGGCGACATACCATCGCTAGCTGGGAGGCATCGCCGCGAGGAAGTCACAGGCCAACAGATATTCATAAAGATGCCGTAGAGGCGGTGCGGGACGCAACTGATCGGCAGTTATCCATGGCCCGCTGCCGTCAACCTCCCATCCGCGTCCCAGGTCGGTGTTGAGCAGGTGAAGCAACTCCTCGCGAGGGCACGGATAGGCCAGCACGCGCACGTCGGAGCCGAAAAGCCGTGCGATACCCTCGAGCAGGCGGCCTTCCAGGTGCTGGTATCTCACCTCGTCGAAAATCCGTATCAACGCAGGCAGCGGCACGGCAAAACGCAACGGAGCCTGCGTATATCGACGCACGAATGCGGTCGTGCGGTACAACTGGCGATGCTGCGTCATCATCGCTGCACCCTTGCCCAGTGCAGGAAGCGGCGCGTTGGAATCGACGACCGTCAGGCGTACATCGATGACATCCTTCACGTCAGGATTGCTCGCGACCTCATGGCGGAGCGTTTCCAGACACTCTGCAACCGCCTCGGGAGAAAGGTCGTCACGCGAGTCGCTTGCCAACGGCACGATTACCACAGACTTTTTATACAGAAATTCGTTGGCAGCGACGGCCGCACCATCACCGTCCAGCGTCACCGCCTCGGCCCGGCCGCCGCGTGCCAAGGCCGTGTGCAGTTCGTGCATGTCGCAACCCGCGAACGCGCTGCCTCGCATCACGATCTGATCAATTTCGAGGCGATCATCTGCAAGGTTGTCGAACATCCTCGCAGGCAAATCTCCGGGCGCAGCCCGCTCATTCAGCAGCGCATGCAGCAGGTTCACACCCAGAATGCCCACCGCCTCCTGCTGAAGCAGGTTGGCGTTGTCGCGAAGGTTTGCGTGCAGCAGAATGTCGCTCGCCTCAGCCCTCGGCTGATCCTGAAAGCGGACGCCGATCCAGCCGTGGCAATCGTTGGTGCCGGCAAAGTTGCGGGCCGCGATGGTATCGGCGAAAGCGAACAAACGCGTGTCTTTGCCCCGGGCCTCACCGACCTGTTGCACAAGCGACTTCCATTCACGATCGAGCATCGCCTTAAGCCGCTGCCCGGACACGTAGCGCGTTCCTGAGCCGTAAAGGTCGTCGCTCACTTCCTTGTCGTAGGCTGAGATGGTCTTGGCCACCGTGCCCGACGCGGCGCCAACGCGCAGAAACCATCGTGCCACTTCCTGACCCGCGCCGATCTCGGCGAATGAGCCGAAACTCGTCGCATCGAGATTGACCTCCAGCGCCTTCTGATACGTATTCACAACGTTATCATCGGATCGATCGGTCACATCGGTAGTGGCAGAATGATGCATGAGGCCTCTTCTCTTGTAGGAAGTAGCAACACTGCCCTCGACGCTAGTGCAAATTGATCCGTCCGGCCAGTTGCTCGCTCTCCACCAATCGGCACGCCCACCTGCGAGCCCCTTCCCAGATCAATTGCCAAGGCCTGGAGACGGCACGCCAACCCGAATTAATCTCGAAAAATCCGGCGAAAGGCCCGACTTCCGCGCACGGTCGTCTATGTGGGCCAACTCCCGCAAGGTCGACAATGGCAAGCGAGTGTCGAGTGCACCGCGGTCGTACGCATAATCAGGAAGATAGCCGTTAACAATGAGCCGCCAGTCGAATGGAACTACGTCGCCGACTGCTCGCATCATCTTGACGATCGTCGTCGTGCAGTTCGTCGTGATGGAATTGTAGAATGCAGGCTTCGTGGAAAGCGCGTTTGCGTCCGAGACGTATTCCAGCAGAAGCGCGCGGGCCGCGTCAGGCGATGCTTTCAAGCGATAGATCTGGACATCCTCTCCCCGAACATTTGACCTGACGCCGACCACATCTCGCTCGTCGGCTGCAACAATGACCAAGGGATTGCTCTTGAACAGATCCGCTACGGGCGAAAACTCGCCGCCGACACGGCGCCGCACCTCAATAGACCAGGCAAGATAGTCACCGCCGGAGAAGCCAAAGCTCATGATGACATGGGCCATCTTCGGTCCAGCCCAATAGGACATGAAGAGGTCGGCGGTCTGAACCGAGGAAAGGTCGTAGGTTCGGGTTGTCCAATGTTCGGTGAAATCGGTGTCGCTGCGCCATTCGAAATCACGCACGTCTTTCAGGGTCAACAGGTTTCCATCGCGGGTGCCGGTTACCTGACGGGCCACATCAGGAGCCCAGTCGGCGTCGCCGAAAGGCTTGATGGTGCTCCACCAGACCAGAACCGCAGCAAACGCGGCGAGAAACAGGGCAAGCGCCCGGAAGCGAAAACGGCTGAACAGCGCGATGATCGTGCCGAGGCCGAACAAGATGAAAAGGGCGCAGGCCGCAGCCCGGCCGAGCTCTCCCGCAGGCAGGCGATACCACATGGCAAATCCGGCCCAGGCAGCTACGGCGGCAATGGCGAGCGACAAGATAATGGCGAACGAGATTCGAGCGATGCGATGCATCATTCCCCTTCCAGCCATGCAAACCAACAGCGGCGTCTCTTCAGGGGCGGCCGGAGTCGCGTGCTGCGGTCCGAATGCCATTCTCACGGGCGTTGGAAGCTACTTCGAGATGGAGCATCCATAGAGCTTTGTTGCCGGCCCTGGCCCGGAATAACTACTTCTTGCAACCTTTCGTGGAGGCCGCCGGTAACGTACAATCCTTGTTTGTTTTGTTGGCCTGTCTGCTTGGAGAGCCGGTCAAATTCTCGACCTCGTTGCCGTAGTTTTCCCTAGTGTTCTGATCGACCACTGCAACAGGTGCCGAAATCACCAACCCTGCAGCACTGCCAGCCGCAGCCGCAGCGCCGGTCGTCGCTTGCACGATCGTGTCGCCAAGGCCGACCCTGCTGTCGGTCAGGGTCTGGCCGGCAGCCATCCGCGCCCCAATCAATTGCACGATCTGCGGTGACGAGGCGAACTTGCCGTGGTTCAGACTGTCGCCGGATTTGACCTTCGTCAGGTCGATGACGGTTACATTGTTGCTCGAGAGTTCTTCCTTGTATGGAGCCTCTTCCGGATTGATGGAGCCGAGCCGGGGGATGTTGCCCCAGACCCGTCGCGAAAATGCGAGCGCCCGGTCATCCTGCGAGACAAAGAGGGTGAACTGGGGGTGCTGTTTGCCCATGTCGGCAATCTGTGTGCGGAACACGTCGACATCGACGTCTGGTGCGGCCAGCATGACGTTCTTGAACTTCGCCGGCAGGCCGCCATTGCGGATGGCCATCTGGCGCAAGGATTCCAACGCAAGCCAGTTGCCCATCGAATGGGCGAGGATCGAAACCTCTTTTACTTCGGGATCGTGAGCGAGATATTGGAACAGCGTCTCGAGCGCATCTCGCGTGTAGTTGGTGCTCTCGCGATCGTAACCATAGGCCAGAGTACTGCCTCGGGAAGGCCATGTGACCAGGATCGGTGCGCTGTCGGTGCCCGTGTCGTGGGCGATCTGCGCAAAGCGATAAAGGGAGTCTTCGAAGCGGTTGTTGAAGCCATGGATGAAGACCAGCACGCTGTGGTCCGGGCTCTTCCTGACAGTGGCGTGCAGCCATTCCTTCGCGCCATCCCGTGTTAACTCTTCGGCTTTCACCACCGCGAAATCGGTTGCAGGGTTTGACGGCAGCTTCTTGGGCCAGGCGACTTCGCCGACCTTGCGCACCGATGCTGGTGGGATAGACACCGTAACGTCCGCGAATGAAGGAGCCAGTCCGCGCTCGCCCGTATACATCTCAGCCGGATTGGTGGATCGAGCGCGCGTCGTCGTCACCAGCATCTCCACCTTGCTGGATGACGGGGACGTATCGGCCACGGGCAACAAGACATTCGTCGGGCGGGACGCGCAGCCGAAAAGCAGGCCGACCAATGCAAATGCCAGCAATGCGTTGATGGTACGCCCGACTTTTGATTTACTTATGACGCCGGTTCTCAAAACGCCCCCAAGTGTGCTACCTCGACAAGGTGGTTAGAACCGTTGTCGCCAACCGATCAGTCGATACAGATTGCCACGACAGTGGCACCCGAGGACTAATGGGCGTGCCGCTCCACACTCCCAAATGAAGTATCGGAATCCTCCGTTTTGCGCAACTGCTGGCGACTTTACTTGATGCGGGCGATGCCATCCGAAATCTCGATCGTTTCCGACCCCGTCAACGGTTCGAGGTCGCCATTGGGCCAGGTGACGAAACAACCGTTCGGGCAGAATTCCACGGTTTCGCCGGCGTGCAGCGCCAGCTTCGTCTTACCCCCGCCTTCCGTCACGATCAGCGTGCGGACCTTAGTATCCTTGTTAACCACGCTGGCTGCCAAAGCCGAACCCCCCACGGTAAAAACGGCAATGGCAGCGACGAGCGACTTCCACATTTGGAACATTGGTGTTTCCAACGAGCGGGTTGATGCCATAAGTTCCGGTGTACCGAATGATGGCAGTAAATCCCTCGGCCTCAAGATTGTCCTTCAGTTCGTTCTCATCGTAGGTTTTTCGGTAAGCCCTATACTCTCTCTTGCATTCCTTCTCGGACATGAAGGGGCCTTTCACAGCAAGGCCGGGATTGGCAACAGGACCCACAGTTTCAAATTGACGCTAGTCACCGGTCAGCTGCCATTTGTCATCAGGATTGAATAGCTTTATCGCGCGGGCCACCGCCTCTGTGTTTGGGCCAAGATCGGCCTCGTAGACGATGCCTTGCTGATTGACCACAAAGGTCTTGACGCCTGTTTCGGCATATTTCACCGGCCAGGCCACAAGCGCGAAGCCTGCGATCATGTTGCCGTTGATGATGTAGTTGTAGGCGCCACCGGCGATATTCGCACCTTGGCCGGTGAGGATGCGGAAACGATAACCGAAATAGCCATTGCCTTTTTTCGCCTTGTCGAAAGCTGCCTGCTCGATGAAGTCGCCTGCCGGACTGACGCCATGCGCTTCGTCGGACGGCCAATACAGTCCGTCGGCCTGACCCTCACTGCTGACCAGCTTCTGGGCGTACTCCAGCACGCCATCGCCATCGCGGTCTTCGGCAGCGTAATCACGTTGAGCGTCCACGTAGGCGCGGACCGTTTCGATTGCTGTGATCTCATTTTCGCCGACGCGCCGATTGATGATCTCTTCGATGCCGGCATAGGTATCGAACGCCCATTTGCCGTCTTTACCCTTTGTGATGGGGAATGGCAGCGGCCATAGCTTGTCGCCAATGTCGAGTTCCTTGCGGTCGCCAAGATCACGCACGATCACCGTCTTCGCAGCGCCTTGCTGGATCTGCGCGTAGGTATCCATCACGCCTTCGCTTGTCCGCAGCTTCGCGGCATCCAGCCCAAGCAATACCGCCAATCCATCGAAATCGTCCTTCGCCAGGACCGATTTGAACGCTTCCACTGCCGCTGAGGGATCATCGAAAAGCGGCGGATCCTTCTTGGCCACATAGTCCGAGAGGCTGTGCACCTCCTGAGCGATGGCAAGATTTGCAGATCCCGCGCCAGCGCTCAAAACTATTCCGGCACCGAGCAGCGAACGTAGAACAAGACTCCGGACGCACGTTTTCATGGTCTTTTCCTCTGCCAAAGTTTAACCCCTGCGCCCGCCACCGCCACCGCCACGGCCCCCGCCGCCGCCGTGCCTGACCTGCTTGTGCCCGCCGCCGCCACGCGCTCCGCCTCCCATGCTCTTCGCACCTCGGTTGGAGGAAACCTTTTGACTTTTCCCGGAGCTGACGTTGCCAAGCCCGGAAGGCTTCTTCGGCCTGTTGTCCACCTTGTTTGCCGGTTTCGGCTTGCCAGCCGGGCGGTCGACTTTCCCTGACTTATTTGCCCCTGACTTATTTGCGGTCGGCTTTTTTTGGCTGGTTGGTTTTTTGTTGGTTGGCTGTTTGTTGGTTGGGTTTTTGACTGCCTTTGCTGCCGGTTTCTGGCCAGGCTTGGCCTTCAAACCCTCTTTGATTTCGCTCTGGCGGACGTCCTTCACCTTGCCAGAGTTTCCGGCAAGCGTGTTCGTGCGGTCCTTTTTGAGATCGGACGCCTTGTTGCGCATATTGTTGCGATCGTCGGATTTGACCCGGTTGCCGATGTCCGCTTTGTCGATTTTGGTGAACTGGGCCTTGTCGAAGTTTATTTTCGAACGATCGACATTCTTCCAGTCGACGTCGTTGAAATTGACCTTGCCGTTTATGTTGTTGAAGCAATTGTTGCAGTCGATATCGATATCGTTGCCGTTCCAGCGGCCGCCCGACACACCCCAATTATCCCAATCCACTGCCGCTGCCCAGACGGCGCCAGTCACAAAGGCCGCGAAATAGGGTGCGGAGGGATAGTAGTAACTAGGGTAGGGATCGGGGTAGTACGAGATCGGAGCAACTGGATAGTCGGTGACATAGAGCATTTCCGGCTCATACCGTGGAACATAGATCGTTTCGGCGCTGGCGGACCGGATGACGACATTGTCGTTCTCCTCGACGACCTTGATCTTGTCATCGGACTTGATCACGCCTTTGGCCACAGCTACGTCGCGCAACTGCTGAATGGCGACCAAAACGTCTTTTTGCTGATATGTCAGTGCGTCGCTAAGGGTCTGGGTCCATTCCAGATCATCGCTCATCATCTTGACGATCTCGGGATAGTTGAGCAGTGAGATGACGCTGCCATCCCAGCTTTCCTTCGGTTTCAGGTCTGGCTTCTTGGCGACCTGATCCAAAAACCGGCTCGCCTCCACGATCTGCAATGGATACAGCGACGCCTCGGAAATCACTGCGACAAGCTCGTCGGGGTACAGCGCAATTCGCGCTACCAGGATTTCGAGTTCGTCCTCGTCGAGCGGTTCGGGAGCTTGGGTTGCCGCTGCGCTTTCGGCAGCAGCCGCCTTATCCTGAGCAACCGCGAAGGAGATCTGACCGGAGCACATCAAGATCGCGATCATGACCACGGCGCCAGCATGCCAGCGCGGAAACTTGATCTCCATTGTCATCCTCCAGGTTGTGCCATCCCGGTTGTCGGCGACGCCGTGTCGCCAAGTCCAGGGCAATTGATCTTGTGTTGGCGTAACGTTGGCGCATTGTCTGCCGATGCGGAAGGTAACTAACTGTATGCTACGTGCAGAACTCTTGCGGGAAATCTGGGAATGGCGCGACGCGGACTTCGCTCTGCCGCGCCGCACCGCTCCAGTAGGATCAAGGCCGTAGCGAACCTGGGGTACTTTTGACACTCATTCGGGATCTCCGTTGAGGATTGCCAAGAAGCATCTAGTGAGAGTGCCTGTGAGAATGATGTAGGCCGCTGTCGTGCTCATGCGTATGGACGTGGGCGCCAGCCCTGGCGTCGTTTGCCTCTTTTATTCGTGTTAGCTTCCACAAGACCACCGACGCGGCCCAGGCAGCGAGGAAGATGCCGACGATGACGTAGCCGAGGTGGCTGATATCGAGTGCAGCGATGAACTCGAAGATGCGCCCCTCCGGATGAACCAAGATGATGTAGACCTGGAGGAGTTCGATCGTGCCAATGAGCATTGCAACGCCGACTGACAGTCCCGTCGTGATCAGGTTGTAAAATACCTTCCGTAGAGGATTCACCAGCGCCCAGTTGTAAGCCTTGACCATCAACACGCCGTCGGTCGTGTCCATGGCCGACATGCCGGCCGCGAACAGAAGCGGCAGCGCCAATACTGCGCTCAGCGGTAGACTGCCGGCCGACGCCCCCGCCGTCATTGCAAGAAGACTTACCTCGGACGCCGTATCGAAGCCGAGGCCAAACAGCAGACCGAGTGGATACATTTGCCAGCTGTGATTGATCATTCGTGGCAGCCGCCCTCCGAAGAGGCGGGCAAGCAGACCGCGTTTCGCTAGAAGTTCTTCTAAGTGGTCGTGTCCATGCTTTCCACTCCTAGCCTGGTGCCATACTTTGACGATATCCCGTAGTATGAACAGGTTCAGGATCGCGATAAGCCACAGGAACGTGCCTGAAACGGACGCGCCAATGATGCCGCCCCAATCGTGCAACTGGGGAATCATCTGCCGGACAGTTGTTGCCGAAATCCCGACCACCACCGCGAGACCAACAACGATCGTTGAATGACCCAGTGAGAAGAAGAAGCCGACGCCGAGAGGCCGCTTCCCCTTCTGCATCAGGAACCGCACTGTATCGTCGATCGACGCAATGTGATCGGCATCGAAGGCATGCCGCAAACCGAGCAAATAGGCCGCAAGTCCGAGGCCGACCAGTGCGGTGTGCTGGGCCGCGTAGTGGAGATACAGTCCCCACCCTGCAACATGAAGACCGGCGACAAAGCCGTAGATCCCGGCCAGCGTCCACCATTCATCAGCGCGGAACACGAGAGGCATAGTGCTTGCGTAACTCTGGGCTACGGCAAGCGCATCGCAACCCGTTGCATTCCCCCCGTCTGGCAAGGTTTCAATGGGGGGGTTCACCATCAGCCTCCTGCATGTATGTGCAGCGCTCTGCACTGCCGGAGAACTCGCCACATCCCCCAACCCATCGTGATCCACAGTAAGGCGCTATGAAAAGGCAACAAGGCAAGGCAATCTCGAAGCACTACACTCGAGGCATTACTTCAAGACACCAAGTCCGACAGTCATTTCGTAGCGCGCATCTGGCGCCGACTACATCAATAGGTAGGACAGCCGCGTATCCAAATTAGTCAAAACTACACCTCCTAGAACCTTATTGAAGGCCCTAGTAATTCCCGTGCGCTAACCTTGTTTTCGCAGCAGCAACCAGCAAGCGCAGATAAGTTTCCGATCTCCGCTTGACTTACTCCCAATCGGGAGCATTATCAAGCGTCGTCAACGCTTTTCGGGAGGGGAGCGAGTGACTGAGATGCTCCACACCAACAGCGATATATTCGCCGCTAACCGCGCCACTGGCCGCATTGCTCTTAGCGTTGTGAGAGCCGGCGCTCGCACACGCCGCCAACGCGTGTATGAGGACGGTTCGCTGCGCGTGCGTTTTCCCAATGGCGCGCCGGAGTCCTTGGAAGCGGTGATCGTCAATACCGGCGGCGGCATGACCGGCGGCGACCGATTTACCATTGAACTGGTTGTGGGCGACGGCGCTAACCTGGTCGCCGGCACGGCAGCGGCGGAAAAAGTCTATCGCTCCACCGGCCCCGACGCCGAGATGGCTGTTCGGCTCGAACTGGGCGCGGGCGCACACTTGGCTTGGCTGCCGCAGGAAACGATCATGTTCGACAAAGCGCGGTTGTCGCGCCGCATCGACATCGACCTTGGACCGGGCGCCTCGTTGTTGATGGCGGAAGCGGTGGTGCTCGGGCGCACCGCCATGGGCGAGGCGGTGGACAATGGTTCGTTCGCTGACCGCTGGCACGTGCGCCGGGAAGGCCGGCTCGTATTTGCCGATGGCGTGCGGTTCGATGGAGCCATCTCCTCCAATCTAACACAAGCCGCCGTTACCGCGGGCGGAATTGCAATGGCCACGTTGCTGATCGCGCCGGGAGGCGACGAGGCGCTTTCTATACTTAGGTCGGCGTGCAATTCTATCGAGTTATACAAAGGGTCCGAAGTCGAAGCGGGAGTTTCAACTTGGAACGGGGTCTTAATTGTTCGGCTATGCAGCAAGAACTCTGCTGCGTTGCGGTACGGTTTGATCTCGTTGTTGGCGGCGCTTAGACAGGACATTCCACGGCTCTGGCTCCAGTGAGGACACCATGAATCTGACTCCCCGGGAAAAGGACAAATTGCTGATCGCCATGGCGGCGATTGTGGCGCGGCGGCGCCTCGAACGCGGTGCCAAGCTCAACCATCCGGAAGTGGTGGCGCTGGTCAGCGATTTCATCGTCGAAGGCGCGCGCGACGGAAAGACTGTCGCGCAGTTGATGGAGGCTGGTGCCCACGTTGTCACCCGCTCGCAGACGATGGAGGGCATCGCCGAGATGATTCACGACATTCAGGTAGAAGCGACGTTCCCAGACGGTACCAAGCTGGTCACCGTGCACGAACCTGTCCGATAGGAGACGTGACATGATCCCTGGCGAAATGTTCATCAAGGACGGCGAGATCGAGCTCAATGCGGGACGCAAGGCTGTGACGATTACCGTCTCCAACAGCGGCGACCGACCAATTCAAGTTGGCTCGCACTACCATTTTTTCGAAACCAACGCGGGCCTGAAGTTCGAGCGCAAGCAAGCCCGAGGCATGCGCCTCGATATCGCTGCCGGCACCGCGGTGCGGTTCGAGCCCGGACAGACGCGCGACGTCACGTTGATCCCGTTCGCAGGCGAGCGGAAGGTCTTTGGTTTCCGCGGCGATGTGATGGGAAAGCTCTGAGCCATCGGCAGATAATACGCCGTGCTTAAGAAAGCTTAGCACGAGCAGACGTCGTCGGCCCGTGAACAAGAACACCAATTGGGAGGTTAGGCCATGCCGGCTAAAATGAAGCGCGCGATCTATGCTGACATGTTCGGGCCGACAACCGGCGACAAGGTGCGGTTGGCGGACACGGATCTTATCATTGAGGTGGAAAAGGACTTTACGGTCTATGGTGAGGAAGTAAAATTCGGTGGCGGCAAGGTGATCCGCGATGGCATGGGCCAAAGTCAGATGACCAACCGCGAAGGGGCCGTCGACACCGTCATCACCAATGCGCTGATCCTCGACCACTGGGGCATCGTGAAGGCCGATGTCGCCATCAAGGACGGCCTCATCGCGGCTATCGGCAAGGCCGGCAATCCTGACGTCCAGCCGGGCGTCACCATCATCATCGGTCCCGGTACCGAGATCATCGCCGGCGAGGGCAGGATACTTACCGCCGGCGGGTTTGATACCCATATTCACTTTATCTGCCCGCAACAGGTCGACGATGCGCTGATGTCAGGCGTTACCTCCATGCTCGGCGGCGGCACCGGACCGGCGGCCGGCACCAATGCCACCACTTGCACGCCCGGCCCATGGCATCTCGGCCGAATGATGCAGGCCGCCGACGCGTTTCCGGTGAACCTTGGATTTGCCGGCAAGGGCAATGCCTCGCTCCCGGCGGCTCTGGAGGAGATGATCGAGGCCGGCGCCTGCGCGCTCAAGCTGCACGAAGACTGGGGCAGCACGCCGGCGGCGATCGACAACTGCCTTTCGGTGGCCGAAAGATACGACGTGCAGGTGATGATCCATTCCGACACGCTGAACGAAAGCGGCTTTGTCGAGGATACCATCAAGGCCTTCAAGGGTCGCACCATTCACGCATTTCACACCGAGGGTGCTGGCGGCGGCCATGCGCCTGACATCATAAAGGTTGCCGGTCTTGAGAATGTATTGCCGTCGTCGACCAATCCGACGCGACCGTACACCCGCAACACCGTTGACGAACATCTCGACATGATGATGGTGTGCCACCATCTCGATGCGTCGATAGCGGAAGATCTGGCATTTGCCGAAAGCCGCATTCGCAAAGAAACCATTGCGGCCGAAGATATTCTGCAGGACATGGGCGCGCTTTCGATGATGTCGTCGGACAGCCAGGCGATGGGAAGGCTGGGCGAGGTCATCACCCGCACGTGGCAGACCGCCGACAAGATGCTGAAGCAGCGCGGCCAGCTACCGGGCGAGAAGGGCAACAGCAACATACGAGCCAAGCGCTACGTCGCCAAGTACACCATCAATCCGGCGATTGCCCATGGCGTGTCCAAGCACATCGGTTCGGTCGAAAAGGGCAAGCTCGCTGACCTTGTGCTCTGGTCGCCGGCTTTCTTTGGCGTGAAACCCGAGATGGTGATCAAGGGCGGATCCATCGTCGCGGCGCAAATGGGCGATCCCAATGCTTCGATCCCGACTCCGCAGCCTGTGCATTACCGGCCGATGTTCGGTGCTTTCGGCAAGGCCCGCACCGCATCGTCGCTGGTGTTCGTGTCGGCGGCTGCGGCCAGCGGCGATTTGCGCAGTAAGCTTGGTGTCGAGAAGCGGTTCGTCGCGGTCGAGAACACCCGCTCGATCAACAAGAAGAGCATGATCCACAACGACGCCACGCCAAACATTGAGGTCGATCCCGAGACCTATGAGGTCAGGGCGGACGGTGAGCTTCTGACTTGCGCGCCGGCCGATACGCTGCCGATGACGCAAAGGTATTTCTTGTTTTGATGGTCTCGGCGGCGCGTCGCACTCCGAGAAATGAACAGTCCAATAATGACGGCGGCTACATGATTGCACCCGAACAAGAAATCCGATGGGGTACACTGCCTGTGCGGAATGCGACGGTATCGTCATGAAACGCGCGCGGTCCATTGTGCCGGCCACAGACTGGAGTGATGCAACAGCCATTGACCACGTCGTGCTCGATGCTACCGAGCGTCATCGGCGACGGATTGTGATGCACGGCGAGCATGGCACTGAGTTCCTGCTAGACCTGCCCCACGCCATCTCGCTGCGTGACGGTGACGGGCTCGTCTTGGACGACGGCTCTATCGTGCGCGTTAATGGCAAGCCCGAGCCCCTGATCGAAATCGCGGCAGTCTCGGTGTCGGAACTGGCGCGCGTCGCCTGGCACATCGGCAATCGCCACACCGATGTGCAGGTAGTCGGCGACCGTCTACGTATCCGGTGTGACCATGTGCTGGAAGACATGCTGCGTGGGCTCGGCGCCACGTTCACGCGGCTCGATGCGCCGTTCGATCCTGAGGGTGGCGCCTATCATGGCGAGCATGACGGCCATGAACATCACACCTGACCGGCACTTTGTTCATAGCGAGCGCCTTGACGCCGCAGCCCTCTATCGCCTGATGGCGTGGTTGTCGCCGGCCTATCCGGTCGGCGCGTTTTCGTATTCAAGCGGCATCGAATGGGCGGTCGAGGTCGGTGATATCAAAAACGCCGAGACGTTGCGGGGATGGCTCGCAGTGATGATCGGACAGGGCAGCGGATTTTGTGACGCTGTGTTCTTCGCATATGCCCATCGCGCGGTGGTGGCGGAAGACGACGCCGCATTGCGCTCGGTGGCCGAGCTCGCCGCTGCCTTCGCGCCTTCGAAGGAGCGGCATCTCGAAAGTACTGCGCAAGGCAATGCCTTCGTTGTGGCAACGCGCGCGGCCTGGGGCTGCGATGCGATCGAGCGGCTCAAAAAAGTCTGGGACGGACCGGTGGCCTATCCGATAGCTGTGGCAGTCGCGTCCGCCGGCCACTCCGTTGCCCTCGAGCCGGCGTCGGCGGCTTACTTGCAAGCACTCGCCGCCAATTGGGTGTCGGCTGGGGTGCGGTTGATCCCGCTCGGCCAAAGCGACGGTCAACGGGTGCTGGTGGCGCTGGAGGCGGTCGTGGCTGCGACCGCGAAGCGCGCGCTTGCCGCGACGATTGAGGACGTTGGCTCGTCGGCCTTCCGCGCCGACCTCGCCAGCGCTCGGCACGAGACGCAATACACTCGACTGTTTCGGTCGTGAGCCGAGTATGAGGCCGCGGGAACGCGTTCTCGGAGTAACGAAAATTTGGTGTGTTGGAGAGGACGCAAACAATAATGAATAACCACCATGGACCCTTGCGCGTCGGTGTGGGCGGACCGGTTGGCTCCGGCAAGACCACTCTGATGGACCAGCTGTGCAAGAAATTGCGCGAGCGATACGAAATCGCCGCCATCACCAACGACATCTACACCAAATGGGATGCCGAATATTTGGTGCGCTCCGGGGCGCTCAGCCCAGATCGGATCGCCGGTGTGGAAACCGGCGGATGCCCGCACACAGCCATTCGCGAAGATGCCTCGATGAACCTCGCCGCCATCGCCGAGATGCGAGCGAAGTTTCCCGACCTCGACCTGGTGCTGATTGAATCCGGCGGCGACAATCTGGCGGCGACATTCTCCCCCGAGCTGGCCGATCTGACTATCTACGTGATCGACGTCTCCGGCGGCGACAAGATCCCGTCCAAAGGCGGACCCGGCATTACACGCTCGGATTTGCTGGTCATCAACAAAGTTGACCTGGCGCCTTACGTCGGGGCCTCGCTTGAGGTGATGGACCGCGATGCCAAGAAGATGCGCGGGGCCCGCCCCTTTGTATTCACCAATCTGCGCGATGGAAATGATGCGGATGAGATCGTCCGCTTCATCGAACAACGAGGCGGCCTTGCTGCATGAGCCCTGCGTCCGCCCGCAAGCAGATTGAAGCCGCCACGCGCGTCGACGACGGCAATGGAATCTTCATGACTGTGCGGCGAGGAAGGATGTTCACATGACAACCAACACTAACGTGAACGCTGCGCGAATTTGGTGGGATGCGCCCACTTTCGTTCTGATCGCGTTGCGCGGCATCGGCCAGGTGATGTTCCAGGAACATGCGGTTACCGGGCTTCTGTTTCTGATCGGCATTGCGATAACATCGCCGTGGATGGGGGTAGGTGCTTTCATCGGGGCGATCATCGGTCCGGTGGTCGCAACCTTGGCCAGATTCGACCGAAAGGAAATAGAGGCGGGAATTCACGGATTCAACCCGGTGCTGGTGGGCACCGGAACGGCCTTCTACTTGAAGCCTGAAGAGCCCCTGACATGGGTGCTTGTGCTCGTCGGCTGCGTGGGGGCGACATTCGTCACCTACCTGATGCGCAGATATCTGAAATTTCCGACCTACACAGCCCCATTCATTGTCACGACCTGGGTGCTAATCATCATTGCGCATGCCATCGCCGGACCCGCGATCGATGCGATACTGGGGGGCGGGGTGGAGACGCCACCTGCTCTCTTCCAAGGCTTGTTGTTGAAAGGTGTGGCGCAGGTATTCTTTAGTGCAAACATCATGGCCGGAATATTGATGCTAGTGGGGATTGCTATATCCGACTGGCGGCATGCCGTGATCGCGCTGCTGGGATCGTTCGTGGGGACGCTTCTAGCCGCTTATCACAACGACCCGAACACGGCGATCTCCATCGGCATCTACGGCTACAATGCCTCGCTTGCAGCAATGGCAGTATACCTGTGGAGGAAGTCACTTTTGCTTCCGATTCTGGCCGCCGCGATATCGATCCCGTTGACGGAGTATTTCCCCACCTTGGTAGGGGGGCCGCTGGGAGTTCCCACGCTGACAGCCACCTTCGTCTTGTCGACCTGGATTGTGCGCGCCATAGGCCGGATCGAAACTGTCTTCGTGGGAGAGGAGCCGTCTGTGTAGGGTCTGACGGTTTGTTGAGTTGCTAGTCCTTCTGATGCTGAATTTTCTCTGGCGCGGGAAAGAATGAAAATGGCGAACGAAAAAGTGACAGTTACAAAGGAATCGCTTTACGCGGACTTTCAGCGAGATGCCAATAAAGTTGGTCTCCTCCTCGTTGCCGCGTGGCTCTGGGCGGTATTCTCGTTCTTTACTTCGACCAACTCGGGTACCTGGTTTGCGCGGTCGGGCTCGGTGATGTGCTTGATCGGTGCGATCGCTACCTTCTGGCTGGTCGACAACTACGCTCGTGCACTCACAACTGCGGTCGAACAAGGCATAACGCTGGCCAGACGGGTGGAACTCATGGCCAGTCCACCCAAGCTATACCAATCCGTTCAGTACTTCGCCTATATGACCGGTATCGTCGGTACCGTGATCTGGGGCTACGGGGACATACTGGTCCGTCTCGTATACCCGGAAGCTTCGGCACCCTGATCCAGGATGCGCGCGCTACCGGTTCGTCTTGTTTCGTCAGGTTATCCGTCGCAAGATGGGCGAGCTCGGTGCGAAAAGACCAGATCGACATTTCGAGGCCCTGGAGCGTAGCCGCTGGCGTAAACCTCTTGTGCGAGATGGCCTTTACTCGGAGATGGCTCGTCTTCTTTGACGTAGGCCGTGCTCGCTAAAGCTGGCTTTGTCGTCGCTGTCGGGCGACCCGCTCGGCGGTAAAGCAGTTCGACCGAGTTACCGAACAGTAGCCCAGGAGCATCGATCCAATGCCGAGGGAAAGCGCGGCAACAGAACGCCTATTGGGGTGGTCCGGCCGCTTGTCCCGGATGACCCTAGGCGTCGGCCTCATCGTCGTCGGCGTCCTGGCGTTCGCGGCGCCGTTCGCCGTCGGGACCTGGTCGCTGCAGTTCCTTAGCCTGCCCATGCTGGTCGTGGCTACGGTCGATCTCTGGACGACGATCTCGAGCCCGGAGCTTCGCCCGCGACCGGCGTCCTATGCGACGGGGGCTCTCGCGATAGGCGGAGCCTTGCTCCTATATCTTAGCCCATCTTTGATTCCCACGGGCGTCATTGCGCTGCTGCTCGTATTTCTCGCGCTCGATGGCGTGATCAAGATTGGTCAGGCGCTAATCGGAGCCACCGCCTCGCGAACCGTGTCCGCAGTGAACGGTGCGTCCAACTTTCTAGTCGCTCTCACTGGCTGGTGGTTGTGGCAGAGGGTCGGTCTCGAGGTAGCCGTTGGCTTCGCCATAGCTGGATTCGCAATGGGCGTGGGTTGGCGAATGCTCGTTTCGCCCATTCCCCCCCAAGCAGACACCGGTGCCCCCGATCTGACCCGATTTCACCCCTATGCGAAGCTCGGCCTCGGGGATCATGAACTATTCAGCGCAGCGAACGCATTGAGGGCCGGGACTGAAGGCGCTGTCCGGCAGACCGAATCTTATTGGCTCGCAGTCGCAGTCTTCGTCCTGTTCGCCACCCATGTCGGGCGAATGCGATCGGGCGACACCTGGCTCGGGCTGATTTCTCCTTTCGTGGCCACGATAGGCGACTTCGTCATGGCCATATTGCTCGGTGGGCTGCTGGTGCTCCCTTTACGACTGATATGGCGACGGCTGACCATTCCGCTCGAGAGAAAGGCTTGGCAACTCCGATTTTCTGGGGAAGACGCAAAGCTGCGACCCCTCCCGCGTCGTCTGATCTCAAAATGGACCGATTCACGCCTCTGCTTTTCGGGCTCGCTTCGTGATGCGCGCGCATCGCTCGTCTCTACAGGAGCAGTGGTCACCCGGCTTGGGCTGCCGCTCGCGGTGCTCTTTGTCACCGTCAACACGATCTGGGGCTTCACTTGGTATTTCAACACCGAAAGCTGGGCGAGCGCCTTCTACCAGAAAGTGACCGAGCTTCGCGTCGACAAATGGCGGGCCGCCATGATCGACGGGGTCAATGCAGTCAATGGCGGTGGGGCCGACCACCTTTTCCGCGTAGCGCCGCCGGGGATCGAGGCTGGCGACTTCAGCTTTATCGTCATCGGCGATCCTGGCGAGGGAGATCAATCGCAATATGCTCTGGTCGATCGGTATCTCGCTCTTGGGCAACGAGAGGATGTAAAATTTCTCGTCATTGCGTCGGACGTCATTTATCCGGCCGGTGCCATGGCCGATTATGAGAAGAATTTCTACTTGCCCTTCAAGGGGTTTTCCAAGCCTATCTACGCGATTCCCGGCAATCACGACTGGTTCGATGCACTTGAGGGGTTCAGTGCCAACTTTCTCGATCCGCGAGCGGCGTTCGCGTCGCTCGCCGCGCGTGCCAAAGTCGATCTCAACCTGACCAGCACCGACAGAAACCGGATCGATCTGCTCATCGCCCAGGCTCAACGGTTGCGCGATCTCTACGGAACAAAGATCGGCCTGCAGCACGGTCCTTTCTTCGAGATCCAGACCCACGATTTCGCGCTAATAGCGATCGATACCGGCATTCGCCGCACTCTCGATGATCGGGAACGCGCTTGGCTCGCTGACGCTACCGGCCGCGCGCGCGGCAAGTTTATGATGATCATCCTCGGACATCCGAAATATGCAGCCGGCGTTGACACGAGCATCGGCGATGCTGAGTTCGCCGGTCTCTATGCGACGCTCGAACAAGCCGGCGCGGACGTGCTTATGGCCGGAGACACGCACGCCTTCGAGTATTATGTCGATTACGTGGACGGCGCGACCGGTTCGCGACCGGTCTATCACTTCGTCAATGGTGGTGGGGGTGCATATCTCAGCATTGGCGGTGCGCTCGGTTGGCCTAGTGATCCGCCTACCGAAACCTGGGCCTTCTATCCGGGTCCCGATGCGATCAGGGCCAAGCTCGACGCCGAGACGCCGAGATGGAAGCGGCCGATCTGGGCGTGGATCAAGCGCTTCGGCGGCTGGCCCGTGTCAACCGAGACGTTGTCGGGTATATTCGATTTCAATCAGGCGCCGTTCTATCAAAGCTTCGTAGAGGTCCGCGTCGAGCGGTCACGGCGGCGGGTCGTGTTTGCGTTGCAGGGTGCGAACGGTCCGGTCCGTTGGCGCGACCTCGCCGCTTCGTTCCACGACGAATTGGCCGCCAGACCTGACGATCCCGTCGAGTTCATCGTAAATATGCGATCGTGACGCTGTCTGGCCGCCCCATCGGGCGCTTCGATGGAAATCAATTGTGGTCGCTCTATCGCATGAGAGCCTTTGACCAACATAAAGTAACCCTAGGCCTGAACGACCGAACGACCTTCGTCTTGCGAAGTTGAAGGAACTGACCCGATGAACTGGATAGCGAGCCCGCTTTTGTCTGACACCCGAACGTCCCGCGGCGTGCTCGACCCGGTGTCGCGCGCGAGCGAGATCCTGTTCGGCCTCATCATGGTCCTGACTTTCACCCTCTCCCTCGCCGCAACCGAAGGCGGCCGGGCCGATGTGCGGGCCGTGCTGGTCGGTACGCTGGGCTGCAATCTCGCGTGGGCGATCGTAGATGCCGTCATGTATCTGATGGGCGCGCGCGGCGAGCGTCGGCTGGCCATCTCCACCGTCCACGCGATCCGCAATGCTGAAAGCTCCGCGGCCGGCAGGGCGATCGTTGCGGACAATCTCCCGCCCGTGGTTCTGCCGGCCCTGACAGGCTCTGACCTCGAGCGCATCCGTCTCCACCTGGGCAGCCTGCCTCCCGAGAGCCTCGAGACCAGGTTCAGCCGGGAAGACTATCTCGCCGCCATCGGCGTCTTCCTGCTCGTTTTTCTGTGCCTATTCCCGGTCGCCGCGCCGTTCCTGCTCATCGATGATGTCGCGCGCGCCATGAGGCTTTCCAATGCCGTCGCCGTCGGCATGTTGTTCCTCACGGGCTTTACCTTCGGCCGGCAGGTGGGGAGGCCGTGGCGCACAGGTTTCCTGATGGTGACAATTGCCATTGCTCTGGTTGGCGTCGCGATGGCCCTTGGAGGATGAGCCGGCATAAGTGACCCGGGAAGCTGTTGACCGTTCGGCGATGCGCTTACTCCAATAGCGAGCCGCTAGTAAGCCGCCGAACGGTCGCAGAAGCTCTTAAGGACGCCTGATCGACCTTACGAATCCAAACTTACATCATGGCCCGCTTGTTCAGCGAAACCCTTCGGAATAGCCTTGACGTGGTCGCAGACCTGGACGGCCGCAGCCGTCGTCCTGCCCAAGGCGATGGCCTACGCGCGGTTGCGGCCCTGCCCTCAGTATCGGACCTACCCGCCTATCGTTGTATTGCTCGGCTTGTTGTCTTCCTTTCTATCAACTGCATCGCGGTAGCTGCGTGCGGGCGAGCCCAAGTGAGGCTCGCGCACTATGCGCTCGGAATTTTCAGCGCCCGAGCGATTTCGCCAAAGCTTCCAGATTCTGCGGGCTGACTCGGATCAGGCCATGCCTGGGAGCGTCGATGTCGGAAATCAGAACGAAGGCCGTCGAGATGATAAAGGGCATGACCAGCGCAAGTCTTCTTGTATATTTGCCATCCCGGGCCCGATAGCCGAACAGTAAGTTGGAGCAAAGTGCGATGGCCGCCATGAGCCACCACACGGCGCGGGGAATCCGGTTCCAGAGGGCCGCTTGGGAATAGCCCTGTGAGTTGATCACGTCGTTCATGCCGGCGAGCACCAGCGCCGCAACTGGATTCGGCTCCACCGCAACTGGTCCACGAACGGCAACCCAAAGATCGGTCTGCAATTGGCTAGTCGACTGATCGATCTGCGTTTGTCGAGTGCTGTCCTGACGATAGTAGAACAGGATGCGCTGATCGAGGTAAGCGCGAAGAAGGCGACGGACATTTGCACCATCCGCTGGTGGCAGAAGATCTGCACGAAGCATCTCAGTCCCGATCGCGTTGGCTTCATCTTCTTCAAGGTTCTTGCGCTGATCGTACCGACCGCTGGCCATCGAGACGCTGAAGCCGATCATCAATGCCAGCAGTGTCAGGTTGGCCCCAAGGAGGATGCCTAGATCCTCGTGCTGCTCATCGTCGACGCTCGGGGCGCGTCGGCGAAGCCACGAACCCATGACCGATGCGAGCCAAAGCCCTACGAAGACCACCGCGAAAACCAGCAAAGGATATTGCACGATGAAAGGGTCTTGCATCGGGATTTCCGTGCCGCAGCAGAGCCAATTGCGGGCGTGAGCCTGTGGAGTGGAATACCGCTAAGACGAAGCCAGGATGAAACGGCGGTTGGCAGCAAGTGCCGGCCGTGCGTTCATCGGGTAGAGTGCGGTGAACCTTTCGATGTCGGCAGCCGCCACCTCGATCGGCTTCATAGCTACCATCCAATCGACGATCTCGCTGCAGGGCGGCGTCGTCAACGAGCCTTCATAGGTCCAGTACTTTAGCCTCTTCGGCAGCAGTCGACGCGGATCGACATTCTTGGCTGCAGCTTTTTCGCCTTCCTTGGCCGGGAAAGCCGCGGCAAGCCCAGCGAACCCTGCATTTGATGCGCCCGGCTTGAGAAACACGCCGAGCACGCCCAGCGCGCCGCTCTCGGCCTTGTGGACGAAGTGCACCTCCATCGGAAAGGCCTTGCCATCGACCAGATGCTCGCTCGGCGCGTGGAAATGGAACTGCAACAGTTCGTAAATCTTGTCGCCGCGTTTGAGCTTGCTGCCCGCAGGCGAGTTAACTTGAATGGTGTGACCATTGTTGACGATCTCGCTGTCACCCTTCTTCCAGTTGATCACAATGGCAGGGAGGTTCGACTTGACCGCGCCGACAATGTCGAGCGGCGATTGCTGCGAGCCGGCCGAGCAAACCGCATTCTCATGACCCAAGTCGCCCCAATGAGCGGGTCCGGCTTCGCCTTCGTAGCTCCAATGTCCACCCTCCGCTGCAAAACCCGACTTGGCGCAGAGAGGGCACAGGCCAAGCAGGGCCAAGCCTTTAATGAAATGGCGCCGTTCCATCATTTCCTCCAATCAGATCCGTCGATGAACCTTCGGCGAGCCGACCAGCCTGTCTGCTCGGCAAACGACAGCACGCCGCGACGTCAAGTCAACACTGCCGTCGCAACATGTTGCGGCAACGTCACCCCCAGCGGAAGGTAACTAACTGTATTCTACACGCGGAATTACGGTCAGCCCTCGATGTCGACGCCGGCTTCCTCGGCCAGCAATGACGAACCTGGGGAGCGGATAGTCGGGGCAACCAATACCGGCAGCGACGGCATGCGGCATGACGCTCGATTTTCGCCAGGCTCGCAACGGAGCAGCGCGCCACCGACGCGCTGGCCGAGCATCTTTCAGTGCCCACCCAACACGAGCGTCTGGGCCGGCAGCAAGAGTGCCTGAATTCGAAGGATCATGGCATGCACGAGAGCTACAGTGTCTACCACATGCAGGAACACCCAGTTGAGCGTGCTGATGTCCTTCGCCGCGAGCGCATCATGGTTGTTGGTGTATGCGTTGGCAATGCAGCTGCTTCCCGGCGGCAGGCCGTCGAGCTCCCCCGGATAGAGCGGCTCGAGGTAGACGGTGAGCGTCCCACCCTTGGCAAGCTGTTGAACATCGACAAGCTGATCTGTCGGCCGCATTTGTCCAGCGGCAATGACATCCTGTACCTGGGTCACGACCATGGGAAGGATCGTAAATGGCTTGCCGACGCATGTGGCCTCGGCAATCATCCCCACTTTCATCACCTGCGCCTCGATTTGGCCAAAGCCGGCAATCAGAGCGACACGTCCGGCTTCCTCCGGGACCAAGATGCCGGCGGGCCGCACCATTGCGTTTACGATGTCGCCGGGTCGAAGGGTGAACTGCTGGAGGCTTCCGGCGACGCCAGCGCGAACCAGGGTTTTGTCCAGCTCGACCTGTGCCTGCGCGAGTGCCGCCTCCGCACTGGCTTTCTGGGCCGGCAGCAGCGAGGCTATTTTCGTTTCGAGGGTCCGCTTGCTTGCGATGGCGGCGTCAACACCACCTTTGCGACCATCGACGGTGTTTTGCAGCCGCTCGATCTCACGAACCGAAACGACGTTTGCATTCTTTGCAATCAGCTGCTGCTTGGTTTCCAGTTCGTCCAGAGCCTGCTGGTAGGCGCCCTGAGCCTGCTGTATGAGCCCATCGGCCGCCGCCAGTTCCGTTTGCGCTACCGCGGCTTCGGCGTCGGCTTCGGCAATCTGGCGCTGCGCCGTCTCTCGCGCGGCTTCCTGCTCGGAACTGTCAAGGCGAAAGAGCGGGTCGCCAGCTTTGACCTTTGCATTTATGCCAACAAACACCTCGGCAACACGGCCGGTGGTTTCGGGAAGGATGGTAACGGTACGGAAGACCGTCGAGGCGTCTTTCGTCGAAGGATGATAGTAAAAAATGAGAGTGATCAACGAAATGGTCAGCAGCAGGCACGCCGTGATGCCCCAGCGCAGCTCGTACCACATCGTATAGAGGGTAATCTCGCGCCCGATGCGTTTACCTTGCACAAAACGGCGGAAAAGATAGTCCGGAAGGATCGTGAGCAACGAACAGAGAGTTAGCTCAAGCATGACCGATACTCCCGTCCGCGGCGTCGATTTTTTGCTCAGGTCCAGCCTGCAGTCTCGCCTCCTCCTCTGCCCGGTCCTCGGCAGCGGGATCGCGTCCGGACAGTTTCTCGAGCGAGCGTGCCATTGAAGACACCGGCGTCCTGAAATCCGGCAGATCGATGAACGCCAGCAACAGACCCGCGATCCAGAAAAGATGGTTGTGGGTGAAAAGCGAGATCAGACAAAGGACAGCCACAATCTCCATTTGCACTTTCTTCGACCCATGCGACATCCGTTCCGGAAGTGCATGAAGTTTAAAGTAAAAGTTGCCGAGTAGGAGAATGATTGCCAAAATCATGACGATGGTCACATTGAACAGCCAATCAGTCTGGCCAGGAGCAGTGACGAAGACTGGCAAATGCTCAATCGCCGCAGGGTGTATCGCGTCTGTCATTCCGCCCCCCTCTTCAAGGCTTTAACTCCGCCTGGGCCGTCATTATGCACCATTCTCATTTACCATTCTCCCGATTGACTGTCGATGGTTGGAGGAGCGCGCCTGCGCCAGCAAGCCGACCAAAAGAACCGTGATCACGCCGCCGGACCCTCGATCTGTGGCCCGCCTTCGACCGGGGGCTGGCGCAGCCATTCATTGAGCAGCACATAGCCGACGGCCAGCAGCACGGGGCCGACGAACAGACCAAGCAGGCCGTCGACCAGCATGCCGCCGATGACACCAAGGAGAATTACCGGCATCGGCGCTTCTAGTCCGCGGCCGAGCATCAATGGCTTGAGGATATTGTCGCTGAGCCCGGCGAACAGGGTCCAGACCGCAAAGATGATCGCCGGCGTGGTTGCTTCCGTCGCAAAGACATAGGCCATGACAGGCAGGGTCAGCAGGAACGCCGGCACCTGCACGATGGCCAGCAAAAGCGTTGCGAGCGTCAAAAGTCCGGCTGCCGGAAGGCCTATGGCAAAGAGGCCGACCCCGACGAGCAGCGCCTGGATCACCGCCACGCCGACAACACCTACTGCCACGCCGCGGATCGTGGCGGCGGTCAGCGTAACCAGGCGGGCGCCGCGCGCCTTGCTGCCGGTGACACGCTCCAACAGGCGCCTGGCGAATTCGGCGGCACCCTTGCCGTAGGCGATGAGCACCGTGGCAATCACGAACGAAAGAACAAACGATAGTTCACCGGCGGCCAGACTGCCAGCGAACGACATCAGTGATGCCGCAGGCCCGCTCAACATCTGGCCATATTTGGCAAGCGCCGCCGGCATGTTGGTGGCTACGAGAGCCCAGGTCTCCGTCAGTTTCTGGCCGACCAGCGGAAAATCGGCGAGCCATGGCGGCGGCGGCGGCACGATCAGACCGTGGTTCTGCCAGCTCGAGACAAGCGAAAATATGGAAGACCCAAGCGACGTAACCACTGTGACCATCGGCACCAGCATCACCGCAACGCTGGCCAGTCCGATCAGCAGCGCCGACCATCGATTGCCTATCCGGGCGGCCAGGCGGACGTGCAGCGGATTAAGCATCACCGCCAGGATCACCGACCAGAGCAGGATGCCGGCAAAGGGCAATACGATCCGGCCGCAGGCGTAGACCAGCAAGGCCAAAAGTCCGAGTCTAAGTGCAGCATCGATTAGGGTCGAACGCCGACGCGCATGATCGGAGTTAGGCGCGTTCAGGAGCATTGTTTATGCCTCGTTGCCCTGTCGTACATTGTCGCCAATTCCCGTCGCTGGAGCGATCGCCCGAGATCCCGCCCGAGTGGCTCAGATGGGTTCAACAGATTTGACGTTGCCTTCAGTATCCACCAGGCAGCTTGTCTTCTTGCCGCCAGCATCGAGCTCGACCTGATAAGTTTTGGAATCGATCTTGCTCGAGGAGATCGGAAGTATCTTGGCGCTGTTGACGCCGCTCGACTTGGCGACCGCGTTGGCGCAAAGAAGCTGCAGATCCGCCGGAGCCGTCTCAACCTGCGTCCTCGACATCTGCTCCGGAGCAGGCGGCGGCGTGCTGACGCAAGCGCTCAAGCTCTGCGCCATGAATCCAAGAGCTACAATCAGGATCGATCTTCTCACTGCACGTTTTTCCGACATTGCTTGTCCCTCTCCGAATGCCGCTTCAAACGCCCTTGTAAAGGGCCGCCCCCTGCATCAGAACGATGACCTTGGCTCCGACCTTGACGCGCGACGCCAAGTCAGTGATGTCGTCGTTCCTCATCCGGATGCAGCCTGACGACACGTCGAGCCCGATCGTCCAGGGCTCCGGCGTGCCGTGTATCCGGTAGATCGTGTCCTGATCGCCCTCGTAGAGATAGAGCGCCCTGGCGCCGAGTGGATTGTCGGGACCTCCCGGCATGCCTGCCGCATATTTGACCGCGTTCGGATCACGAGCGACCATTTCGACCGGAGGCGTCCAGGTCGGCCATTCCGCCATGCGGCCGACGCGCACGATACCGGCCCATCCAAAGCCTTCCCGGCCGACGCCGATGCCGTAGCGCATGGCCTGCTGACCGGGCTGCACAAGATAGAGAAAATGCTTGTTGCCATCGATGATGATCGTACCGGGAACCTCCGCGGTGCGGAATTTGACCATCTGCGGGCGAAATGCTTCGGGCACCTCCTTGTGAGCGGCGTAGTATTTTCGCGCTTTCTTCTTGTCGTAATCGACCCACTTATGCGTCTGGGGATCGAATACCTGTGTCTGAGCGGCATACGCCAATGTCGCGCCGATCGTGGTCATGACAAGCGCGGCGCCAAGAACGAGGCAGCGGCCAGCCATTCCGCGATCATTGCTTTTCGACGTGACGGACCGGTTTGCGAGCGAAAAGGTCATGGTCGTCCCTGCCTCTACTTCGACCAGGCGCTAAGCCGGTCTTGATGCTTTGCAACCCAGGCCTGCGCGTACTTGGCGGGATCTTGCCGATCGACCTGCAATGCGTAGCTCATCTCGGTGACCTCGTCTGAGCTGAAGTCGACATGAGAGAGGAAGGCCGCCACTTTCGGCAGGCGCTTGGCCATCGATGAGGCAAACCCGATGTAGAAATGGGATGCGTCCCACGCCACCGGCGCCTCAGATTTCGTAAGCCAGTCAGGGTCGTCGCTCGGCATCACGATGTGCCACTTGGCCGGATCGTATTTCGGCTCGGTCAATTGGACGATATCATGGAGCTTGAACATATGGTGCGGACTGTAGCAGTAGAATGCAATCGGTTGCCCCGTTGCCGCGGCCGCGTCGACTGCAGCCATTGCCATGTCTTCAGGCATTTGAAGGAGCGTCATCGTTTTTTCGTAACCGTAGCTCTTGGCCCGGATCTTCTCGATGCTCGTCGACGACCAGCCCAACGCGCCAATCCACATTTCGCCCTTGCCATCGCCGTCGGTATCGAACACGGCCGCTTTTTTCGGATCGGCCAGATCTGAAATGTCCTTGACGCCATATTTGTCTGCCGTCTCGCGCGTCACGCAGATGCCCTGCGTAGCCGACACACCCTTGGGACTGAGGTCCACGGTCTTGCGCCCGTCGACATATTTCTTGACGAGTGAATCGAGATTGGGAAGCCAGACTTCCGGATAGACGTCGACCTCCCCGGTATCCATTCCGGCGAATGCGGTCATGGAGCCCATCTCGCGCACGTCGGCGTCCAGATTGAGTTTTTCCTTCAATCCGTACTTGATTATGTTGGCCGCGGCCTGGCCTGATGGCCAGTTCGGCATTGCAATGAGGAGGTCAGCCGCAAGGGACCGGCCATGCACCGCCAGCATCGTCAGAGCCGCCAGCGACACTTTCAGCAGATGTCGACGAAATCGACTGTCCATTGTCTCCCCCTTGCGTCGGGACTGAAACGCTGCGGCAACGAGGCGACTCCCGATCTGCCGCGGCAAAGCACCAGCCTGTGAAACCAATCATCGTTAGAGAAACTGCGGAACCGGCGCACCGCCGTGAAGACCGCTTTTTCTGCCAGCCGGGGGCGTTCCATCCCGTTGATGGTTCGTATTGTCTCCAAGACTACCGGACCGGAGCCGGGAGCGGAACGTAAGTTACGTGGAGGGCGGGGCAATATTCTGACTGCAAGACCGTTCGAAGGAGATCCAATTTATCCTCGGGACAGCAGGGAAGGCTCGCCTCGCTACTGACGACTGAACCGAACTCCTGGAGTAGGATACAGTTAGTTACCTTCCCTACCGAGGAGCTACGCGCTAGGTCGAGAACCCACAATTGGCATCATCAACAAGGTCGCTCGATTGATGAGCGCTGACAAAACGACGTGAGAAAACCCTCGGCTGTTGCAATCCAACGCCTTGACGTGGTCGCAGGCCTGACGGCCGCAGCCGTCATCCTGCCCATAGCGATGGCCCACGCGACGGTTGCGGGCCTGCCGGTGAGAGTCGGGCTTTACACGGCCTTCGTGCCGATGATCGTCTACGCGTTGCTCGGCACATCGCGTGTCCTCAGCGTGAGTTCGACGACCACCCTTGCAATCCTCGCCGGGACGCAGCTCGGGCTTGCGGTTCCTGACGGCGATCCGGGCAAGCTGATCATGGCGACTGCGACGCTTACCGTGCTGACCGGAGCCCTGCTGATCGGGGCCTCAGTGCTTCGCCTCGGGTTCGTAGCCAATTTTATTTCGTCTCCCGTTCTGACCGGCTTCAAGGCCGGCATCGGCCTTGTGATCGTACTCGATCAGGTGCCGAAGCTGCTTGGCGTGCATATTACGAAGGAAGGCTTTCTGCGCGACATTCTGAGTGTGGGGCACCATTTTCCCGACACGTCTGTGCTCACTCTGGCCATCGCCATCGCGGCAATACTCGTGCTGTTGGCGATGGAGCGGCTCTGGCCCCGTTCGCCGGCTCCCCTCGTCGTGGTGAGCGCCGGGATTGGGCTCTCATGGTTTTTCGGTTTGGATTCCTTGGGCGTCGCCATCGTGGGGTTCATTCCCCAGTCGCTGCCGCCGATCACCCTGCCCAGCCTCGGCCTCGTCCAGCAACTCTTGCCCGGCGCCCTCGGCATCGCATTGATGAGCTTCACCGAAACGATCGCAGCCGGCCGAGCCTTTGCCGCCCCCGCGGACCCGCCTACCAAGGCCGACCGCGAGCTACTTGCAACTGGTGTCGCCAACCTGGCAGGTGCTTTGTTCGGCGCCATGCCGGCAGGCGGCGGTACTTCACAGACCGCCGTGGTCCGCGCAGTGGGAGGGCACACGCAGATGGCATCTCTCGTCACGGCCGCCGCCGCGGTGGCCACCATGCTGCTGGTCGCCCCGCTGCTCAGCCTGTTGCCCCAGGCCGTGCTGGCGGCAATCGTGATCGTCTACTCGATCGGACTAATTCAGCCGGCCGAGTTCATGTCGATCCGCAGGGTCCGGCGAATGGAATTTCGTTGGGCGCTGGCGGCCTTCCTTGGCGTGCTTGCCTTCGGCACGCTACAGGGCATTGTCGTGGCGATCGTTCTGTCGCTCGTTGGCTTGGCCAGTCAGTCGGCCAACCCAAATGTCTACGTGATCGGCCGCAAGCGGGGGACCGACGTAACCCTTCCGTTGTCACCTGAGCACCCGGACGATGAGACCTTCGAGGGCCTGCTGATCCTCCGTCCAGAAGGCCGGCTCTTCTTCGCCAATGCCCAACGGGTCGCGGATCAGATCCAGGCCCTGGTCGTCGAGCACAAGCCACTCGTCCTAGCGCTCGACATGAGCCGGGTCTTCGACATCGAGTATTCCGCCCTGCAAATGATGATGGAGGGCGAACGCCGCATGACCGAGCAAGGCGTGACGTCTTGGATGGTGGGGCTGAACCCCAGCGTACTCGAATACATCCGGGCCTCTGGCTTCGCCGATCGACTAGGGCCCGAGCGATTGTTTCCAAACGCGCAGGCAGCCATCCAGCACTACACGGCGAGCTTCAAGACTAAGGGAAAGTAGCCTACTGTGAATCGAGTATAATTCGATGACCCGCGCCTGAGTGGAAGGCCGGGGATCCTGAGCCTCGGGCTAGCGGTGCTCCTGCCCTGCTGTTCGCCTACGGGCTCTCTACAGCGAGCGTCGGCCGTGGCGAGGCGGCCTGACCGATGCCGGTCGCATTCGTCACCCTTATGCTGTGGCAACTAGTAGCAATTGCCGGAATCGGCTTCCCTGGGCGAGCATCGGCGATAGAACCTGTTTGAGTGATACCCATTGCTGTAATAGCGGTCACCATAATACGGATCGACATAGTACCGGTCGTGGTAATACGGATCGGCATAATACCGGTCGCGGTAATAGGGATCGCCATAGTACGGTTCGCCGTAATACGGATCGCTGTAGTAGCCGCTTCCGTAGTACCCGCCGTAGTAGCTGTTGTTGTTGGCGAACACGCTGCCGAGCAGCGCCCCGGCGACAAATGCACCGCCGGGGACCCAGAAGTCGTTGTGCCGGTGGTAGTGGCGGTGGTCCGGATAGCCCCTGTACCAGCCATCCCGAACCTGGATGACATCGGACTGTGCGCCTTGTGCCCTGGGCACGAAAATCGGTGCGGCATCAACCGGAACAGTGCTGGTTAATGCAAAAGTCGCGACCAGGGAGGTCGCAACGCCTGACAAGAACCTCATGATAGAGTCCTCGCTGGTGGCAATTTGGCGTATGCGATACGTCGTGATCAATTAAGAAAAACGTCGTCGATCCAAATTTGTTCCAGACGTGCCAATTGCCGGAAGCCGCTCCTCACGTTGGACAGGCTGGCAAGGCCGCCGACCATCGGAATCCGTTGTAGCAGACTGAATTTGAGCAGCCTGAAAATTATCTGGTGCGGCCGGATGCCGAGGAGTGGTCTTCTCGTGCCCTGCCCAAGCGTTCTATTTCGAGCGAATAGCAAAACAGACTGAACAGAACCAGCAGGACTTCCAACAGCCTGACTGCTCCCTGAATGAAGGAGGGGGATTGATCGAGTTCCGGAACGTGGCGAAAAAAGAGGATCGAAAACAAAGCGCCACCAAAGAAGAAGCTGACCCGGCTGGCAAACAGGAACAGGTGCCGGACCAAGGCATTGCGGAACGGTGCGGGGATCGCAACCCAGCGAAATCTGATCCAGTAGCAGGCCTGCAGAACGAGCGCACCACAAGCCACCGCGACCTGCTGATAGGGGCCGACGTCCTGCGGTTGTCCCAATTGGGTGACCACTTGCCGGAAGATTGGGAAAATCGTCAAAAACAAGAACATCGCCGCAGCCGTCTCAACGGCCATCAATAAGACGTAGCGGATGTTATTGCTGGTCATGCTGGACTATCCCCGACTCAGACATGGCGCCTTTGGTCGTATTGCCACCGACCGTGCCCTTCCCGGTAGAAAATGCAACTTCAACGTATCGCCTCTGGTCGGCTTGACGCCGACCAGATTGCCGCTGTGTATCCCTAGCCGCCTCATCAGCTTAAGCCGGGTTGCGGCGATCAGGTTCGCGCATGATTAGCATCCAGAAGCCGAATTTGGGGTGCTGTGTTTGGTCTATGGGAAAGTCCGGGACATCGAGACGTCGAGCGACCACTGCCGTCCGGATGGAATTCCGGAATTCGCCGAAGTCACCTTCGCCAGGCCCGCTTCGAGGGTCAAATCCAGGTTCTCAAAGGGCGTGTAGGTCAAATTGGCCGCACCTCTTGTCGCCAGTACGGAGCCGGTTCCGAAGACATCGGGTAACTTCAAACTTGTGAAGCTCGCGAACGCAGCCGAGCTCCACTTGCTGGACCAGGCCCAACTGAAGACAGCAGCGCCATTCCATCCGGTGGCTCGTTCGGCATTCTTGGCGCCCAGAGCGCCGGGCAGACTGATCTTGAATGCGCTCGTCCGCGTATTGATCCCGAGATAGCCTGGCGCATCCCACGCACGGGCGAGTTGGAAAATGACGTAAGACTTGTCACTCTGATGATCATTGGCAAAAGCGTATCTGGCATAACCTTGAATAGCTGCTCCCCAAAGCGCGGGGCTTGCATCAAAGAAGGTCGTTTGATGCGACGCTGCGTTTGCGATGAATTGCCAGTTTCCACTCGTGTAGCGAAAGCGGCCAACTAGGTCAGGAAACTGTTGCGATTCATAGCCGGAAATAGCGACGCGGCGGAACGTCGGATCCTACAGCGACAGAGTCAGTGTCGTATTTGGCGTCGGCCTCGAAACATAAGCGGCCAGAAATGGCGATTGGCTGGAAGCCAGTGCTCGGAACGAGAACTCGTCAGCCTGCCAATCATCAAAGAAAGAGGTCTCAATACCGATGATGCTCCTCCCGAGCGAAATCGACGCCGAGGAAATCGATAGGTCCTTGTTTTGATCGCCCTCGACACCAAGACGCGTGATTAGATCGCCGTATTCCGTCTGAGAATAATGCGTAACGTTCGCAAGCTCTGTCAGCTGCCATTGGGTCTTGCCCGATTTCTTCGGTGACGTCAGCCGAGATCCTGTTGCCGTAACACCTGTTGCCTCAACGCCGGAACTGACGGAGCCATCAAACAGAATGCAGCCGTAGCCAGGTATGTAAAATCCGGGGCCTGAACTGCTGTCGGTATCGCCTGGTCCGGAGGGGTCCGACGTGCTGGAATCGTCGGTCGACGTGTCCTCGTTTTCTTCTGCATCCATCTGCACTTGCGGCTTGTCGATTGCGTCGACGTCCGGAGGCGTCCAGGGACAAGCCAGAACACGCTCGGCAGGCGGAGCATCAGCACTTTGTGCACTCGCCGCCATAACCTGCAGCGCAATCAGGCCGAAGAGGAGGCCGGCGTAGCTGACGAATTTTTTCGCATCAAACATTCGGCGATTCTTCCACCCTCTGGGCGCCTCGCTTTTCCTCAAATGCTATCAGGTTGAAATAACCCAATGCCGAATTTGTATTCCAGTGATTGTAAAGCCACAGCCGTTCAGAGCTGGCCTTCTCGATCAACTGCCGGACGAAGTCGCTTGGTTATCGAATCGCTGCTAGGCCTCAAGCACCTCGTGCATCAGCACCGATTTCAGCTGTCAAACCATGATCGCCGCGCCGACACACACTTTCGCGTATCTGCTTCATTCGGGATTTTGGGGCCGGTGCCCTTCCGGCCGCCCAACGTCGGACGCCTTTCATTGAAGACAGTCGCGAACGACCTCAGCGTTCCCACTCTCCGAGGAACATAGAACTGCAGGGAACCGCCACATGAAAGCCTAGCCTCGCCGTCGGCGCTGGGTCACCGCGCTAACCTTGAATTCACATATCCCTGAAGCGGTGCCGGCTGCGGCAAGTGCCAGAGATAGGTGGGACTATTGCCGGGCGGGCGGTCAGTGCTTGAGGCACTTGCGGCCCACTGCCATTGCCTTGAAAGTCCCCTTCAGATCGACGACAAAGGCCCCTTTGGTGTCCGGAAAGACTGTCATTTTGTATTTCTTCGCCACGTCGCGCTTAAACTTCGGGTCGTCGGTCAAGATGTAGCCGCCAGAATATCCGCCCTTGAGTTCGCCGCTCGTGCTGGTAGCCACACCCTTGTAGAGATGGCCGTCCATGGAGACGAAGATGTCCGACTTGGTCCCGTTCTGAAGGCCGATATCCACCTTCGTGAATACGCCAAGATACCCGACCTCTTGATTTGCGGTAACGCCCATTTGCACCGCACTTGGTCCATCTTGGCGCACGATCAAGCAATCTCCGCGGGTTTGATTTGCATAGACCGTCCAGCCCTCGACGTCCTCCCCGTATCGGACAAGCACATCGCTGGCCTTGGGGAGGGGATTTTGTGTTTGTGCGTAGGCTGCTGTCGCAGACGAAAGTGCTACTGTCGTTGCCGTGATGAGTGTCATGAAATTTCGCATGGTATTACCTTCCCTTTGTTTGCCGTTCTTTGCATGAATGTTCGTTTTTGTGGATCGTCACAGCCGTGCTCATTCTGGAGCGTTGCTCGGAGGTCATTTCAGGCGCCTTACGCACCGTTTGGTCGCACGCATTCCTGTTTGGGGACACGCCCGCCGCATCGAAAGGTGCGGCAAGCCCTTGTGGCCTCCAGTCGCGTGGAGGCTGTTTAGCCGGCCGGCGTGTACCAGATCGGCGACGTGTAGGCCCGCTCCTGTGTTGTCATCGGCACGTCTGGTGTCATTTTGATGCCGAAATATTTCGCGTCGTATGCGGTCCACCGCGGCGTCGGGATCTCGAGGACGCGGCCGTAGTAGAAAGCACGCTGAGCCGGGTCGAAATTTGGATCCTTCCACACCGTGATCAACTCAGGTACTCCGATCGTGTTTGTCCAGGTGGCATTGGGCACGTCCACAGTATTGCCGACCGGCGGCAGCTTGCCGTCGGCGCCCGGCTTGCGGTCACCGGACCAGGCGACATCATAGACCTGTTCATGCACCTCACCGGCAGCGTCGAGCCAACCCTTGATGATCTGATAGCGGTCGAGATTGGCACCGATCGGATCCTTCAGCGCAGCAACGAGGAAGGTCGGCACCTTGCCGGCTCGCGCCTGAGTGAGATCGCCGCCCATCGGCACGCCCTTGGTGTAGCCGGCGATAGCCGGGCTGCGGGTATTGGCGTCGGCCTCGTCGAAATCGAAGCCGCCGAAGAAGCGAACCACCATCCGCGGCCCGGTCGTTGCATAGGTCTCGCGGCGCTTCATGGCGTCGAAGATCGAGGCGCGTGTGTTCTCCTGCGCCCAGACGGCGGCATAGCCCGACGCGGTCGTCTCCCAGCCCATAATCTTGAGTCCGAGCTTGGGGTTCGCTATGAAGGGATGCGACCAGCGCTCCGCGCTCGGCTCGGAGGTCGACACTTTACCGAAGAAATTGTCGTCGTCGGCAGTCGATAGCCCCGTATGCGAGTCGGTGCTGCCGACTAGGCCGAACTTGTAGGGATTGACGCCGAGCTTGGCTTCCAGCTTCAACCCGTTCTTGAGCGCCGAGCGCGTATACTCGAACTCCAGCATGTCCGGCGTCTTCTTCGCGCTGAGGTCAAGATTGCCCTTGTCCCATTTCTCGAAATTGGCGAATTCGTCATTGGGAGAAAGGTAGGGGTGGCTCTCGCCATCACCCTTCATCTGGGTGGTCTCGTAAAGCACCTCCCAATGGGCGCGCTGCTCGGCGTATTCGCGGTCGATCTCCTTGCCCGTGAAGGATTCGATGATCGGGAACATCGTTCCGTTGCTCAGATTGCCGTTGTGGGCGATGGCAAGCACATCTCCGCCGGTCTTGTCCTCATAGTTCTGCAACCATTTCCACAGGTCGCGCGGGTTGTTGCTGCCGACGGGCGGTTGCGTCGTGTACGGCTCGACCAGACTGGTCTTGGCGCCACCGTCGCGAAAGATGACGTTGCGGTGTAGATTGTTGCCTTTGGCGAGAGACGTCCACTCATAGCCGATGAAAGCGGTGAAGCGTCCCGGATCGTTGGCCTCCTCGGCTGCGGCGATAATGCCCTCCCAAACCGACCGATAAGCCGGCGTGCCCGGAGCGTATACGAGCTCCTTCGGGAACGTTCCCTGGGAGAAGGATTTAATGATGTCTACGGCAGCCGCGCCGCCCTTTCCTGACTTAAGCATGTCGTACCAGACGCGCCCTTGCGCGCTCTCCAGGATTTCGGGTTTTCCAGCGATCAGATCACTGAAGAACCCCATCTGGTCGGAATGGTCGGCAACGACCAGGAAATCCAACGGACGCGACAGTTTGGCTGGCTGTCCGCTTGACGAATTGACCTCTTCGCCCTTGGCGAATTTGTAGGCATCCCGCGGACCAATGCGCGCACCGAACGCGGCGGCATCGAGCGAGAGCGCCGTATGCAAATGCGTGTCGCCGAAGAGCGGCCGCGTCGGGAAATTGCGTCCCGCATACGGTGAATAAGGCCGTTTCGTCGGAAAGGCCTTGGCGACGCTTGCCTGGTCGATGTCGCCTACGTCGGTGTTCACGACCTCCTGCGCCCAGGCCGGACAAGTCGCCAATAACAAGCCCGCGACCGTGGCGCTCCGAAGAAGAGCGTCTCTCAGATGATAGACGTTCATGAATTTTCTTCCTCCTATGAAAACATCGCGTCCAGCCGCTGGACGCTCCAGAATGCCGCGATGATCCCGATGGCATAGGCCGACGCGACGATCGCCTGCCGCGGGATCATGACGAACCGCATCATCGAATAAACTGCGGTCAGCAAGACGGCGATGAAGGCCAGTTGCCCGAGCTCGACGCCGACATTGAAGGCCAGCAGCGCCAGCGGTATGTCGCCCTGCGGCAGGCCGAGCTCAACCAGTGCACCGGCAAAGCCGAAACCGTGCAGCAGGCCGAAAACGAAGGCCACCATCCACGGTCTCACAATAGCCAGGCTGAGTTGCCCGCGCTCCATCCGCACAACGTCGGCAGCGACCATGACGATGCTGATGGCGATCATCGCCTCCACCGGCCGCGATGGCAGCGTCAGCCATCCAAGGGTGGCGCAGCTCAAGGTGATTGAATGAGCAGCCGTGAAGGCGGTGATCGCTTTCACCAGCTTGCGCCAGTCGCGCACGATCAGCATCAGCCCGGTGACGAACAGCAGATGGTCGAAGCCGAAGGCGATGTGCCCGATGCCGTGACGGACGTAGGTGACGAACACCGCCCAGGCGCTCTGCGACGCCGGAATGACTGCTGACGGCTCGCTTGGGGTAAGTCGCGCCGTCCAACTGTTGCCGTTCGCGAACACCACGTGGACCAGCGCGTCGGTCATGGTGTTCTGCAACCCGTCGATCACGACGTTCTGGCCTGCGAGCGGTTCCAGCGTGCGCATGCGCCAAGTCTGCACCATGGCATCGCCGGTCGGGTGCGAGATGATCGGCGTCACCGTCTCGATCTTGCCGGAAAAGAGTGCCGACAGCGCCAGTCGCGCATTGCCCTGCATTGGCGTTTTGAAAAGAACGCTGAACTCGTTCGGCGCCTCCTCCTTCAGGCTGAGATAGGCGGGGCGCACCTCGTGGGAGTAGGCAGCTTCGCAGAACAGCGCAGCAATGGCTGCCGTCAGCAGGATCAGTCGAACGCACTCCAACGCGGAGCGGGTTCCCCGCACGAGATCAGGCCACTTGGCCAGCCGTCTCATCGTGCGGCCACGTTCGTTGCAGGCCCTGACCCCAGTGTCGCTTTCGTACTCTCGTCAAGCTCGACGCCGTACTTGTTGCGCAGCTCGACCAGATACTCTTTGCTCAGTTCGGTCTGCTTCGCGGAGCGCCACTCAGCCAGCACGGCATCTTTCACGGTCTCAAAGGGCTTCGGCGCGGTCGCCGTGCGCTGCGTGACGAGGACCAGATGAAAGCCATAGCCGGATTTCACCGGACCGCGCCAGCCACCCGGTTCGAGTGCAAACACCTCGCGCCCAAAATCGGCACCGAACATTCCCGACAGCGCCTGTTCGTCAGTATCGGCAAAGCTGTCGCCGAACAGCAGCCGGTCGCCCTCGATCGAGTCGCCCTCGGCATTCGCTGACAGCGCACCCAGCGCCGCGGTCGCGTCCGCCGCGGCATCCTTGCGATGCTCCGGGTTGAAGTAGACCTGCCGGAACGACAGTTTTCCGGGCGTCTCGAAGTGCGCAGGGTTGGCGGCATAGAACCGCCGCAGCTCTGCTTCGGTCGGCACGGCAAGCTGGGCCGTATCCTCGACAAGGAATTTGAGCTTTTGCGCCAGGCGGCGGCGGATGATGGTGTCGTCCTTCTCGAGGCCCATCTCCTGCGCTTCGCGCGCCATCACTTTCTCGTTCAGCAGATCGTCGACAAGACCCTTGAGCTCATCGGCGGTCGGCTCGCGCAGCCACTGGCTCGACCAGGTCTGCTTGAGCCAGCGCACATCGCCTTCCCCGATCCGGACCGGCTCGACGGCTATTGCTTCGACATGCCTGTCGTTCAGCCAGGAATAGCCGCCAAACAGGATCGCGCCGACGGCGGCAAAATGCAGCAGAGGCTCCCTGAGCAACGTCATACGCTTTCCTCCGCTCCGGCTACGGCAGCATCTCGCACGCGGGCATTGTCAAATGCCGCATTGCCTTCGGCGCCGAAAACCAGCGGAACCGCCAATGGAAAAATCGATACGACGTCGCCCATGTTTGCCTCTAGTTGCGAAGGCTCTCCGGCAGCCGACAACGAGAATGCTTTCAATTACCCGTGCAACGCCATTCGGGCGTGATACTCGATGAGCACTTCCTGCATTCCTCATGGATAGTACGCCCCAAAGAGCTGGCGCTGGAATGTAAGTTACGTGGGGTAAGCATGTAATCGCTACACAGCCGCTGTCGTTGGCGGGCGAGCGCGGCTTGCGGACCGGCGCGTCGGGACAGCGCTTCGCCTTCCGCGCGCGGAACTTCGCAGAGCGCCGCGCCATCGTTGAGCAGCTTGCCCGTGCTGGTCAGATGCGATGTGTCGCAAGCCAACTACTTTCCAAGGATCGGCTCCTTGGTTGTCACCGGTTTCCTAGCGGAGTTTCGCTCGGAATGCCCCGCAGAAGCAGACCGCCCCAGACGGCAACAAATGCGTGAAATGCAACCCTGGGCAAAAGCATGACGCCGGTCATCTTTAAGACCGCAGCCGCGTAGACGAGGAGAATCGATACGGCCGTGTTGTAAATCAGGATACCAACAAGCAATCCGAATAGTGAAGGATTCAACTCGTCTTTCCTCGCCATCCAGCTTGCGACACCTATGGCAAGCAGCGCAGCGCCCGCAATGCGGCCGACAAAAATTGCGTCAACCGTGGCGCTTTCCAATCCAAGCAGGAGAGCAAATGGAACGGAAGGCAGCAAAAGAAGAGCGAGACCTGTCGCCGTTTCGACCGCTGCAATTACGAACAGAAATAGATTTCGTTTCGCGTTCATTTGCTGCCTTTGCCCATAGCTGGGCCGCCGATTGGTGGTGGCGGTATCCGAGCGCACGACCCGCGTTGCTCGGACGATCGTGTCGCCCGAGGCCGACTGCTGTCGGTCAGGTCTGGCCGGCGGCCATCCGCGCCCCAATCAGTTGACGTGGACGACTACGTACTTCGAACCCGAGTGCTGATAATATTTCCCGCCGCAATGCCAGATTGCCGTCCCATTGACCGAAGTCTTGACGCAACCGGCAGGCAGCCTGGCTACGTACACGCTTGTTCTCCGGATGGTTCGCCGGGTCGTGCGTCGCGCGACGCCCGCTGCGCTGTCGGGCGTAAGAGGCTGGCCAACCTTGGCAATCGCTTCAGACGACATCGATCCTCGCGTCACCAGGGAGACCGGATCAAGTTGCACGAAAGTCGCCAAAGCCAAGGCCATGACGATGCAGTTGCGCGGGGTAGATTTCGTTGTCATCAGTTCCTCCCTTATTTGTCGGATGTAGATCCTGGGTCTAAAAACGCATGACCAGTCCCATGATCGGTCCTTGCTGGACGACATCGAAGACGAAGCCGTCATTGCGGTAGTTGACGCCGAGCGCGCGGTAGCCGGCGACGGCAGAAAACCGCTCGTTGAACCGGTAGCCCAGTGCGGCGGCGACATCCCAGTCGACATTGGCGCCGCCTGCACCAACCATACCCCAGCCCGTCAGATAGACTTCAGGCGTGAGCGAGTAGTTCGCTCGAACGCCAACCAGCCCGTCCACCCAGGTCGCTCCGTCGCTGCCGGATACGCCGTCCAGGATACCGCCATGGAAGTCGAGGTCGGTGTCTACGGACCAGACCCTCATGGCGCCGACAAAATCGAGACGTCCGGCGTCACTCTGGAGGATCGAATAGCCCGCTCCGACCAGCCCTGAAAATGTCTGCGACGAGACCTCGACACTGTTGGCGACGACGCCTCTTGGTGTGCCGCTTTCTCCCGACAGTTTTACGTACATGAGGTCGCCGAAAATGCTGTAGCGGTCGTAGCGAGCCTCGGC
>NZ_JBWJFQ010000070.1:0-813 GCF_057784235.1 Mesorhizobium sp. CNPSo 4670 | reverse complement strand
AAGAATCCAGAATTGGATACTCAATAGGCATCGATTGGGTGGACGGCGGCCCGAGCTTTCAGGAGGGAGATGAGACGGTGCTTCAGGCCAACATGACCTTCCACCTCCTCATTGGTATCTTTGAGAAGACCGATGGTTACATCTTCAGTGAGACCGTTCGCGTGACCGATAATGGCGCGAAGTCGCTGAGCAATATGTCACGCGACCTGCTGGTAAATTGCTGACTTTTTGGGATTGCGATGCCCGGCGCAGCACCAATACGATGCGCCGGCATGCACACCGCCAGGCTGCGCTAACGTTGTGACTCTAGCACTTGTTTCGCACGGGTCGTCGCCAGTCTTGTATGTAGCTCCAGCGAACTAAAGCGTCGCAATAAATGACCGCAGCTCAGGAGAAGCGCAGAAATCCGGGCATAACGCTACCAATATTCCAGGAACTCGGCCAAGGCCGCGTGATAACCATCGCTACGACGACCGCCCATCGTCAGATATGGGCTGCTATAAGGGTGAAACACATGACTGATTTTCCTCGTGCCCAAGGAAAACGCTGGCCGTCCTGGGTTAGGCCCCGATTGGCGTTCCACGGGGCACCTGTGGGCATTTTGATGCTTGATCGCATGCCGGGACCCGGTCTCCGTCCGTACATCCCCGGAGACGCCGGCAACGCCACCACGTGGAGCGTTCCCGTGCGCTATAAAACCGTACCGGGGCTCAACAATACCTGCATTTTCGGGGCGGATGGTGAGGAAAAAACATCGGCTGTGATTGCGGCGGCGAAAGAACTCGTGCGAGAGGGTGCGCGAGTGATTACTGC
>NZ_JBWJFQ010000069.1:0-862 GCF_057784235.1 Mesorhizobium sp. CNPSo 4670 | reverse complement strand
GCGATCGTGAGCGCGGCGTGACGCGTGTTCTCCTCTTGCGGCCACTTGCTCATGCCATTCACCAGGGTCGCAAGATCCTGACTGCTGAAATCAGAGAGTCGGCCGCGACGAAGCAACTCGCCGCCGACAACGGTTGCGGCGTGGCGGCACTCTGCCGCTTGCGGCCACTTGCTGAAGCCGTTCACCAGGTTCGAAAGTTCCTGCGGAGTAAACTCAGAGAGTTGGTCGGAACGGCGAAGCATCTCACCAGCGATCGTGGCTGTAGCCTCGCGACAAGCCGCCGCTTCCGGCCACTTGCTGAAACCGTTCACCAGATTCGCCAGGTTCTGCGGAGTAAAGTCCGAGAGTTGGTCGGAACGGCGAAGCATCTCACCGGCGATCAGGGCTATAGCCTCGCGACACTCCGCGGCTTCCGGCCACTTGCTGAAGCCGTTTGCCAGGTTCGACATCTCCTGCGGAGTAAATTCAGAGAGTTGGTCGGAACGGCGAAGCAGCTCGCCAGCGATCGCGATTGAGGCACCGTGCAAGCTCTCCACATGCGGCCACTTGCTGAAGCCGTTCATCAGGTTCGACAGGTTCCGAGGAATAAAGTCGGATAGACGGTCGGCACGGCGAAGCATCTCTCCGGCGATCGTGGCTGTGGCCTCGCGACAACCCGCCTGTTCCGGCCACTTGCTGAAGCCGTTTGCCAGGTTAGCCAGGGTCTGCGGAGTAAATTCAGAGAGTTGGTCGGCACGGCGAAGCACCTCACCGGCGATCGTGGCTGTGGCCTCGCGACAACCCGCCTGTTCCGGCCACTTGCTGAAGCCGTTTGCCAGGTTAGCCAGGTTCTGCGGAGTAAATTCAGAGAGTTGGTCGGCAC
>NZ_JBWJFQ010000068.1:0-907 GCF_057784235.1 Mesorhizobium sp. CNPSo 4670 | reverse complement strand
GCATGCTCACTAAAAGTCGCGTTCAGAAAACCAGCCCCTCCCATGCCATCGTCACCCAACATCAGCTTCGTGCTGCACGATGTCGCGCGTCTGCTTCGAAAGCGGTTCGAGCAGCGGTCGCAGGCGTCGGGGCTGACCCGCTCCCAGTGGCAGGTGCTGGCCTATCTTTCCCGGCATGAAGGCATCCACCAGAACAAACTGGCCGACCTGATCGAGATCATGCCGATCACACTCGCCCGGCTGCTCGACAAGATGGAAGCCCGCGGCTTCGTTGAGCGCCGGCGCGATCCTGGCGATCGACGGGCATGGCTGCTTTACCTGACGCCTCAAGCCCATCCACTGCTCGAAACCATGCGCAGCAACGGCCGGAAAACGCGCGACGAGGCCTTCGTCGGCCTTTCGGCGGATGCCCAGCTGCGTCTGCTGCAAACCCTATGCCTGATCAAATCCAATCTGCTCGCGGCATGCGCCCAGCCAGCCGTCGACGGGGAGAACGACCATGACTGAATCGACCTCACCCAAAAAGCCCGGCAAGGACGAACCATCGGATCGCAAGAGCGACCAGATCATCCGGCTGGATAGCGAACGCGAGCAGAGGCGTGCCAGCGCCGTCATCGCCGACGACGAGCACGAAGCACCGGTTGCCCTCGAGCCCGCGACACTTGAGGCTCCCTCCAAAGAGCCGCAGCCGCAAGTCATGGTGGCGGTTGCGCCTGCGGCGCCGGTCAAGCCCAGGCGCAGCCTGACACGGCCGATCCTTTTCGCCCTGCTTCCGGTCGCGCTGGCTGTCGGCGGCTATTACTACGTTGTCGGCGGCCAGGTCATGACATCAGACAATGCCTACATCCAGGCGCAGTCGCTCGGCGTTTCCACCGACGTCTCCGGCACCGTCTCCGAGATCGACGTG
>NZ_JBWJFQ010000067.1:0-910 GCF_057784235.1 Mesorhizobium sp. CNPSo 4670 | reverse complement strand
CACGTCGATCTCGGAGACGGTGCCGGAGACGTCGGTGGAAACGCCGAGCGACTGCGCCTGGATGTAGGCATTGTCTGATGTCATGACCTGGCCGCCGACAACGTAGTAATAGCCGCCGACAGCCAGCGCGACCGGAAGCAGGGCGAAAAGGATCGGCCGTGTCAGGCTGCGCCTGGGCTTGACCGGCGCCGCAGGCGCAACCGCCACCATGACTTGCGGCTGCGGCTCTTTGGAGGGAGCCTCAAGTGTCGCGGGCTCGAGGGCAACCGGTGCTTCGTGCTCGTCGTCGGCGATGACGGTGTTGGCTCGCCTTTGCTCGCGCTCGCTGTCCAGTTGAATGATCTGGTCGCTTTTCCGCTCGGTGGAGGGTGTGTCCCCGGCGGGCTTCTTTGGTGTGGTTGATTCAGCCATTTACTTTCTCCCGGTCGACGGCTGGCTGGGCGCAAGCCGCGAGCAGATTGGATTTGATCAGGCATAGGGTTTGCAGCAGACGCAGCTGGGCATCCGCCGAAAGGCCGACGAAGGCCTCGTCGCGCGTTTTCCGGCCGTTGCTGCGCATGGTTTCGAGCAGCGGACGGGCCTGAGGCGTGAGGTAGAGCAGCCATGCCCGGCGATCGCCAGGATCGCGCCGGCGCTCAACGAAGCCGCGGGCTTCCATCTTGTCGAGCAGCCGGGCGAGTGTGATCGGCATGATCTCGATCAGGTCGGCCAGTTTGTTCTGGTGGATGCCTTCATGCCGGGAAAGATAGGCCAGCACCTGCCACTGGGAGCGGGTCAGCCCCGACGCCTGCGACCGCTGCTCGAACCGCTTTCGAAGCAGACGCGCGACATCGTGCAGCACGAAGCTGATGTTGGGTGACGATGGCATGGGAGGGGCTGGTTTTCTGAACGCGACTTTTAGTGAGCATGC
>NZ_JBWJFQ010000066.1:0-988 GCF_057784235.1 Mesorhizobium sp. CNPSo 4670 | reverse complement strand
CCGGCAAGAGGCCGAGCAGGCTTGGTTGCGGTGGCACGCGGCCACAGGCAGTTATCCACAGGTAGTCCACAGCCGTCGGCGACAGGCAATCCCTTAACGACAAAGCGAGCCTTCCCGATTTAATATTACATTGGGCTTGGTGAGGCTCGCTTCACCCAAGCACCCCTGCACCGGTCATTTCAGCGTCGATAATCGGGAATTGTCAGATTGGATGCTGCACGCATTAGCTTCGAGGCCAGACAACGGGCGGACTCCGTTGCACCGCCGCCCAGATTTGATCCTTTCTGGGCTAGTGTGGCGGAGGCGGCGATAGCCGGCAGTGTGGTTGCTGTTTTTTGTTGGCTTGGCGGCGGCAGTCACGTGGCGGGTGCGATTGGCATAAGTATGATTTTGGCGTTTGCGCTGCCGTATCTCTACCTCCGGAGAATTGAGCGGAAGAACAGTGAGGCCTTTGAAACGGAATACGTCAGCTTGCTGGAACGAGAGAGAGCAAGGTAACGAACTTGCGATGGCACGCGGCCACAGGGAAGCGCCAGGACGCGCTAGCCGCTTCGCCGGTGTAGGAGAGCGGCCTGCGGAAACGCGCGCTGGAGGGGCTCTCAAGTAAGCAATAGCCAACAAATCAACGCGACACCGACAACGCCGAAAAGCACTAGCCCAACGAAATTCATCCAGAAGATTATGGGGTGTGCGTTGCGTAGGATCAGTCGATTGCCGCGAGCCCGAAATGAACTGTCGCGAAACGTTAGGAACACCTGACGGGAACTGACCAAAAGGATCGCGAGCCCCCCATGATGGCAAGCGAAGCTGAATCAGGAATATAATCCTCCCCGTTGCGGCGCCCTTCAACGGAGTTCGCTACTATGGCCAGAACCAAACCTTCCAAGCAACTTTCACAGGCTGAAATCGATCGCTTCCTGACGGCAGCGGAGGCGCTTCACATCAGCATCGTCAAGCCGCTGATATCGCCTAGCTGCGATCACTACCG
>NZ_JBWJFQ010000065.1:0-1053 GCF_057784235.1 Mesorhizobium sp. CNPSo 4670 | reverse complement strand
GGTTGAAGAAGTCGAGACGCATAGACGCAACCGCGATCCGATCTTGCTTTATCGCACTGTGCTCCTCGGTGAAGGCATAAATGAAAAGAGTCTGCAAGCAATCGAGGATGAAGTCGTCGAAGCCGTGAAGCAGGCTGTAGAATTTGGTCTAGACAGCCCCCCGCCTCGGCCCGAAACCTTACCCGATTACATGTTCAACTCGCCCCTTGCAGGCCATCACGGTTCTGTGGCTGGGCTGGAGAGGAATTAGTTCCACATGGCAAATGATGCCCACAAGCTTGCCTCGACCCCCGGCGCCCATATTCAGATGACCTATTTTGAAGCTCTGGTGCAGGCGCAGATGGAGGAAATGGATCGTGATGAGCGCGTCGTCCTGATGGGAGAGGACATTTCGATCTATGGCGGTGCCAAACTTATTGAGCGGTTTGGCAAGAACCGGATTTGGAGCACGCCGATTTCGGAAGGCAGTTTCACCGGCCTCGGAATTGGGGCTGCCATCAACGGATTGCGACCGATCGTAGACCTCTCGGTTTCCAGCTTCGTTTATCTCGCCTCGGACCAAATCATCAACCAGGCCTCGAAATTGCGGTATATGACCGGAGGCCAGATCGACATTCCGATCGTGTTTCGCTGCTGGGTGTACTCGCGGGGGTCCAAGGCGGCGCAGCATGCCGACCGACCTTATCCCTCCTTTATGAACGTGCCTGGCCTCAAGATCATCAGCCCGACAAGCGCCGCAGACATCAAGGGGCTGATGAAAACCGCCATTCGCGACGGTGATCCGGTAATGGTTTTCGAAGACACCTGCCTGTGGCCGGTGAAGGGCGATGTGACCACAGACCCGGATCATCTAATCCCGATTGGCAAAGCGGATGTGAAGCGCGAAGGAGAAGACGTAACCCTTATCGCTGTTGCCGGTGTCATTCAGCCGACGATGGAAGCGGTCAGCGCGCTCGCCGAGGAAGGCATTTCGGTCGAAGTGATCGATCCACGTACGTTGAAGCCGCTCGATCATGAGGCCTTCAAAACGTCAGTCGCCAAGACCGGACGGTT
>NZ_JBWJFQ010000064.1:0-1079 GCF_057784235.1 Mesorhizobium sp. CNPSo 4670 | reverse complement strand
GTTGTTCGGGCCCTGGGCCTGGAGCACGTTGTCGAGCAGCGTCACCGTATAGGCGCCGGTGGCCGGATCGGTCACATGCACCGTGAACAGATCGCCGCGCGGGCCCGTCGCCGTCAGCGTGTCGGTGCCGGCGTTCCAGCTGTAGGTGACATTCTCCTGGCCGACCGTCCCGTTGGTGCCGTTCAGCGTCGCGAACGAGAAGCCGTTGGAACCGGCGCCGTCGCCGCCGACGCTGCCGCCCAGCGTGCCGTTGTAGACCGCCTCGCTGGCGCTCAGCGGAACCTCGCCCGCATTGGCGTCGATGTCGCCTGTCGTGCTCGCCGCATTGCCGCCGGCAAGGCCGTCGTCGTCAACCGCCGCCGCGGCCGTGCCGGTCGTCGGAACGTTGGCGTCCGTCACCGCAAAGCTGATGCCGGCCGTCGCCGTGTCGCCGTCCCCGTCCGTCACCGTGTAGGTCGCCGAAGCCGCACCCGCGCCAATGACCGGATTGTCGGCGGTGAACGAGTAGTGGCCGTCAGCCATGACCTTGATCGAGCCGTCGCCGATGTCGATCGCCTGCGAGTAGCCGTCTTGGCCGAACACCAGCGCCGTGGCGCCGATATGCGTCACTGTCGCGCCGTCGGCGCCAGCAACGAAGTCCAGCGTGCCGGTCACCGTCGTGCCCTCGGCGACATTCTGCGAGGCTTCAACACTCGCCGTCGGAGCATCGTCGTTGAAGGTGATGGTCAGCGTGCCGGGTGCTGTCGAGCCGTCGGCATCGGTGATCACATAGCCGAGACCGACCGTCGCATTGTTCTCGTTGTTCGGGCCCTGGGCCTGGAGCACGTTGTCGAGCAGCGTCACCGTATAGGCGCCGGTGGCCGGATCGGTCACATGCACCGTGAACAGATCGCCGCGCGGGCCCGTCGCCGTCAGCGTGTCGGTGCCGGCGTTCCAGCTGTAGGTGACATTCTCCTGGCCGACCGTCCCGTTGGTGCCGTTCAGCGTCGCGAACGAGAAGCCGTTGGAACCGGCGCCGTCGCCGCCGACGCTGCCGCCCAGCGTGCCGTTGTAGACCGCCTCGCTGGCGCTCAGCGGAA
>NZ_JBWJFQ010000063.1:0-1292 GCF_057784235.1 Mesorhizobium sp. CNPSo 4670 | reverse complement strand
ACGTTAGCGCAGCCTGGCGGTGTGCATGCCGGCGCATCGTATTGGTGCTGCGCCGGGCATCGCAATCCCAAAAAGTCAGCAATTTACCAGCAGGTCGCGTGACATATTGCTCAGCGACTTCGCGCCATTATCGGTCACGCGAACGGTCTCACTGAAGATGTAACCATCGGTCTTCTCAAAGATACCAATGAGGAGGTGGAAGGTCATGTTGGCCTGAAGCACCGTCTCATCTCCCTCCTGAAAGCTCGGGCCGCCGTCCACCCAATCGATGCCTATTGAGTATCCAATTCTGGATTCTTTTCGCACGCCCCGAGGCGCGAATTCGCGTCGAAAAGCTCGCTCCACATCACTGCTCGTCACCCCAGCCCGGATAGCTCCAAAGGCAGCGAGAAAGCCGTCAAGGCACGCTTGATGCACGTGACGCGACCTGGCGGTCGGTTCTCCCAAAAATACGGTTCGCGACAACGCGCAGCAATATCGATGACGAACCGCACCGAGCTCGAAATTTGTTTGACAGCCCATCTTATAATGTCCGTCAGTCCACGTGAGGTGTGGCGCGGCGCCAGGGGAACCTACTGGCATAGTAACCAAAGGACTACGGGAAGTCCCTCCCGGAAATTCCGGAGTGCCCGCGTATAGTGCATGTGTTATAGCAGCGGCTACGTCGCATTCTCTGGCGCCAACAGAGATTGCAAGCCTACCGACTTGCATAGCTTTATCGACGATCTTTCCGGCCTGCTCCATATAGGCGAGCTCAGCAGGTGATTTTATCGCCTTTAGCGGTGAAATCATCCCATCGGCATCGATGAAGTCCGACGTGCCTAAACTTTTGCTCAATGCGGCGTGGCCCTTCACTCCAAGTATCTTCCCCGATAGTTCGACGCCAGTACGGCCAGATTTGCTGCGTTCGCGAACAAATTCAGCAATGGGCTGCCATGCCGTGAGCTGGCTCGAAGCTATGTATTTCTCCGGATAGCCGAGGACGCGTGATTGCGGCAGGTACGAGCTGGCGTCTGCACACAAAGTATCCATCTCACGTAATATAAGCCACGGATCCTCCTCATTCTGGCAGACAAGAGCCAGTTGCGGAACATAGTCTGAGAATCCTTCGTAGCCTGTAAGGTAGTTCATGTTACCTTCAGTCAAGACAAGTAACGCGTCGATTCCTCGCTCCGCCATCTTCTGCCGCAGCCGGGTCGTTCGTGCGCGATATTCTTCTTGACCAAACGCAGACAATGGCAGTTCTCCTATCTTGATACACGACGATTGCACGAGGCAACCAATTCGGCTTT
>NZ_JBWJFQ010000062.1:0-1341 GCF_057784235.1 Mesorhizobium sp. CNPSo 4670 | reverse complement strand
GGAAGGTCACCGCGCCGCCGACGTTGATCACGCCGCTCGTCGCCGTATCGCCATCCGCATCCGTCACCGTCGCCGTCACGCCGATCTTGCCGGCCAGCGTCAGCGCGTCGTTGTAGGCCGCCGCCGTCGAACCATCGACCAGGTGTTCGAGCGCGACGTTCTGCACCACCGTCAGCTTGCCGTCCGAGCCGATCGACACCGTGAACGCCGTGTGCGTCCCGCCGGCATCCGTGAAGTGGCCCTCGATCGCCGATCCGACCTGGACCAGCGTGATCGCATGGTCGCCCTGCGCCGTTGCCAGCCCGGAGTTCGCATCCGTAACCGACAACGCATAGGCCGTCGTTCCGGCGCCGTCGGCGCCAAAGCTCGACGTCACCGTCACGATCGCCGCAGCGCTCGTTGCCGTCATCAGCGCCGGGTTCAGCACCCCGTCCGTCGTCGAGCCGTTGTTGGTCTCGTCAAGCGTCACCGAACTACCGACAACCGCGCTCGTGATCGACGGGCCGTCGTCCAGGAAGGTCAGGTTGTTGCCGATATTCAGTGTCGCCGACTGATGATCGCCATCCTTGTCGGTGATCGTTGCCGTCAGCGTCACCAGATTGTCGGCGTTCAGGCTGACCGGCTCGTTCGGATCCGTCGTCGGATGGACGACCGCCCGCTGCTGGTCGAGCGTTACATTGCCCGACGCATCGGTGCTGACCGTGAACACGATCACGCCGCCGACGCCTGCACGGCCGACCACCTGGCCAGCCTCGAGGCTCAGCACCACCGCCTGGCCGCTCGCCGTGTCGATCAGCCCAGTTACGCCGGCATTGAAGCCCAGCGCGTAGGTGGTCGTGCCGGCGCCATCGGCGCCGTAGTTGGACGTGAAGGCGCTGGCGAAACTCTGCGTGTCGTTGGTCGTCAGATCCGTCTCGTCGACGCTCAGCGACGGCAGCTTCACGTCGGCCAGTGCGACCGTCGGAGCATCATCGTTGAAGGTTATGGTCAGCGTGCCCGGCGCCGTCGAGCCATCGGCGTCGGTGATCACGTAGCCGAGGTTGACCGTCGCATTGTTCTCGTTGTTCGGGCCCTGGGCCTGGAGCACGTTGTCGAGCAGCGTCACCGTATAGGCGCCGGTGGCCGGATCGGTCACATGCACCGTGAACAGATCGCCGCGCGGGCCCGTCGCCGTCAGCGTGTCGGTGCCGGCGTTCCAGCTGTAGGTGACATTCTCCTGGCCGACCGTCCCGTTGGTGCCGTTCAGCGTCGCGAACGAGAAGCCGTTGGAACCGGCGCCGTCGCCGCCGACGCTGCCGCCCAGCGTGCCGTTGTAGACCGCCTCGCTGGCGCTCAGCGGAA
>NZ_JBWJFQ010000061.1:0-1432 GCF_057784235.1 Mesorhizobium sp. CNPSo 4670 | reverse complement strand
GACAAGCGCTGGCGAGACGCTCGATGTGTCGGATAGCGACGTAGCGGAAAGCGTGACAGTCTCCAGTGAGTCGGTAGTTGCCGCACCGGCCGAAGAGCCAGTGGCGCTTGCTCCGGCCAATGACGACGCGCCGAGCACGGAAAAGCCGAAGAAGCCACGTCGTGCCGCCAAGCCGAAGAAGGCCGCGGCCGAGGTCGTCGCCGAGGAGCCGGCCGCTGCCGAAGCGGTCGCGGAGGCACCGGCCGAGACGCCGGCCACGGCGTCCGACGAGGCAGCGGCAGCGACTGTCGACGAGGCGCCGAAGGTCCGCCCGTCACGGCGCAAGCCGGCGGCCGTGGATGCGCCGGTCGTGCCGGTGGTGTCTTCGACGGTTGCCGACGAACCGGCGGCCAAGATCGAGGACAAGCCGAAGCGCGCCGGATGGTGGCAGCGGAAAGGCTTTTTCTAGGCCTTTCAGCCGCTTGACTTGATTTCTTGACAAAAAGAATCCCGCGCCGATCGAAAGACGGCGCGGGATTCTTCATATCTGGCGTTCCGGCTGGTCGCGAAACGCTAAAGCCATTCAAAGTGTGAAACCGCTGGCGCAGAGAGTATCGTCGACGGAAACTGAAGTGCCTTCTGACCTTACATCACGACGAAATCGGCGTTGGTCAGCGCCAGGTTTGCGGCCAGTGTGGCGAAATGGGTTGAGCCGCCGGCGGCACTGCCGTTGCTGTCATAGGTGAGCCAGCCGGTGTCGGTCTCGTAAATGATGTGGTCGTTGCCGTCACCCGCAAGGCCAGTTGTGTTCTTGACGAACTGGTCGGCCGTCAGCGTGCCGTTGCCGCCAAGCGCGGCAAAGATGGCACTATCGACCCGGATGGTGTCGTCGACCACCGAGAAGTCGGTGATGCGGTCGACATTGGTCGAGGCATTGAGCGCCGTGGTGAAGACGAAGATGTCCTGGCCGCTGCTGCCGGACATCGTGTCGTTGCCGCCCCTGCCGTCCAGCACGTTGTTACCGGAATTGCCGGTCAGCGTATTGGCCAGGCTGTTGCCGGTGGCGTTGATCGAGGCCGCACTGCGCAGCGCGACGTTCTCGATGTTGCCCGTGAAGTGGTTGCCATCGCCAAGGTTGATCGAGATATAGCCATTGACGATATCGGTGCCGTTGGCGCCGGCCGTGCTTTCACTGACGATATCGCCGGCATTGTCGACGAAGTAGGCGTCGTTGCCGGCCCCGCCTTGCATGGTGTCGGCACCTTCCTTGCCATCCAGCGTATCGTTGCCGCCAAGGCCGATCAGCGTGTTGACGCCGGAATTGCCAGTCAGCGCGTTGGCCAGGCTGTTGCCGGTGGCGTTGATCGAAGCCGCACTGCGCAGTGCGACATTCTCGATGTTGCCCGTGAAGTGGTTGCCATCGCTGAGGTTGATCGAGATGTAGCTGTTGACG
>NZ_JBWJFQ010000007.1:0-266291 GCF_057784235.1 Mesorhizobium sp. CNPSo 4670 | reverse complement strand
GGTCGAACGGACCTTGGCGAACAGCTCCAGGCCACCGGCGGGGACATCGGCCAGCGCGCGATCGCCCAGCCAGTTCATGTTGCGCAGATAGATCTTGTGCGTCTCCAGCGCCTCGCGCGGGCCGACCACGACGCGGGCGCGGTCGGCGTCGAGATGGACAACGTAAAGTGGCTCGCCGGAAGCGATGCCGATGCCGCGGCGCTGGCCGATCGTGTAGCGCAGGATGCCCTCGTGGCGGCCGAGCACGCGGCCGTCGATGTGGACGATGTCACCCGGATTGGCAGCAGCCGGCTTCAGCTTGGCGATGATGTCGGAATATTTGCCCTGCGGCACGAAGCAGATGTCCTGGCTGTCCTGCTTGGCGGCAACCGTCAGCCCCATCTCCTCGGCGATAGCGCGAACCTGCGGCTTCGACAGGCCACCGAGCGGGAAGCGCAGATAGTCGATCTGCGCCTGTGTGGTGGCGAACAGGAAATAGCTCTGGTCGCGGTCGGCGTCGACCGGCCGGTAGAGCGCGCGGTGGGCGCCATTGGCACCGGAGCGGATATAGTGGCCGGTGGCCAGCGCGTCGGCGCCAAGCTCCTTGGCGGTGGCCAGAAGATCGGCGAACTTCACTGTCTGGTTGCAGGAAACGCAGGGGATCGGCGTCTCGCCAGCGACGTAGCTCTCAGCAAAGGGGTCAATGACCGCCTTGCGGAAGCGTTCCTCGTAGTCGAGCACATAGTGGGGAATGCCGAGCGTCTCCGACACTCGGCGGGCATCATCGATGTCCTGCCCGGCGCAGCATGAGCCGGCCCGGTGCGTTGCCGCGCCATGGTCGTAGAGCTGCAAGGTGACACCGACGACGTCATAGCCCTCGCGTTTCAACAGGCCAGCGACGACCGATGAATCAACACCGCCCGACATGGCGACGACGATGCGGGTGTTTTCGGGACGTCCGGGAAGATCGAGGCTGTTCATGGTTCTTTCGTTCTGCGCGGCGCCTGAATGCCAATGACGAGAATATAGGTCAAGCTTTCCGGCTACGCCAGCTTGCAGCGCCGATCGACAGGCAGCGGCCGGTTCCGGCGAATGGAGAGATTTTTTCGGCATGGCGCTGGCGCTTCGCGGCGGATGTTTCAAATGCCGACGAAAAGACTAACGCGGCGTTCATGATCCTTACCTAGTCATTAGGGTCTGCTTAGGCAATTTTTAAAGCTGTGGCGGTAACGTGGCGGGGATTGGGTCTTTGAGTTTTTTGTAGAGAGTACGATGACCGATCTGGTTAGACCGAGAGTCAAATATGTTATCGGGCCTGACGGCAGCCCTCTTACGATTGCCGATTTGCCGCCGACGAATACACGTCGCTGGGTTATCCGGCGCAAGGCGGAAGTGGTTGCGGCGGTGCGCGGCGGGCTTTTGAGCCTTGAAGAGGCATGCCAGCGCTACAAGCTAACGACCGAGGAATTCCTGTCCTGGCAGGCGTCGATCGACGAATATGGCCTTGCCGGGCTGCGCACGACGCGCATCCAGCAATACCGGCACTAGGGCAATGACCCCAAAAACCGGAATCCGGTTTTCGGAAAACATCGTGCTCAACCACTGAGATCGAGCCGGTCAGAACAAAGATCAAAGGGCGCGGCACTCCGCGCCCTTTTGTTTTCGAAGCGCGGCTTTTGGCACTCAGGCCGTCAGCACCACTTTGCCGATCGGCTTGGTGGCGAGAAAGGCGTGAGCAGCACTTGCCTGCTCGAGCGGGAAGCTTTTCGCCACATGGACGGCGAGCTTTTTGGCATCGATCAACCGGGCGAGTTCCACCAGGCTTTCGCGATCGGGTACCACGGACATGCGCTCGACCCTAATGTCGCGCGCGCTGGCCTGCGCCCTAGTGGCATCGTTCACGTTCAGCAAAGACACCAGCACGCCGCCGTTCCTGACCACCTTTAGCGAACGATCGGCATGGTCGCCGCCAATGGGCTCCAGCACCAGATCGATGTCGCCAACCGTGTCGGCGAAATCGCCCTTGGTGTAGTCGAGAACTTCATCGGCGCCGAGCGAGCGGACGAAATCGAGCTTTTGCGGGCTGGCGGTGGCGATGACGTAGGCGCCGCGCGCCTTGGCGATCTGCACCGCCAGATGGCCAACGCCGCCGGCTGCCGCGTGGATCAGCACGCGCTGGCCTGACTTCAACCCGCCATGGCGGACCAGACCTTGCCAGGCGGTGAGGCCGGCCAGCGGCAATGCGCCTGCCTGGATGTGGTCGGCCCGCTTCGGCTTCAGCGCGATTTCATCGGCTGGCACAGCCGCCAGTTCGGCGTAAGCGGCGGCCTGCTTGGGGAATCGCGGCATGCCGAACACTTCGTCGCCGATCTTGAAGCCGGTGACGCCGGCGCCCAGCGCCTCGACTGTTCCCGAGATATCCCAGCCCAGGATGAATGGCGGTTCGCCGAGCAGAGGATAATAGCCGGCGCGGACGGAGCCATCGACCGGATTGATCCCGGCTGCCTTGACACGGACCAGCACCTCGCCGGCCTTTGGCGCCGGGTCGGGCCGATTGGCAATGGCAAGAACGTCAGGTCCGCCGACGGAATTCTGGATAACGGCACGCATGGGATGTCTCCTGCTTGGTTGGTGCCGCTATCATTTGGATAGTAATAGTCTCTTTTCCAGTATGTACCTTTTTGATATATAGGTACCCCATGGATAGTGATGACGAGTCTCCATTCGGCTATGATGCGTACCGGCGGACGTGCGCTTCGCACACCGTGCTCGAGATGCTTGCCAGCAAATGGGTCTATCTGGTGGTTTGCGCGCTGCGCAAAGGCCGGTTGCGCAATGGCGAGCTTGCCCGCAAGCTCGAAGGCATCACGCCGAAGATGTTGACGCAGACATTGCGCGTGCTCGAGCGCGACGGCCTGGTGCGGCGCGAGATCTTCCCGGTCATTCCGCCGCGCGTTGAATATGAATTGACCGAACTTGGCCAGAACCTGGCGGGGCTGCTCAACCAGATCAGGTCGTGGTCGGAACAGCATGCGCCCGACATCAAGGAAGCCAGGGCGCGGGCGGCTGCTGAAAATGAAGGCGACTGGGCCGCCTAGCTTCGATCGAGTCTTTCGTAGCCGTCCGGCAAAAGGCCGGAAGCGGGATTTTGCGCTCGCCGGCAAGCGCCGACGTCGCGGACAGGCCGGACTTCAGCCGATCATGGCGCTGCGGCCGCCGACCTCGGCCTCGCGAATCTTGGTGTCGCGTGATTCGAGCATCTCAGCCTTGGAAAGCTCCGCTTCAGCTTCGCCGAGTAATGATTCGGCAGTGCTTCGCTGGTGGGCGAGGTCGCTTTGCGAATTCCTGAGGTTGTCGCGACGCAAACGCGCCGCCTTGGCAAAGGTCGGATAGGCAAAATGGTTGATGTCGGTGATGCCGGCTTTCTTTTCTTCGGCGGTGATCTGAAGCTCCAGTTCGACGGCCATGCGTTCGAACTCGGCGATCATCATGTCGAGCTGCAGCAGCTGCCGCCGCTTCTCATTCACCTGAAACTGTTTCAGTCGAACGAGGTTTTCACGTGACTTCATGATTCGGTACTCCCGGAAACGCACACCCGCACATATCGTCCAAACCGCCTGGAAAGGCCCAGGCCTTGCCCGTGTCCACCGGCTTTCCCCGAACTATAGGAAACAAAACCCTAAAGTTTTTTGCCGGCGGTAACCATTCGTTTACGGGCATTGTTAATCATACGGCTCAGGACTTAAGGCCGGGTAAAAATTCCGGCCGCCGATGCGGGAGCCGCGTCAATGAGTCTCTGGAGTCGCTTAGTCCAGGTTGTTAATGTGTTGCATTAGGAATTTGGTTCCGGGATTCGTTATTAGATTCAAGAGGGTGTAGAAAGAGGTTAAAAAATCTGGTACCGTAGTCGACGGGAAATTAGGTTTTGTTAACCATTTGATGGCAGCCTCTGCACAAGGCAACCACTGCTCCGGGTCCGGACGGGTCGTGAAATGGTCCGGCAGCAGAAAAGGGGAATGAAATGCGTGTTCTGCTGATAGAAGATGACAGTGCAACCGCACAAAGCATCGAACTGATGCTGAAATCGGAAAGTTTCAATGTCTACACGACCGATCTCGGTGAAGAGGGTGTCGATCTAGGCAAGCTCTACGACTACGACATCATCCTTCTCGATCTCAACCTGCCTGACATGTCGGGCTATGAAGTCTTGAGAACGCTTCGCCTGTCCAAGGTGAAAACGCCGATCCTCATCCTCTCCGGCATGGCCGGCATCGAGGACAAGGTACGCGGCCTCGGCTTCGGCGCCGACGACTACATGACCAAGCCGTTCCACAAGGATGAGCTGGTCGCCCGCATTCATGCCATTGTGCGGCGCTCCAAGGGCCATGCCCAGTCGGTCATCACCACGGGCGACCTGGTGGTCAACCTCGACGCCAAGACCGTTGAAGTCGGCGGCCAGCGCGTGCACCTCACCGGCAAGGAATATCAGATGCTGGAGCTGCTCTCGCTGCGCAAGGGCACCACACTGACCAAGGAAATGTTCCTCAATCACCTTTATGGCGGAATGGACGAGCCCGAGTTGAAGATCATCGACGTCTTCATCTGCAAGCTGCGCAAGAAGCTCGACGCGGCATCCGGCGGCGAGAACTACATCGAGACGGTCTGGGGTCGCGGCTATGTGCTGCGCGAACCGGAAGACATCCGCGTCAGCGCCTGAGCGGCGAGCAGAGTCCGAACTTTTCTTCGACAAAAACCCGGCTCCGGCTGGGTTTTTTGCGTGATGGGCTGATAACTATTTGTTTTGACGCAATTTTGGACGGAAAACCGTTACACATTTTTCCTGGAAGATTGCTCTAGGCCGCCCGAATCAGGCGGCGATTTTCAAGGTGCGAAAACGCTCGAGCAATTGCGGACGGTTGAACGGCTTCAGGAGATAGCCCTGGGCGCCGGCGCGCTTGGCCCGCATGATCGAAGCGATATCGAGCTCGACCAGCGAAATCAGGATCTGCGGCCGTACAGGGCTCTCCATGGCGCGCACGCGGCGGATGAGATCGACCGCCGCCACGTCCGGCAAGGCGCCGTCGACGACGATGATGTCGGGCATGTCGGCAGCGCACATCTCCAGCGCGTCAAGCCCGCTGGCTGCCTCGATGACAACCATGTCCGAGCCGCCCAGGATGCGTTTTGCAACCTTCCTGATGACGCTTGAATCGTCGACGAACATGCAGCGTTTCATTTCCGGGTCCTCTTGCCTGTTGGCAATCCGGTGGCGTCGGGGCATCTGAAAGGCACCATAGGCCGATCTGGTAAAGAAGCCGAAAAGCGTTTAGGTAAAATTTTTGCAAAGATGCCGTTTGCGGGCTGTTCTTAGCAATGCTTCGGCGCGACCAGCCCGGTGAAGCTCATCCGACTCGATCGAAGCGCCGCCGCAGGTATTGCGGATCGAAATACTTCGCTTCTTTAGGGAAGTGATGTGAATTCAGGCGGCTGAAAGCACGATTTCTTCCGGCGTCGCATGGATCGAGATCGTCATGTTGGCTTCGCGCGCCAGGAGAAGCGTGTAATAGGGCTGCACGGAATGCGCGTCGATCGGTTCCTCCGGCTTGTGGCCGGAATGCAGCTCGAGGAATTTCGGCGGCACGCGCAGCATCGGGCCGCTCGCCGCAAGCGCGAAACGCGGCTCGGTTTCGAGGTTTTCCAGCGTCACGGAAAGTTTGCCGCCGCGCGGAATGGCTGCGTTGGCGACGAGGAGCAGGTTGAGCAGCAGCTTGACCTTGTTCTTGGGCAGCAGCGCGCGGGTCCCGTTCCAGCTCAGTTCCGGCTTCTCGTTCTTGAGGAAGGCGATGGCGACGGCTTCGGCATCGCCGGTATCGATCAGCATGCCGGCCGAGCCGGCGGCGCCGAAAGCGATGCGGGCGAACTGCAGGCGGGCAGAAGCGTTGCGGGCGCTCTGGCGGATCAGCTTCATGGCGTCCTCGTCGGCGCCGCCTTCGTCGAGCAGTTCAAGCCCGTTGTTGATCGCGCCGACCGGCGAGATGATGTCGTGGCACACCCGGCTGCACAAAAGTGCCGCCAGATCGGGTGCGGAAAGGGCAAACAGATCGGCCATCAGCGAAAATCCCTGCAAAATTTCATAACTCATGGCCGAGCGATCGATTCGTCGCTTGCCCACACGAATCACGCACTCTCCTCGGGCATTCTGAATACACAGCGCCCGCGCGTGCGGCAACAAATCCAAAATTGTGGTGGCAAATGGCGTGTTCACACAGGCTGCCGACCCACCTGAGCGTCCCAAACAGCCTTTGAACCGCCATGTTCATGTGGGAGCTTAATGGTTGAAAAAGGATTACGGCATAGTTTGCCCGTAACAGTTACCCTTAACGGCCGGCTAAAAGAGCCGTACGGGGTGTGAGGCGTCGGCGAAAGTGCTCCCTGACGGAGATTGGAAGCATGTTTTCCCGATTCTGCGACCGGACTTTTTTCCGTGTCATCCCAGACCGGACTTTTGTCCGTGTCGTCCAAGACCGGAGTTTTCTCCGTGTCATCTCAATGGCGATAGCGCTCATGGGCGTTCTCGTCTTCTCGACTTCGGCCCTGCGGGCCCAGGAATACACCGCTCAGGAGATTGTCGATTCCGGGCACAAGTTCTTCGGCGCGACATCGGGCGGGCTGGCCACGGTTATCGAGAAGATTTTTGCTTCCTACGGCCTGCCCAACGGCTATCTGCTTGGCGAAGAGGGCTCGGGCGCGCTGATCGGCGGCCTGACCTATGGCGAAGGCACGCTCTACACCAAGAATGCCGGCGATCACAAAGTGTTCTGGCAAGGCCCGTCGCTCGGCTGGGATTTCGGCGGCGAGGGGTCGCGGGTGATGATGCTGGTCTACAATCTCGATGATGTGACCAACCTCTACAACCGCTATGGCGGCGTCGCCGGTTCGGCCTATGTGGTGGCCGGCGTCGGCTTCAACGTGCTGAAGAACAACAATGTGCTTTTGGTGCCGATCCGCACCGGCGTCGGTGCCCGGCTCGGCGTCAATCTCGGCTATCTGAAGCTCACCGAACGCGCCACGTGGAATCCGTTCTGAGCTAATCCCGTTCCGTTGCGGCAAAGCCTTGCCGCAACGCTGGATTTCCGCCATGTCAACGTGGCACAGTCCAGTCTTAGCGGTTGCCGTCCACAACGGGTAGTCACTTGGTCCAATCGGTCCTGTTCTTCGTCCTCGGCTTTCTCTGCGCCGGCTTCCTGGCGCTTATGATTGCTCCCGCCATATGGCGCCGCGCAGTCGCCCTGACGCGCAAGCGCATCGAAGCCTCGATACCTCTGACGCAAACCGAAATCCTGGCGGACAAGGATCGCGTTCGCGCCGAGTACGCCATGTCGACGCGCCGCCTCGAAATCAGCGTCAAGGCGCTGCGCGAGAAGGTGGCCGAACAGCTCGTCGAGATCAGCCGCGGCCACGAGGCGATGAAGGGCCTGGCGATAGAGCGCATGGAGAAGAACCAGGTACTGAGCGAACTGGGGGCCACGAGCGAAATGCTGCGGCGGCGCGAGGAAGAGCTGCACCGTCTGTCGGACCTGCTCAAGGAAACCGAGCGCAAGCTGGAGAAGCGCGCGCTCGAGCTTGAAAAGCTGGAGAGCATGTATGACGACGCCAGCTTCTCCTCCAGCAGCCGACAGATCGAACTCGTGGCGCGCGAATCCGAGATGCAGAAACTTGCGAGCGACATTGCGTTGCTGCGCGGCCAGCGCAAGGAGGCGGACAGGCGCGGCCAGGAGATCGCGGCCGAAAGCAAGGCTGCGCGCGATGCCGTGAAAGCCGAGAAGAAAAAGACCGCCGAGCTCGACAAGAAGGTCGAACGGCTGCTGGCCACTCTTGCCGATCGCGAGGACAAGCTCGACCGCCGCGAAAAGGAACTGGCGCGGCTGCGAGAAAAGTCGAAAGCCGAGGATAGCACGCCGGCCTTGCGGCTGGTCGGCAGGGGCGGCGATGTCGCCAAGAGCGATGACGTCGACAAGGCAATCGCCAAGCTCGACAGCGACCGTGAGCGGTTGGAGGCGAGGCTGACGGTGCTGGCGCGCGAGAACAAGCAGCTGAAGGCGGATCTCACCGCGCTGGTCGTGCCCAACCCCGCGGATGGCAGCTCCGCCTTGCGTGAGCAGATGAACGAACTGGCAGCGGAGGTCGTCCATCTGACGGCCAAGCTCGAGGGACCTGATTCGCCCATCGCCAAGGCATTGGCCGTACCGTCGGATGCACGCTCCGGCAATGGTGAGCGCAGTCTTGCAGATCGCGTGCGGGCGCTGCAGGAGGCGGACGCAGCAAGCTGAAATCAGTTCCTGTTTGCCGAGAAGTGATGCAGCGCGATGGCCGACGCCGCCGCGACGTTCAGGCTGTCGAAGCCCTCAGACATGGTGATCCGTACCGTTTGCAGGCGCGCGAGCAGGCTTTCGGGCAGGCCTTCACCCTCGGTGCCGAGATAGAGCGCAAGGCGTTCGCTCCGCAGCGCATCGCGAATGTCGGTGTGCCCGCTCGGCGACAGCGCAAACTGGCCATAGCCGCGGCGGTCAAGCGTTGCCGTGAAGCCGGCGGCGTCGGTGAACGACGCGAAGGGGATTTTGAGCGCGGCGCCGACGGAAACCCGGATCGCCTTGCGGTAGAGCGGATCGCAGCATGTCGCATCCATGAGTACCGCATCGGCTCCAAAGGCGGCGGCGTTGCGAAAGATCGAACCCATATTGTCATGGTTGGCGATGCCGACAAGCACCACGACCAGCGCCCGGGCCGGCAAGGCATCGAGCAGGGCCTCGGCCGACCGCGGCGCGCCCTTGCGGCCTATGGCTAGGATGCCGCGATGCATATGAAACCCGGCGATCGCATCCATCACCGCGCCGGTGGCGACATAGACCGGCAGGTCCGCCGGCGCCTTGCGCAGGATGTCCTCGAGCCCGGCCAGCCGGTTTTCCAGGACCAGCGCCGATTCGGCGCCAAAACGCCCAGCCGAGAGCAGGAGGTTGAGCACTACCTTGCCTTCGGCGACGAAGCGGCCTTGCCGGCCGGCGAGGTCACGCTCGCGGATATCGAGATAGGCGGCAACGCGCGGGTCTTGCGGGTCGTCGATGCGAATGGGATCCATGCATTCCTCGTGGTCACAGCAGCGGCCCGAAAATCCGCATGGATTGCCGGCGCACACCGTTGGCTGGGAACCACGATGCGACAATTCAGGACGATCAGCTACCTCTGTGCGTCCGGATGGACGCACATCGCCCTGAAAGCGTTGCGAGGTAAGTGGCTACAGGACGGTCACGTTCCGGCGCGGCGCAAACGGTGCGCCATCTGGGAGAGGTCCTCCTTGCCGCTGCCGAAAATGCCGTCCAGCATGGCGAGCAGTTCGCGCACGGCATCCGATTTGCAGGAATAGTAGATCATCTGCCGGTCGCGGCGGGTGTCGACGAGGTCCAGCGCCCGTAACTTAGCCAGATGCTGCGACAGGGCGGATTGACTGAGCATCACCTTCTCGGCGATGGAGCCGACCGACATTTCACCGTCGATCAGATGGCTCATGATCAATAGCCGCTTCTCATTGCCCATCAGCATGAGAAATTCGGCTGCCGATCCGGCATTGGCGATTAGCTTAGACGAGACCATCGATCCCCCATGCTTGTTGATCATCCTGACGCCATGGGGGCAATGGCATCTGATTCCATAAACTCAGTTGCGTATAGCCGCTGCGATTCAGCGTCACTGACAAAAGGTAGAGCATTTCCTTCAAATCTCAAGTGTTGCTTTTTATGTAATGTAATTAAGCCCAGTCTCCGCGTCGGCCGCGGCCCGCCCGTTCCTGGCCATTTCGACCAGAACAGGCCGCAATTCGCGTGCCGCCTGCAAAGTTTGCGGGAAGAAAACCCGGCAAACATCGTCACCCGACACCAGATCCATACCATCGGCATCGAATCCGGCAACAATCCAGCTGTTGCCGGACACTTTCGCGAAATGCTGTGCATAAACCCCAATCGCGTCGAGATGGTCGGCGTTCATGTGGTCGATGGCGGATTGTTCGCTCGCCGCCAGTTCCTCGACGATCGGTCCGCTGGTGAGCAGATCCGACCGATCGAGCTGATAGGCCTTGCCGAAGCCGCCGTTCAGGCTGGCGCGTTGCGGCTCGAGGCGGAAGATCGAAAAGTCGCCGAGACCGGCGTAGAGTTTCGCCTTGGGATTGCGGTTGAGATAACGGCGCTCGCAACCGGCGTGCTCGCTCGATCCGCGCTCAAGCCGTTTTGCCTGGCAGGCCAGTGACAGGCGCGGGTGCGCCAGCGGGTCGCCCTTGCCGGGTTCGCCAAGCAACAGGGAACAGCGCGCATCGGCAAGCAGCGCGCCAGTGTGCGCCGAGAGCATAGACACCAGGATCAGCGGCGCGCCGTCGATGTCGGTGGCTACGCCGACCCTGCTGGCCAGCGGCGACCCTGTCTCAGGTTCGAGCACCGCCAGCGCACCAAAGCGGGCGCTGCGCAGAAGTGTCTTGGCCAGTCGAATCGCCTCGGCATCTGTCTCGCGGATCACGTCCTTCTTCGGTTCGTCCAAGGCATCACCACAATAAGTTGATGTTCTTTCTCCGCTTATCTGTCAAACAAACCGGATTTGACAAGGTCGTCAATCTCGTTTTTCGAAAACCCGAAACGTTCAAGCACTGTCGACGGGACGAGATCATTGTCGGCGGGCCTTGCCGAAACTGTCGGCCGTGAGCCGGAGAAACGCGGCGCTGGGGCCGGGCGCTCAAATCCACCCGCCGCTACAAAGGCCTTGCGCGCCCGATTTTGTGGGTGATGCTTTGCCTCCTGCAGCGACAGGACGGGGGCAACGCAGGCATCGGTTTGGGCAAACAGCCGGTCCCAGTCGTCGCGCGATTTCTGCCGGACCCGATCGGCAATGGCGGCGCGCATCGGCGGCCACAGTGCCTTGTCGTACTGGCCGCGTACAAAGCGCTCGTCGAGCGGCAGCAGACTGGCGAATTCGGTGAAGAATTGCGGCTCAAGGCAGCCGATGGCGACATGGCGTCCGTCTGATGTCTCATAGGTGTCGTAGAAGGGGGCGCCGGAATCGAGCAGGTTCGCGCCGCGCCGGTCGTTCCACAAGCCGGCCGCCATGAGGGCATGCAAGGGTGCCGCCAGCATCGAGGCGCCTTCCACGATCGCGGCGTCGATGACCTCGCCCTTGCCCGTGCGCGAGCGTTGGAAAAGGGCGGCCAGCACGCCGGCGACCAGCATCATGGCGCCTCCAGCGTAGTCGGCGACGAGGTTGAGCGGCGGGACAGGACGGCCGCCGGCGTGGCCAACTGCGTGCAGAAGGCCCGAATAGGCAAGGTAGGTGATGTCATGGCCGGCGCGGCCCGCGAGCGGCCCGTCCTGGCCGAAGCCGGTCATGCGGCCGTAGATCATCGCCGGATTGCGTGCCAGCATCGCTTCCGGGCCGAGCGCCAGCCGCTCCATGACACCGGGGCGAAACCCTTCGAGCAACATGTCCGCCTTTTCGGCAAGGCGCAGCATCAGATCGGTGCCTTGCCGGTGCTTCAGGTCGAGGCGCAGGATGGCGCGGCCGTGACGGTCGATGTCATATTCATCCGGCAGCGACTGGAGAGGCCGGCTCGTCCCCGCCCGTTCGATGCGCAGCACTTCGGCGCCCATCTCCGACAGCATCAGGCCGACCAGCGGCACGGGACCAAGCCCGGCCATCTCGATCACCTTCAGTCCGGCAAGTGGACCGGTCTTCCCGGCAGCTGACAGACCGGCGCTCACGACCGGCTATTTCGGCGCCATGCGAATGGCGCCGTCGAGACGAATGGTCTCGCCATTCAACATCTGGTTTTCGATGATATGCAGCGCAAGCGCCGCATATTCGGATGGCTCGCCCAAGCGGGACGGGAAGGGCACGGCGGCGCCCAACGAATCCTGCACATCCTGTGGCATGCCGGCCATCATCGGCGTCTTGAAGATGCCGGGCGCGATGGTGCAGACGCGGATGCCGGAACGGGCGAGATCGCGCGCCACCGGCAGTGTCATGCCGACGACGCCGCCCTTGGAGGCTGCATAGGCGGCCTGGCCGATCTGGCCGTCATAGGCGGCGACCGAGGCGGTGTTGACGATGACGCCACGCTCGCCGCCTTGCAGCGGGTCGAGCTTCGCGGCGCGGTCGGCGACGAGGCGGATCATGTTGAACGTGCCGATCAGATTGACCTCGATCACCTTGCGGTACTGATCGAGCGGATGCGGACCATCCTTGCCGATCGTCTTCACGCCGATGGCGATGCCGGCGCAATTGACCAGGATACGCGGCTCGCCAAGCTTGGCCGCGACCTCGGCAAGAGCGGCGGTCCCACTATCGGCGTTGCTGACGTCGCACTGGACGGCAATACCGCCGATCTCGGCCGCGACCTTCGCCGCGCGATCGATACCGACATCGAAGATGGCGACGCGGGCGCCCTTGGCGGACAGCGCGCGCGCCGTTGCCTCGCCAAGACCGGAGCCGCCGCCGGTAATGATCGCGATCTGGCCATTCGGGTTCATGCCGACATCCTTTTAATCTCAGGGACAGTGGGACGGATCAGGCGCCAGATCGGCGGGGAAGGTCAAGCCATCGCTGCTATATGGTCGCCAACCCTGGCCTGATCGGCGTGGCAGACCTCGCCCGAAAGCCTGGCGACCGCGCCCGGCGCGATCTCGTGCGACAGCAGCCTGTCGAGATCGACGGGGCGCGGCATCGATATCTGGCCGCGCGGAATCCGCTTGAAACCGAGCGGTCCGTAGTAGGGCTCGTCACCAACCAGCATCACGGCGGGCGCGCCGGCCTTGGCGGCCGCCTCCAGCGCGATCGCAACCAGCCGACGGCCGATGCCGAGGTTCTTGAAGGCTGGCCGCACCGCAAGCGGGCCAAGCATCAATGCGCGGCCGGCACCGGCGGCGATGCGGGTCATGCGCACCGAGGCGACGACGAGGTCGCCGTCGACGGCGACGAACGACAGCGGGCGTTCGTGCCCGCCAGCCTCGCGGATCTTGTAGGCGGCCAGCACGAAGCGGCCGGGCCCGAAGGCTTCGTCGTTGATCGCTTCGATCTGGAGGTCATGCGCCGGGGTTTCCGGCAGGTATTTCACGTCGGCAAGGCTCATGGTCTTTGCGTTCCGATAGGGAGGAAAGGTTTGCTGCAAACGGCAGCATTCGCCAGTCAGCGCTTCATCAAGCGCGGGCGCCCTTTCGTCGTCGGTCAAACCGGATCAAAGCAAAGTCGAACATGCGGATTGTCCGCTAGCATCAATTTCCTGCCGCTGCAATCGGCGGCTTGATGGTCCACCCGACCGCTTGACGGTCTGTTCAGCGCCAGGTGATTCCACGGCGTGCCTTCGTGCCCTACATGGGATGCAAGCAGGAAAGGACATGCGATGGGATTGCTGGTCGAAGGCAAATGGCAGGACCGCTGGTATGACACCAAGGACAGCGGAGGCAAGTTCGTGCGGGCGCAATCGCATTGGCGCGACTGGATCACCCGCGACGGGACGCCTGCCGAGGGCCGCAGCCGCGGCTTCAAGGCGGAGCCCGGCCGCTACCATCTCTATGTCTCGCTCGCTTGCCCGTGGGCGCACCGGACGTTGATCTTTCGCGCGCTGAAGAAGCTGGAAGGCATCATTTCGGTGTCGGTGGTGCATCATTTCATGGGCGCCAATGGCTGGACGTTCGTGGCGCAGGATGGCGCGACCGGCGACACGCTCTACGGCCTCGACTTTCTGCACCAGATCTACACCAAGGCCGATCCTGCCTATTCCGGCCGCGTGACGGTGCCGGTGCTGTGGGACAAAAAGGAGCAGACCATCGTCTCCAACGAATCCTCCGAGATCATCCGGATGCTGAATTCGGCCTTCGACGAATGGGGCGATGCTAGCATCGATTTCTACCCCAAGGCGCTGCGCGGCGAGATCGATGCGATTAACGCGCTGGTCTATCCCGCCGTCAACAACGGCGTCTATCGCGCCGGCTTCGCCACCACGCAAGGCGCCTATGAAGAAGCGTTCGGCGAGTTGTTCGCGGCTCTCGACACATTGGAAGACCGCCTCTCAAAGCAGCGTTATCTGGTGGGCGATCGCATCACCGAAGCCGACTGGCGGCTGTTCACCACGCTGGTGCGCTTCGACCCGGTCTATGTCGGCCACTTCAAGTGCAATCTGCGCCGCATCGCCGACTACCCGAACCTGTCCAACTATCTGCGCGACCTCTACCAGGTGCCTGACGTCGCCGGGACCGTGAACCTCAATCACATCAAGGCGCATTATTACGGCAGCCACGAGTCGATCAACCCGACACGGATCGTGCCGGTAGGGCCGGAACTGGACTATGACGCGAGGCATGACCGGGGACGGTTCAAGAAGGCGGCGTGATCTACCAGTAGGGCGAGGGCTGCGCGCCGCCAAAAACCTCGGTGATCCGCCGTAGCGTGGCTGGTGTCGTGCCTTCCGGCAAACGGTCCATTGGAAAGAAGCCGGATTCGGCGATCTCGTGGTCCGGCAGCTTCGGTGCCGTCTGGCTGAAATGCTCGATCAGATAGAGACCGACATGGTCGCGCCTGCTGGCGCGACGGTTGAAATGCATCGACCTCAGCGCCGGCGGTGACGTCAGTGTGATGTTGCCTTCCTCGGCCAGTTCGCGCGCCAGTGCCTCACCAAGCGTCTCGCCAACTTCGACGCCGCCGCCGGGAAGCTGCCAGCCCGGCACATAAGTGTGGCGAATGAGGAAGATGGAATTGGATGCCGTGTCGTGGACCAGACCGCGCACGCCAAGCGTCATCGGCCGCCGCAGCACGAAATAGAGATGGAACAACCGGGCCCGGAGGCCCGCCCAACCGGTCTGACGGAAGGTCTTCTCCGGATCAGTCTCCATCAGGTGCGAAACCGTGGTGGAAAGCGGGGGGCGCGTCGCATATGAAGGATGGATGTTCAGGCTCGCGCATATTTCCGATGTCCATCTGGGGCCGCTCCCCGATGTATCCTATCGCGATCTCGCCTCCAAGCGCGTGCTCGGCTACGTCAACTGGCAGCGCAACCGCCGCCGCCATATGCATGATGCCGTCATCGACGCGATCGTCGCCGACATCAAGGCGAACACGCCTGACCACCTGGCCGTCACCGGTGACCTGGTCAATCTGGCGCTCGACGGCGAGATCGAGATGGCCAAGCATTGGCTGGAAACGCTGGGATCGCCGCAGGATGTCTCGGTCGTTCCCGGTAATCACGATGCCTATGTGCCCGGCGCCTTCGACAAGGTCTGCCGGTCCTGGGCGGCGTGGATGAGTGGCGACGGTGTCAATACGCCGGTCGACCGCAACGCATTCCCCTATCTGCGCGTGCGCGGCGATGTCGCGCTGATCGGCATCTCGACAGCGCGTGCCACGGCGCCGTTCATGGCCAACGGCTTCTTCATGGAGGGTCAGGCGAAACGGCTTGGCAAGCTGCTCGACACCACGGCCGGGCAAGGGCTATTTCGCGCGGTCATGATCCATCATCCGCCGGTGCGCGGCGCGGTCTCGCAGCACAAGCGGCTGTTCGGCATTGCCCGCTTCCACAAGATCATTCGCCGCCATGGCGCCGAACTTGTCCTGCACGGCCATTCGCATCTGCCGTCGCTGTTCTTCATCGGCAACCGGGGCGCCAAGGTTCCGGTGGTCGGCGTCGCCGCCGCCGGCCAGGCGCCGGGCGGCAAGCACCCGGCGGCGCAGTACAATCTGTTCGACATCGACGGGGAAAAGGGCAATTGGCGGATCCGGCTGACACGGCGCGGCCTGACCGGGCCGTCCATACCGCCATCCGATCTGCAGACGCTGGAGCTTGGCGCGGAGGCCGGTGCGGCTATGGCCGCACGTTGAGAACCATGGCCACGATGCGGTCCCACAACAGGATGACCGACACCACAAGTCCGACCAGAGCGCCGGCGGCGACCAGGCCAAGGCCGGACAGAAACGCCGACCAGGCCTTGCTGCGCGTCTTCGAGCGCAGTGGCGGTTCGGCTTCCGGCACATCGGCGCGTTTCATGCCGGCGACGGCCGGTTCGACCCCGCCTTCCATCATCTTCTGGCGCTCGACGATCCGCTCGGCAACATAGCGCGTCACCTGATCAGCAACAGGCTTCATGTCGGTCGATTCGGCAAGCACCACCCGGCCGATGCGGGTGTCCCTGACAAAGCGATAGGTGCGGCGATCGCGCCCCATGGCGACATGGCTGACGGCGTCGATCCACAGGCGCGGCTGCAAGCCGGACGAGACGACAAAGTCGAAATTGTCCATGTCGGCGGGAACATCGGCAAAAACCGGCGCCAGTTCGGCAGCAAGCAGATCGAGGCGCATGCGATGGGCTTCGCGCATATCGACGACGACGTCGTCCCGGTCGGCGAAGGCATTCTTCACATCACGGACGGCATCGGACAGTTTCCTCGACTGATCGATGGTCTTCTCGCCTGCTTCCTTCATCGGCGTTCGCCTCGCGGGTTTGGTTAACACGGGGTTAACACAGCCGCCGGTAAAATGCACTGGCGAGAGCAACGGGATCGAGGCGTGTTCAGTAGGCGGTCGTGCGCGAAAAAAGGTCAGCTGGCAGCAGCGGCGAATTTCTGGCGCTGCGGCCTGGCGCGCCGGTTGGTGTTGCGGCGAATGATCTCGGCGACGAGGTCGGGTGCTTCCTCGGCCAGCATATGGCCGACCTCCAGCACATGGTGGACATGAAAATGCGCCGGCAGCTCATCTGCCTGGGTAAAGGGCAACACTGCGTCGTCGGTTCCCCACGCCACCATCACCGGCATGTTCAGCCCGTCGAGACGTTCGTGCGGGATGACGCCTTGCCGATCGTCCATGGTCATGGCGGCTGCGATCTCGACCAGCTTCGGCACTTGGCCTGGACGTCCGCGCATTCGGCAAAGCACGTCAACGATACGCTTCCGGGGCGGGCTGTGGGGCCTGGACATGGCGGCAAGGCAGGCGCGGATCTCGGACCGGTCCGCGGCGCCGCCATAGCGGCGCAACAACGGTCCATTGATCTCGGGGCCAAGACCGCCCGGCGCCAGAAGCGTCAGCGAGGCGACTTTTCCAGGCTCGGCCAGCGCCATCAGCATTGCCACCGCACCGCCCATCGAGTGGCCCACGAGATGAACACGCTTCAGTCTGCGTTCCGAGAGATCGGCGAGCACGGCCCTAGCCGCCACCTTGGCCGGACCGGCTCCGGGAAAATCGAGCGACAGCCCATGCCCCGGCAGATCATAGGCCAGCGTGTGGGTGGCAGGCGCCAGGGAAGAAATCACCTCACGCCAGACATCGTGGCAGCCGCCGAAACCATGCAGCAGGACGATGGCCTTCGAGCCAACACCCTGTTCGGCGGCAAAAAGCGATGCGGTCATGAAAGCTGATTTTTTTGTTATTGCAGAATGCGCGACACCAACCGTGGCTGAATTGCGCCTAGTCTAGCTTGATGACCAGTAAAATCTTCGCGATTTGCACGGTCGCGGACAGAGCCGGTGCGCCTAGTCTGTGGATATCGATTGATGTCAGCTCGCGTTGCCGAGACCTGCGGCGCGGAGAGCCTGGACCAGCCGGTCGGTCAGGTCGGCCGGATATTTCCGCTCGACGAAGGTCGCGCGCGGATCGGCGGCAAATTTAGGGAACTGGGTGTTCAGCTCACCCAGCAGCGTGCTGACCAGATGGTCCTGTCCGGCAGCCTTCGCACCGATCAACCGCGCCGCAAGATAGTGCGATTTCGTTGCCGTCGTTCTCAGTGCCATGCTGGCCGCGACCGCCTTGTTCGTGTTGCCGAGCATGAATTCGCCGACGAACAGCCCGTAGTCCCACCATGTCGAGTGGCCGCTGAAGGTCTCCGCCGCATGGGCCAGGATCGGCGTTCCCTCCGCGTATCGACCGGCGAAGATCAGCCCGTAGCCGTAGGCGGCAGCCATGCCGAGATCGTAGGGATTGAGTTCATAGGCCTTGCGCATCCAGCGGATCGCTTCATCCGTATTGCCGAGACGCGAACTGACATAGCCGTAGGAGCGATGCGCATAAGGGCTGGTCGGCCCCATCTGCACGCCGCGATGGGCAAACTCCACGGCCTTTTCAATCGTCGCATTCGGCGGATAGGCATAATGATCGGAGACCGCCTCGAGCTGCAGAGACGCGAGTTCCGAATAGACGAGCGAGGATTTCGCTCCGCCATTGACCAAATTTTCGAGGCAGCGATAGGCAGCCTCATGGGTTCTGGCGTTCTGGTCGAGATAATATTTGTCGTTGAGCAGCAGGCATTGCGTCAGGCCATTTGGGGCGCCGGTCTGCTCGATATAGTTGTAGATCGTGCCCGAGGCCGGAAGCGCCGAACTCAGCATGTCGGCGATCCGGTCTTCGACCGCGGCCGGTGCGCTGTCGGCAGGGGTCAGATTGCGCGAAAGAAGCACCCGTCCGGACGCCATGCTTTGCAGTTCGATCGTGATATCGCCAGCGTTCGGGCCAGGCAGGATGTCGAATATGAAGCTGGTGGCGTCGTCGGCCGGATCGGTTGATGTGTCGCGGCCGATGAAATCGATCGTATCGAAGCCGCTCAGGCCGGCGCGCAGCGAGGCTGCGACGCGGCTGGCATCGGCGCCTTCGGCCTTGACGTCGATATAGACCAGCGGCAGGGCGTCGGCCGTTGCCGACGGCGCTATGCTGCTGGTTGCGCCGGCGGTCTCGAGGGTCGCCGACATGTCGCCGCCACCGGTCAGCAAGGCGCTGCCGCCCTGACGAAGGATCAGCAGGCCCAGCATGGCGATGACCAGGGCGATCGCCATCCAGAAGAAGCGGAGCTGGCGCACCACCGAGGGGGTGGGCTTCGCGAAAGCCGGCGACACCGCATCCGGCATACCCGTGCTGGCCTCGTTGGCACGATCGGCGGACGTGGCGCCATCCAGCCTGAGTTCGGGGACAACCTCGGCCGGCAGCCGGATCGCATTCAGTTCATAGGCAGGGACATAGCCGCCTCGCGGAATGGCGATGCGGACCGGCTCGGCAACGCCCTCATTGGCAAAATAATGCTGCAGAAGCTCGCGCAGCCTGCCCGCCTGAACCCGCACCACGGCGTCGGTCGACGGATCGAAATCGCCGTCCTTGCCGAAAACATCCATGGCGATGGAGAAGCCCTTGAGCCTGTCGGCTTCGCCGGCTTGTTCGCGTTCGACAAGGTAACGGAGCAACTTGCGCGCGCGTTCAGATCGCCCGAACGTCTGGCTGGCAAGAAGTCGCTCCAGTGTTTCGCGCACTGCGGGGGCGGCAGGCGTGGCATGCTGCAAGTGTCGATCCTCTCGAACTCGGCACAGGTTGAGGCGCGATCATATAGTTCCCGCACCGCCGTACAAGTATGCACCCATTATGCGATCACGTACCCCACCGGATAATTCTTCGGTGGTTAATGATGCGAAGGGTCGGAACCGATCACCGAATGGGGGAGGGTTCCGACCTTCGTTCTGGTCGTGCGTCAACCGGCCTTTTTGACGACGATGCGGTTCGCCGCCGACATCACCGCTTCTAGCGAGGCGGCGACGATGTTGGTGTTGATCCCGGCGCCGAACAGCTTGCCATCAGGATGTTCCATCTCGACATAGGAGATGGCCGAGGCGTTCGAGCCGCGCTGCATCGAGTGCTCGGAATAATCGAGCACCGACATCTCGATGCCGAGGTGACGCGAGAGTGCATCGACGAAGCCGTCGATCGGGCCGGTGCCGGTGCCGGTAATCGTCACCTCCTTGCCGTTGTCGACGATGACCGCCTCGACGACGCGACGGCCCTTGGTCTCGGTGCTGGGATAGGTGTGGTGGTCGAGGAATTTCAGCCGCGCGCGCGGCTGGTCGACATAGGTCTCGAGAAAGCGCTCGTAGATGCGCCTGACCGGCACTTCCTTGCCCTCGGCATCGGTGATCGCCTGGATTTCCTGGCTGAACTCGATTTGCAGATTGCGCGGCAGGTTGAGGCCGTGATCGGCCTGCAGCACATAGGCGATGCCGCCTTTGCCGGATTGCGAGTTGATGCGGATGATCGCTTCGTAGCTGCGGCCGACATCGGCCGGATCGATCGGCAGATAGGGCACTTCCCACAGGCTCGTGTTGGCCTTCTTCAGCGCCTTCATACCCTTGTTGATGGCATCCTGGTGCGAGCCGGAAAAGGCAGTGTAGACGAGTTCGCCGACATAGGGATGGCGCTCGGGGATCTTCAACTGGTTCGAATATTCGTAGACATCCTTCATCCGGTTGATGTCGGAGCAGTCGATCCCCGGATCGACACCTTGCGTGTACATGTTGAGCGCCAGCGTGACGATGTCGACATTGCCGGTGCGCTCGCCATTGCCAAACAGCGTGCCTTCGACGCGATCGGCGCCGGCCATCAGGCCGAGCTCGGTGGTGGCGATGCCGGTGCCGCGGTCATTGTGCGGATGCAGCGAGACCAGCAGGTTTTCGCGGTTGTCGAGGTTGCGGCACATCCATTCGATGCGGTCGGCGTAGATGTTGGGAGTCGACATCTCGACCGTCGACGGCAGATTGATGATCAGCTTGTTGTCGGGTGTCGGCCTGACGATCTCGGTGACGGCGTTGCAGATCTCCAGCGCCACTTCGAGTTCGGTGCCGGTAAAGCTCTCCGGAGAATATTCGAAACGGTAGCCGCCGCCGGCCTTGGCCGCCATGTCGGTGATCATCTTGGCCGCATCGGTGGCGATGCGCTTGATGCCGCCGACGTCCTTTTCGAAGACGACGCGGCGCTGCAACTCGCTGGTCGAGTTGTAGAAATGGACGATCGGATTGGTGGCGCCCTTGAGCGCCTCGAAGGTGCGGGTGATCAGTTCGGGCCGGCACTGCACGAGCACCTGCAGCGAGACGTCGGCGGGTACGTTGCCTTCCTCGATGCACCAGCGGGCGAAGTCGAAGTCGGTTTGCGAGGCCGACGGAAAGCCGATCTCGATCTCCTTGAAGCCCATGTCGAGCAGCAGGCCGAACATGCGCGCCTTGCGCTCATGACCCATCGGATCGATCAGCGCCTGGTTGCCGTCACGCAGGTCGACCGAGCACCAGATCGGCGCCTTGTCGATGACCTTCGAGGGCCAGGTGCGGTCGGTGAGGCCAACCGTGGGGTAGGGTTGATATTTGCGCGCCGCGTCCGGCATGCCCCGGGCTGCCTCGGGCGTGCCCTTTGCCGCATCCTTGCCAGCTACCGCGGCATCGGGGCGGATTTCTTCTCGTGCGTTCATCGTCGTTTCTCCCGGCGGCTCACGGATCCACCCTCAGATGGATTGATGGCGAGCGGCGCCTTTACCAGAATTTCGTTCGCTTGATGTGACGTGCCAATTTTGTGACTGGCCAAGGAGCATGCGCTTGCGCGGCGGTTCGACCGCCGGGCGCTCCTTCAGCGAACCCGGCGATCGCCGATAAGGCCGAGAAGAAGCAGGGTCGAAGCCAGTGCACGCACGGCCTCGCCGGAAAAACCGGTCGGACAGGAAGCGTTGGTGGCGCGCGTGTTCATGGCGGTTCTCATACAGGAGCGGCTTGTGGGAGGCAAGTGGGGCCGCATGGCGGGCCGAGCTTCTGTTGGAAATCATCCCTAACATGTGCGCTCTTCCCCACGCGCTGCAAATGCGCCAGACTTGGCCTTGTCGGGGTCACTATCGGCAGGGGGGTCATCCATGAATTTCGTGTTCTTCTCGCCGCATTTTCCCGTCAATGGCGCGGATTTCTGCGACCGGTTGAGGAAGGCCGGAGCCAGGGTGCTGGGTATCGGCGACGCACCCTACGAGGCGCTCGACGGCAAGCTGAAGGCGGCGCTCAGCGAATATTACCGTGTTGCCGACATGGAGGATTACGATCCGGTGTTCCGGGCGATGGGGCATTTCATCCACAAATGGGGCCGTATCGACCGTTTTGAATCGCTCAACGAACATTGGCTGGAGCTGGAAGCCAACATCCGCACTGACTTCAACGTCTACGGTACCAAGCTCGATTTCGTGAAGAATTTGAAGCGCAAGAGCCGCATGCGCGCCTTCTTCCGCAAGAGCGGCGTCGACACCATCGCGCAAAGGAAATGCTCCGACCGGGCCGGCGCCATGACGTTCATCCGCCGCGTCGGCTATCCGGTGGTGGTCAAGCCCGACAGCGGCTCGGGCGCCTCGAACACCTTCAAGATTTCCAACACTGGCGAGCTCGACCAATTCTTTAGGGACAAGCCCGAGGATGTGACCTTCGTCATGGAGCAGTTCATCGAGGGGCTGGTGGTGACCTTCGACGGGCTGGTCAACCGCGATGGCGAGGTGGTGCTGGCCGCCAGCCACCGCTACGACCAGAGTGTCATGGAGGTGGTCAACAAGGACCGCCACATGAGCTACACCTGTTTTCCACGGATCAGCCCTGCGGTCGAGGAAGCCGGCCGCAAGATCCTAAAGGCGTTCGACGTGCGCGAGCGCTTTTTCCACATCGAGCTGTTCGAGACCAAGGACGACCGCGTCATCGCGCTGGAGGTCAACATGCGTCCGCCCGGCGCCTGGATGACCGACGCCATCAACTACACCTTCGACATCGATGTCTACGGAGCCTGGGCCGACATGGTGGTGAAAGATGCCGCCGGCGGCCCCTATGAGGGGAAGTATTTCACCGCCTATGCCAGCCGCAAGCGGCGCCTCAGCTATTTGCACAGCCATGAGGACGTGCTAGCCGCCCATCGCGACAAGATCGTCCACCATCAGGCCATCGAAGAGGTTTTCAGCCGCGCCATGGGAAATTACGCCTACCAGATGCGTTCGAAGGACGAAGCGGCGCTGCGCGAAGCGGTCGCCTACATCCACGCGGAAAAGGCGTGAGGCGATGGACGTTTCCTATCATAAGACTTTCGCCCGCAATCTCGGCCGCGACATGGAATACAAGCGCTACGGCCATGCCGGCCGGCCGGTGGTGGTGTTCCCGACCTCGCAAGGGCGGTTCTACCAGTTCGAGGATTCCGGCGGGGTGGGGGCGCTGGCCGAGTTCATCGACACCGGCCGCATCCAGTTGTTCACGGTCGACGGCATCGATTCGGAATCCTTCTTCGACAAGCATGCCGACGCCGCACACCGCATCGGCCGGCACGAGGCCTATTTCCGCTATGTGCGCGAGGAGGCGCTGCCGGAATTCCTGTCCACGGCCGCGCAGGCCAATGGCGGGCGCAAGCTGAAGCCGCTGTTCACAGGCTGTTCGATGGGCGGCTACCACTCGTCGAACTTCGTCTTCCGCTTTCCCGAGCTCGCCAGCGGCGTCATCTCGCTGTCGGGCGTCTATTCGGCCCGCGACTTTTTCGGCAAGGCGCTTGAAGGCGACATCTTCTACAACTCGCCGCTCGACTATCTGCCCGGCATTGTCGATCCCAAACTGCTTGCCCGCCTTAGGGCGCTCAGGCTGATCTTCTGCTGCGGACAGGGCGCCTGGGAGGAACGGATGCTGGTCGAGACGCGCAAGCTGGAACAGATCCTGCGCGACAGGTCCATTCCCGCCTGGGTCGACTATTGGGGCGGCGATGTCAGCCATGACTGGCCGTGGTGGCACAAGCAACTGGTCTATTTCTTCGGCCGCTGGCTGGATGAGGACCTGATGCACAGGCTGGATTAGGGCGCATTGATATTCGGGTGATGTCGGCCTGAAACGTCGGTGGGCTGTTGTACGCCGGCCGCTGACGGGCTTCCCTGGCTGTGAAATCACAACCTGGTTGTGATTTCAGAGGGAGCATTGGCTACTGCCTGACGCTTCTCGCCACCAACCGCGCCACGCTCGGGCCGACCAGCAGTACGATCAGGAAGCGCGCCGATTGCAGCGCCATGACGAAGGAGATGTCGACGTTCTGCGCGGCGGCGGCAATGATGGCGATGCTGTCCATGCCGCCGGGGCTGGTCGCCAGGTAGGCGGTCAAAGGGTCGATGCCCAAGAGATGGCTGATCATGAAGGCAAGGCCGCCGCAAAAGGCAATCAACGCCACGATCGAGGCGATGATCTGCGGCAAGGCACGCGTCGCATGGCGCAGGATCGGCCGGGTGAAGTTCAGGCCGATCGACCAGCCGACCATCGCGTAGCTCACCGCCAGCAGCCATTGCGGCAATTGCATCTCCACGCCAAGGCCGAGATGGATCACCGTGCCAAAGATGAAGGTGCCGAGAAAGAAAGGCGAAGGCAGCCGGCAAAGCTTTCCCGCCAGACCGCCGACAAGCGCGATGCCGATGGTGGCGGCGAAGGCTTGTGTATCGATCGGCGGAAACCAGACGATGGGCGGGATTTCGACCCCCGACGTGTCGACCCACATCTTGGCAACGAGAGCCGCCGTCATCGAGACGAAGATGACGCGCAGATACTGCATGAAGGCGACGAGCCGCTGGTCGGCGCCGAAGGCACCGGCCATCAGCACCATGGCGGTGGCGGCACCTGGCGAGGAGCCCCAGACGGCGGTGGTGCCGGGCAGGATGCGCCAGCGGCTGATCAGCCAGCCGAGCAGGCTGGAGGCCGTGACCGTCGCCACCACGACGCCGAGAAACAGCTGCCATTCCTGGTAGAATACCGGAAAGATGTCGGCCGAGATCGAGCTGGCGACGAGGCAGCCGACAATTGCCTGGGCGGCGCCGAACAAAAGACGCGGCACGCGCACCGTGGCGCCATTGGTGCCGGCGACGATGGCCGCCAGCATCGGTCCGATCAGCAGTGCGGCCGGCAAAGCGGCGAGCTCCAGCGCGCCGGCAAACAGGGCGGAGACGGTCAGGATCGCCAGCCATTGCCAAGCCTTGCGCATTCGCGCCATGCGCTCGACAACGGGCTGGTCCGGGGAATCCATGTCTTGGTCTTAGACTCGAAGCGGGGCGATGCGAACCCCGCTGCGCCGAAAAAGGATGCCTCGCGTGAGCTTAGGCTTTTTTGCCGTCGGCCAGGCCGAAGCCGCCGACAGGGTGGGTTTCGACCTGGAATTCAAAGCCGGCGATGAACGGCCGCGCCTTGGCGATCGCCGCCTGGACTTCGGGAAGCTGCAGCGAGGCTTTGTGGCTTTCGGCGTCGGTCCACACTTCGGTGACCCAGATCGCATCGGCATCCGCGGGGTCGCGGGCAATGATGTAGCTCAGGCAACCCGGCAGGGCACCGGTGCTGGTACTGGCGCGCAGGACCTCCATGACCGCGTCGCGCTGGCCGCGCGACGCCCGCATCTTGCCGATCAGTCCATACATTCCTTTGTCTCCCTTCGAGGTTTTCGACAAGATATGCAGATCGTCAGTATGCAGATAGCCAGTCAAGGCATCAACTGGCCGCCATTCACCTCGATCACCTGGCCGGTGATGTAGCCGCTCAGAAGGTCGGAAGAGAGGAACAGGTAGGCGCCGACGCAATCTTGCGCGGTGCCGGCACGCCCCTGTGGAATGGTGGCGACCATGCCCTTTATCTGCTCGTCGGTCGAATAGCGCTCGTGGAACGGCGTGAGAATGGTGCCGGGCGCCACCGCGTTGACGCGGACGCCGAAGCCGATCAGTTCCTTGGCCATGCCGCGCGTCACGTTGGAGACGAAGGCCTTGGCCGAACCGTAGAGGCCGGCGCCGCCGCCGGCGCCGTTGCGCGCGGCGATCGACGAGGTGTTGACGATGAAGCCGCCCTGTTTCTTCAGCCACGGGATCGCCTTGCGCGAGGCGGTCAGCACGGAACGCGCATTGAGGTCCATCACCGCGTCGTAGTGCGCCTCGGTCTGCTCGGCATAGGGCACGCGACCGAGCATGCCGCCGGCATTGTTGACCAGCCCGTCGAGGCGGCCGAAATGCTGCGCGCTGTCCTCGACGACGCGTTCGACATCGGCGGGAACCGAGAAATCGCCCTGGACGAGGAACACCTCGCCGCCCTTGTCGGCAATGGTCTTGGCCAGAGCCTCGGCGGCGTCGCGGCTCGAATTGTAGTGCAGTGCTACGCGGCATTTCTGTGCGGCGTAGGCCGACGCCAGGGCCGCGCCTATGCCGGTCGATGCACCGGTAACCAGTACTGCCTTGCCGGCGAGATCGGGAATGCTGAGTGTGGTGGTGGCTGGCACGCGTGTCCTCCGGGATTTCTACCGGTCCTTCGTAGGCCTTTGGTGCCCAGATGTTCAAGCCTCACGGGCGCAGATAGACGTAGCCCTGGCCCTGCAGTTCCGCGAGTTTGACGACGCCACCCTTGTCGGCGGCGTGGAACCCGTCGAGCAGGTCGGTCAAGGAAATATCCATGCCTTGCATGGTGTTGGCGCAGGCGTGCGGATCGAGCCCCTGCTGCACCAGGCTGGCGAAGCGGCCGGAGATAGCGGCCGATATGCCTTTGGACTCGAAGGCGGCAAGCGCTGGACCATGCACGACCAGCACGATGTCGACATTGCCGCCGGTGCCGTCATAGTGGTTCTTGATGTTGCCGAGAACGAAATTGACCTTGTCGAGATCGCTGAGATGATAGGCGACCTTCTGCCTGGCGGGCTCCGTGGCGGCTGCCTGCTCCACCCGCAGGCCAAGAAACGTTCCGGTACCGGCAAGAACCGCGCGGAACATATCGCGCCGGCGCATCGCATTCTCCTCCGCTTGACGGCGCACCGCAAAATGCGTGGCTGCGGCCGCAATACTAGCATAAATTGACGCTACGTCCTGTCGATGCGGAGGAGGGGTAACATGGCATCTGGGAAATGGAAGACAGTAGCCAGCGCCGGATTTGGCGTCGTGCTGCTTGCCGGCCCAGCCTTCGCCGATGACGCACTCAAGCTCACCGAACTCAGCCCCAACGGTGCCGATGCCTGTTTCGGCCGCGTCTATGACGCAGCACATCTCAAGGCGCATCCGAAGCAGAAGGTGGCGCGGATCTTCTTCTACTATGGCCATGATCCGGTCAGCCGGCCGAACGAGGAGCCGAAGGCGAATTCCGACTCGTCCTACAACGCCTTCGTCGCCACGACCGTGCGCGGCGCCAAGGCGCCGGAATGGGCCGGCGGCTGGTGCAATCACGAGTCCGAGGACGGCAAGACAGGCCCGATCCATTGCGGCATGGAATGCGACCGGACGCTGGCGTCGCTCAAGGTTGACGACAAGGGCCGGCTGATCCTCTCGGATCTGCAGTCCGATATCTATCTCGATGCAGGGGCGGAAGAGGAACTGGGTGCAGCGGAATACGACAGGCAGGCGCTGGGCAAGGAGGATGACAATTTCCGCCTCGACCCGATGCCGGCCGCGACCTGCAAGGCGGAGTTCGCGCGCATCGATCCGATCGACCCGGCGCTCGGCCCCCCGCTGCGTGAGCGGCTGAAGCCGGACCAGGCCTTCTGCTATGGGCGCGACTATGACGCGTCGCACCTGGCCTCGCACCCCGATCAGTTGACGCAGTCGATCCGGGTTTTCCGCGGCTCGGTGGAACTGGCGTCTTTTGCTTCGGGAGGCGACGCAGCCAACTGGCCCGATGGCGCCGACATTGCCGTCACCGTCACCACGCGGCAGAAATCGGCCAAGGCTACGCAGACCTATTCCTGCCAGGGCGAGGCCGACCAGTGGCGCTGCGCGGCGAGTTCGAAGATGAGCGATTTTTCCTGCGACATCGCGCAGAAGGAGATTTTCCTCAAGCGCGGCGTCAACGGCACGATGATGCTGGCCAATCCCAACAGCAGCCTGGCGATCGTCGATCTGTGTTCGAAGGCCGCCGACGGCAAGACGAAATCCGACGACAAGGTCTATCGGCTGCAGCCGATGCCGCAATCGGCCTGCGCGCCGTGAGCTGACCTCAGGCGAACGGCACGGCAGTAGTGCCTTTCGGCAGCTTGGCTTCGTCGTCGGGCTCGACATGGATGGTGACGCGCACCGAGGGGATTTCGGCTTTCAGCGCGTCCTCGATACGGTCGCAGATGACATGGCTTGCGCCGACCGACATGTCGGCGTCGACGACCAGATGGAACTCGATGAAGGTGGCGCGGCCGGCGATGCGCGTCTTGAGGTCATGCACCTCCAGCGCGCCCTTGCAGTTGGCCGAGATGACGTCGCGGATGCGCATGTGCGCCTGCGTGTCGACGGCACGGTCCATCAGGCCGTTCATCGACGAGCCGATGACGTGCCAGCCCTGCCACAGGATGTTCAGCGCCACGATGACGGCCAGTGCCGGGTCGAGGATGTGCCAGCCGGTGAGGATCGCCCCGACCAGGCCGCCGAAGACGCCGATCGAGGTCACCACATCAGTCATGATGTGATTGCCGTCGGCAACCAGCGCAGGCGATCTCTCGGCCCTGCCGGCGCGGATCAGCGTCCAGGCCCAGAAGGCATTGATCACCGTCGCGACGCCGTTGACCGCTAGGCCGTTCCAGGGCTTTTCGATGGGCGCCGGCGCCTGCCAGGCGCGCCAGACCTCGTTGAGGATCAAAAGCGCGGCGAGAACGATCAGCACGCCTTCGAGCACAGCCGAGAAATACTCGGCCTTGTGGTGGCCGAAGGGATGGTCCTGGTCGGCAGGCTTGTAGCTGACCTGGATCGCCCAGAAGGCGGCCATCGAGGCGATAACGTTGACGATCGATTCCAGCGCGTCCGAGTAGAGCGCCACCGAGCCGGTGATGTACCAGGCGACGAGCTTTAGACCGAGCACGACTGCGGCAATGATGATCGACCAGAACGCAAGGTTGGCGACCTTGCGCTTCGCCGCGGCTTTGGCCGCGATCGCCATCGTGTTCTCGGTTTCGGCCATGGTCGTCAGGCGGCCTTTTCCTTGGCCTTGCGCGGCAGGTGGGCAACGACGTTCTCGATGATGCGCATGCCGGCATTGTGGCCGAGCGTCATGATCGATTCCGGGTGGAACTGCACCGCGGCAATCGGTTCCTTGCGGTGTTCGAAGGCCATGATGACGCCGTCCTCGGTCTCGGCCGTGACTATGAAATCATCGGGCAGGCGCACCGGATCGGCGAAGATCGAGTGATAGCGGCCGACGGTGACTTCCTTAGGCAGGCCGGAGAAGATGATGCCCGGCTTCGAGACGCGGATGCGCGACGGCTTGCCGTGCATTGGCACATGCAGTTGCCTGAGCTCGCCGCCATAGGCCTCGGCCAGTGCCTGCAGGCCAAGGCAGACGCCGAAGATCGGTAACTCGCGGGCGCGGGCTTTCTTGATGGTGGCGGCACAATCAAAATCCTTCGGCGTGCCGGGGCCGGGCGACAGCACGACGAGGTCGGGCTTCAGCCGGTCGAAGACTTCCTCCGGCACCGGCGTGCGTACGGTCGAAACGTTGGCGCCGGTCTGACGGAAATAATTGGCCAGCGTGTGGACGAAGCTGTCCTCGTGGTCGACGAGCAGGATGTTGACGCCGTCGCCGACCCGGGCGGTGGTGCGTTCGGTGCTGGCGGAATTGCCTGTCTTGGCGTCGCGGATGGCGGAGAGCATGGCGGATGCCTTCAGTTCGGTTTCGGCTTCTTCTTCCTCGGGAATGCTGTCGAAGAGCAAAGTGGCGCCGGCGCGGACCTCGGCAATGCCGTCCTTGATGCGGATGGTGCGAAGGGTGAGGCCGGTGTTCATGTCGCCGTTAAAATTGACCATGCCGATCGCGCCGCCATACCAGGCGCGCGGGCTCTTCTCGTTCTGCTCGATGAAGCGCATGGCCCACAGTTTCGGCGCGCCGGTGACGGTGACCGCCCAGGCGTGCGACAGGAACGCGTCGAAGGCATCCATGCCTTCGCGCAGCCGCCCCTCGATGTGATCCACCGTGTGGATCAGGCGCGAATACATCTCGATCTGGCGGCGACCGATGACGCGCACCGAGCCCGGCTCGCAGACCCGCGACTTGTCGTTGCGGTCGACGTCCGAGCACATGGTGAGCTCGGATTCGTCCTTCTTGGAGTTGAGCAGCTTCAGGATCTGCTCGCTATCGGAAATGGCATCGTCGCCGCGCTTGATGGTGCCCGAGATCGGGCAGGTCTCGACACGGCGGCCGTTGACGCGCACGAACATTTCCGGCGAGGCGCCGATCAGATATTCGCCTTCGCCCAGATTGATGAAGAAGGAATAGGGCGAGGGGTTGATCGACTTCAGCTTGCGCGAAATCTCGGACGGCTGCGTCTCGCAGCGCTCATAGAACATCTGGCCGGGCACGACCTCGAACAGATCGCCGCGCTTGAACGAATCCATGGCCTTGCGAACCAGGTTGGCGTATTCGCCCGGTTCATGGTCGCCGCGCGGCGGGATGCGGTCGGCGGTCTTGAACGGCTCGGCGATTTCGTCGCGCGGCAGGCCTTCCGTCGAAAACCCATCGCCCGAATAGTCGTAGCGGTCGGTCCAGGCCTTGGCCGAGTAATGGTCGACGACCAGGATCTCGTCAGGCAGGAACAGGACGAGGTCGCGCTGGCTCTGCTTGCGCTCGAGCTTGTAGTCGACCGGGTCGAACTGGAAGGCGAGGTCGTAGCCGAAGGCGCCGTAAAGGCCGAGATTGGCATCTTCCTCGGTCTTGAACAGAGCGGTGATGGCGCGCAGCACGGTGAAGACCGAGGGAACGCGGCTGCGTTCCTCCTCGGTGAAGACACGGCCGGGTTTGGCGACGTCGAGGCGGATCAGTTTCTTCGAAGTTTCGGCAATGGTGACATCGGCCAAGCTGCCGATCGCCTTGCCGATGACCGGCAACAGCGCCTCGCCACGACCGTTCAGCGCCTCGATGCGCATGGCGCGGCCACGCGCCGAAATGACCAGCGGCGGATCGATGATGGCGGTGTCCCAGCGCGTGTAGCGGCCGGGATATTCGTAATTCGAGGAAAACACCGCGCCGCGGCGCGCATTCAGCCCATCGACGTAAGCGTCGATGGCGCCCGCATAGGGCTGGTCGTGGCGCTCGCGGGTAATGGTGATGCCACCCGCGGTCACGAAACTTTCCGCCCCGTTTTCCAGAACCTTCATCGTCACTGCCGTCTCCATCAGCTTCTTGGGGCAACGGACCCGGGAATGGCTTGAAAAACAAATGGCCGCCCGGACATTCCGTTGCGGCCACCTTCTATTTTCACGCGTACGCGTTCGAACAGGCCGCTGTCAGCTGGCCCACCACCAAATGGTCTTGGTCGAACGCATGTTCATGGCGAAATCCATAGCTGCGAAAAACCGGATGCGCAACAGGTTTGAAAATTCTGCTCGGTGGCCGCCGCTTCTGCGGGTCATGGCACATCGCCAGAGCCGGCGGTCCTGCTTAGGCTGGATGTCCAACGGCAGAAACATGGGAAAACAGCAATGACCGAGCAGATTGAGCGTGCGCGCGCATTCCATTCCCTCCACGCTAGGGGAAACCCGATCGTTCTCTACAATGCCTGGGACCCGGGCTCGGCCAAGATCGTCGAGAAAGCAGGGGCCAAGGCGATCGCCACGGGAAGCTGGCCGGTGGCGGCCGCCTTCGGATACGCCGATGGCGAGAAGATCCCGCTGGAGCTGGCGCTCGACAACATCAGGCGCATCGTGGGGGCGGTCGACCTGCCGGTGACCATGGATCTCGAGGGCGGCTACGGCGTTGAACCGGAAACCGTCGCCCGGACCGTGACGCGTGCCGTGCAGGCCGGCGCCATCGGCTTCAATTTCGAGGATCAGATCGTTGGCGGCACCGGCCTGCATGACATCGCCGTGCAGGTGAAGCGGATCGAAGCCGCCGCCGCAGCGGTCAAGGCCTCGGGTATCCCGGCCTTCCTCAACGCCCGAACCGACATCTTCCTCAAGGCCAAGCCGGATGCGCACGACAAGGCGCTGCTCGACCAGGCGATCGAACGGGCACATGCCTATGAAAGGGCCGGAGCGAACGGCTTCTTTGCGCCGGGCCTTGGCGATGAGCGCCTGATCGAGTCGCTCTGCAAGGCAATCGCGTTGCCGGTCAACATCATCGCACTGGCGCATGTGCCGCCGCGCCAGCGGCTGGCGGAACTCGGCGTCGCCCGCATCAGCCACGGCCCGGTGCCTTACCGGCAGATGGCCGAATGGCTGGAGGCGAAAGCGCGGCTGGCTATTTCAGGCTAGGGCATGCTGATATTCAGGTGATGCCGGCCTGCAAATGGTGGTTTCCTGCGCTTCCGGTGCTCACGTACCCAAAAGTACGCTCCGCTCCGGTTCTCGGAACCCGCCATTTTCGACTCGGCCTGACCTGAATCTCAACATGCCCTGAAGCATTTCGAATAGAGGCTGGGCCGTTCTGCTCTCAGTCCTCAAGCGTTCCCGACCTGGCGTCGGCGCTCTTGCTGTCGCCGACCAGCTTCAACAAGTCTTCGCCGGCGCGGATGATGCGGCGCGAGCGGCGGGTCAGGATGATGCCATCCTGCGGTGCGAAGAGTTCGGTGCGGCCATCGGTTTCACCCGGTGCATGGACGATGGTGGCGAGGCGAGCGCCCTTGGCGACGCGGTCGCCGGGCTTCACGTCGTAAAGCACGGCACCTGCCCGGGGTGCCGGCATCATCTCGATGTTTTCGAGCGGTGCGACGACACCGGTGAAAGGACCGGGTGCGGGCAGGGCGGTATCGGCGATCACGCCGCGCGCCACCAGCAGCCGGTAAAGGCCTTCGGCGTCGGCGGCGGCCAGGGCCCCATCGACATCGAGGATGCCGCGATATTCGACCGTCGTGGCGACGCGACGGTCGAGCTTGGCCACGTCATCGGGAACGTTCTGGTAGGGCATGATCGAGGCGCCCTCGAACGTACCGTCGGTGTCTTCGCTCCACAGCATCACCGCATCGACACCCATGGCGGCGGCACAGTCGGCCATCGCCGGCCACAGGCTGGTATGGACATAGAGATAGGCGAGGCCCTCGTCGTCGCAATGCAGGTCGAGCACGATGTCGTGGCCGAGCGAAAGCTGCACCAGCCGGGTCTTCAGCCGCTGGTCGACGGGGCCAAGCGTGACGTTGGGCAAGAGTGCTGCGTCGGGTGCGGCAAGCAGCGGAAAGCCGCGATTGAAGTTGGTGCGGGTGCCGAGATGGAAGCGGCCTTGAAGCTCGCCGAAATGATATTGGGCGCGGCCGATCGGGTTTGCCCAGGGCACTACGGTGATGTCACCCTTGATGCGGCTTTCGGCCTCGGCCTTGGCCAGCATCGGCATCAGCGCGTCGATGGCGACAACGCCCGGCAATTCGCCGGCATGGAGTGCCGCCTGCAGATAGGCTGAAGGAGCGGCCTTGCCGGTTCCGGCAAACCGGAACAGCGGAAATTCGTAGGAAACACCTTCGCTTTCGCCGGCAATGCGCTCGATCGATTTTTGCATGACCTTCCTCCATCAAGAGCGACGAGACATGCCCATTTGAAGGTGCCGATGTCGATTGGTCCAGCCTGCCGCGCTATGGGCGCAAGCGGTTATTCCGCGGCAGCCTGAAGCGGGACGGCAGGCGCACGCCTATCCAATGTCTGCGACAGCACCGCGACGATTACCGCCAGCAGCGCCAATGCCGCGCCGACCAGCGGCAGGTTGGCATAGGAAACACCGGCGGAAAGGGCCACGCCGCCGATCCACGCGCCGCTGGCATTGCCGACATTGAAGGCGCCCTGGTTCAGCGTGGCAGCAAGGTTCGGCCCTTCGGAGGCAGCCTCGACGACGCGGATCTGCAGCGGCGGCACGACGACGAAGATGAGCAGGCCCCACAGGAAAACGATGCCGATGGCAACGCCGGCTATGGCGCCGAACTGCATGAAGCCGACAAACAGCAGCGCCAGCAACAGCAGCGTGCCGATGACCGTCGGCATCAATTTCCAGTCGGCGAGCTTGCCGCCGATGATGTTGCCGATGGTCATGCCGGCGCCGAACAGCAGCAGCACCCAGGTGACGGCCGAGGTGGACAGGCCGGAAACGTCGGTCAAATAGGGTTTTATGTAGGTGAAGACGGAAAACAGGCTGGCCGAGGCAAGAGCGGCGATCAGCATGGCGAGCCAGACCTGCAGCTTGCCCAGCACGCGCAGCTCGCCGCGCAGGCCGCCACCGCTCGGTTCAGCGACGTCGGATGGCACCAGCCAGGCGATGCAAGCGACCGAGATCAGGCCGATGCCGACCACGGCGAGGAAGGTGGCGCGCCAGCCGAAGGCTTCGCCAAGGGCGGTGCCGGCGGGAACACCAAGGATGTTGGCCAGCGTCAGCCCGGCGAACATCAGCGCGATGGCGCTGGCGCGCTTGTTGCGCGGCACCAGGCTCGCAGCAACGACCGAACCGATGCCGAAGAAGGCGCCGTGGCCGAAGGCGGTGAAGACGCGCGCGGCCATCAGCATCCAGTAGTTGGGCGCGATGGCGCAGAACAGATTGCCGACGACGAACAGCGCAGCGAGCCCAACCAGCACCGGCTTGCGCGGCAGATGCGCGGTCGCCATGGCAACGATCGGCGCGCCGAAGACGACGCCCAACGCATAGCCGGTGACCAGCAGGCCGGCCGAGGGGATCGACACGCCGAGATCGGCGGCGACCTCCGGCAGCAGGCCCATGATGACGAATTCGGTGGTGCCGATGCAGAAGGATGCAATGGCAAGCGCAAGGATCGGCAAGGGCATGAGGAGTCCAGACTGAATCGGTTCAAAGCAGACTGAACGCGTAGCCCTGTTCCACGCAATATGCATTGCTGCAAAGCAGCAATGCATAAAGTACAGAGCCTGGCGCGAGAGTGAGTGTCTCACACCAGCGGCTTCAGCTCCTGGGCGATGGTGGGCAGCAGTTCCGAGACATTCGGGTGGATGTGCACCGCGCGCGCCAGCGTGTCGACGGGCGCCTTGGCGTACATCAGGTCGAGCACGCAATGCACCGCCTCGTCGCCGCCGGGGCCAAGCACCGAACAGCCGAGGATCTCCCTGGTGTCGGCATCGACGAGGATCTTCATGAAGCCCTGCGTCTCGCCCTTTTCGACGGCGCGTCCGACGCGGGTCATCGGCCGCTGGCCGACCAGCGCCCGGCGCCCGGATTTCTTCACCGCGGTCTCGGTCATGCCGCAGCGGCCGAGCGGCGGGTCGATGTAGAGCGCATAGGCCTCGATGCGGTCGCTGACTTTGCGCGGATCATTGTCGAGCAGGTTGGCGGCGACGATCTCGTAGTCGTTGTAGGACGTGTGAGTGAAGGCGCCCTTGCCGTTGCAATCGCCCATCGCCCAGATGCCGGGCACGCTGGTGCGCAGCTGGTCGTCGACGGTGACGAAGCCGCGCTTGTCGACCTCGACGCCGGCTCTGTCGAGGCCGAGATCGTCGGTGTTGGGCACGCGTCCCAGAGCCAACAGCACATGCGAGCCGACCGCCGGAGGTTTGCCGGCGGAGAAGGTCACGGCAGTGTCGTTGCCTTGTTTGGCGAAGGCGATGTCGTCGGCACCGAGATGGACCGTAATGCCCTCGTTTTCGAGGATGGAAAGGATGGCGTCGGAAACATCCTCGTCCTCGCGGCCGGTCAGCCTGGGAGACTTCTCGATCACCGTGACGTCGCTGCCGAAGCGGCGGAACATTTGCGCGAATTCGAGCGAGATGTAGCTGCCGCCGACGACGACGAGATGGCGCGGCAGCACGTCGAGATCCATCATCGAGGAGTTGGTCAGATAGTCGATATCGTGGATGCCGGGCAGGTCGGGCACCGAGGCGCGGCCGCCGGTGTTGAGGAAGATTTTTTCGGCGGCCAAAAGGTCGTCGCCGACGCGCACGGTGTTGGCGGATTCGAAACGCGCATGGCTGCGATAGAGCGTGCATTTGTCCATGCCGGCGATCCAGGTTTCGAGCCCGATGCGGGCGTCGTTCGACACCTTGTCCTTGCGCGCCTTGATCGCCATGTAATCGACGCCGACGGGACCGCCGATCGTCACGCCATAGTCGGCGGCGCGGCGCGCCAGATGCGCGGCATAGGCGCTGGCGACCATGGTCTTGGTCGGCATACAGCCGGTGTTGACGCAGGTGCCGCCGACCAGCTTGCGCTCGATCAGCGCCACGCTCATGCCGGCGGCATTCAGCCGGCCGGCCAGCGACGGGCCGGCCTGTCCGGCGCCGATGATGATGGCGTCGAAGGTCTTTGCCGTCATGCCACCGCCGCCACGATCAGCAGGCCGCCGATGATCGCCACCGCGTCCTCGATGAAGGCGGCGGGCGGGTCCTTGCCGAAGGCGGCGGCCAGCCGGCCGCGCGCTTCGGCGCCGCCCAGCGTGCCGATGACAGCGCCGATGGCGCCCGCGATCAGGCCGCCGATGGTGGAACCGCCGGTGGCGCCGATGACGGCGCCGGTAAAAGCGCCCATGATGATGCGGGCGCCGAATTGCTGCGGCACTTTACGGCTCGGCGTCGAAGGCAACTGGTCGGTGACCAGTTCGACGATGGCCAGGATGGTGAAGATGCCGACAGCCGCCCAGTGGCTCATGAAGCTGGCCCAGGTGGCGGCGACCGGCAGCCAGCCGAGATAAGCGCCCCAGGCGACGGCGGCCGGCGCGGTCATCGCGCGAAGACCGGCAATGACGCCGATCAGAAGTGCGAGAATATACAGCATGATTGATCCCCTCATCGCCGGACCAGGACAGCCCAGCAAGAGCAGGCTAGCATAGGCTTGGCCTTTGACCAGACATGACTTCGAAAAATCGGAATGGATTTTGCGCCCGGAATTGGCAGAAGCTGGCACTTCTCCGTCCGCGGCATTTGTGCTTTGGCGGGGATGCCAAAGGGAGGACACCGTCATGGCTGGAAGCGAGCGGGCCAAGATGGCGGCCGGCGAATGGTACACCTGCCTCGATGACGAACTGGAGGCCTTGCGCGTCATGGCGCGCGACGCGGTGTTCGAGCACAATTGCCTGCCACCCCGGCAGCGCGGAAACCTCGGGCCGGGCTTGAAGGCATTGCTCGGCGGCGTGGGCGAGGGCGCCCGCATCGAGGCGCCGTTCCACTGCGCCTACGGCTTCAACATCTTTCTCGGCGATGCCGCCTTTCTCAACGCCGGCTGCACCATTCTCGACACGGCAAGCGTGCGCATCGGCAGCCGAACGCTGCTCGGCCCCAATGTCCAGATCTATTGCGCCGAGCACCACAAGGAGGCCGCCGGGCGGCAAGCGGGGCTGGAAATCGCGAGGCCTGTCGAGATCGGCGCCAATGCATGGATCGGCGGCAGCGCGATCATCCTTGGCGGTGTCAGCATCGGCGAGGGCGCCATCGTCGGCGCCGGCGCGGTGGTGACGCGCGACGTCGCCGCGAACACCACGGTTGTCGGCAATCCGGCGCGGGCGGTCAAGCGCGGCTGACGCTAGAGCGGTTCACCGTTTCACGGAAACGCCGAACCGCTCTATCTCTTTGTTTTGACGCAAATCCGGACGGAAAACCGTTTCACACTTTTCCTGGAATTGCTCTGGCATGGTGCCGAAAAGTGTGAAGCGGTTTTCGGACGACATCATGCTCTATCTCTTCGAGTTCGGCTCTAGGCGGCGGGAAACCGGATCGTCGCTTCGAACCCGTCTTGCCGCCCGGATGCCGGTGAATTCAGAACCAGCGTCGCATCGATCTGTTGCAGGATCCGGCTCACGATCGCCAACCCGAGGCCCGATCCCTCGGCGCGCGTTGCGCCGCGTTCGAACCGCTTGATCAGGCTGCCTGGGGCTGGAACCACCGGACCTTGGTTGATCACGCTAAGTCGGGCGTCTTCGTCGATGCGCACGACAACCTCTCCACCTTCGAGGCCATGCCGCAAGGCATTCTCGATAAGGTTGCGCAGGACGATGGCCAGCGCATCGGTGTCGATCGCGGCCAGCGCCTTGCCTTTCACCGGCATTTCGAGGCGAAGGCGGCCCTTGTTTTCGCTGTGCTGCTCGAAGTCTTCGACCACCAGTGCCGCGACCGCGGCAAGGTCGGCAGGCTTTCCGGCGGCGGCCATTCCGGCGTCGGCACGCGCCAGCTGCATCAACTTTTCGGACAGGCCGGCGAGATTGGACAGGGCTGCCTTGATCTGGCGTGGACGTTTTCTTGCCGCGTCGTCCGGAGCTTCCGCGATCAGGCGCTCCGTCTGTGCCAGTGCGCCGGCAATCGGCGTGCGCAATTCATGCGCGGCATTCGCGGTGAATTCTTTTTCCGCCTCAAGCGCCATGTGCAGGCGCCGCATCAGGCTGTTGACCGACTTGGCAATGGCGGCGAGTTCGGAAGGCAGTTCGGTGGTGCGGATCGCAGCGAGGTTGTCGCCGTGACGTGCGCTGATCTCGCCGCGCAATGTTGCAATCGGCCTCAGGAAACGCGCCAGGGTCAGCCACGCGACAAGTGCGCTCAACGGGATCAGGATGACCATCGGTATCAGGAAGCCGGTGGCGGCTTCGAAGGTTTCCTCGTTGCGCCGTGCATCGAGCTCGGCGACCTGGATGAAGATCGTGCCGCCAACCGCGGGCTCGGTGTAGATGCGCCATCCGGCGGCCTCCGCAAAGCCCTGCGCGAGTTCAGCCGTGAGCGGCTCCGCGGGAGCATTGTAGGAGTGCAGGAGAACACGGCCACTGCCGTCCCGCACCTGGAAGATGAGGCGACCGACTATATCGCCTGAGACGGCCTCTGCCAGCCTGCGGGGCGATTGCGAAACCTCGCGCCCGAAAAGATCGTCGATGACCAGTGGCAGCAGCCGGCGGGCCGCTTCCTGCATCGAATTGTCCATGGCTTCGTTGATTTCACGATGCAGGGTGATGCTTCCCGTGCCCGCGGCGACCAGGCCGAAGGCGACCGTGACCAGGATCAGCGAGGCAACGAGACGACCGGCAAGGCTGTCGAAGAACCTCATGGGAATGCCAGACGGTAGCCCAGCCCCCTTACGGTCGTGAGGGCCTCGCGCCCGATCTTCTTGCGCAGGCGGCTGACATAGACTTCGACCGTGTTGCTTTCGATCTCCGCCCCGAAGGCATAGAGCGCATCCTCGATCTGGTTCTTGCCGACGGTCATGCCGGGCCGGCGCAAGAACTGCTCGAGCACCGCCCACTCGCGGGACGTCAGCATGGCCTCCCTGCCGTCCACGACAACGCGGCGGGCGGCCTGGTCGATTTCGACCGGCCCGAGCCGAACCAGAGGATTCGGGTTTCCCGCATAGCGGCGCGCGACCGCAGCGAGGCGCGCGGACAACTCGCCGAGATCGAAGGGCTTGACCAGATAGTCGTCTGCTCCGGAATTCAGCCCCTCTATCCGATCGGAGAGCTGGTCGCGCGCGGTCAGGATGATGACCGGCGTATCGGTGCCTTCACGGCGCAGCGTCTTCAGCAATTCGAGCCCCTTGCCGTCCGGCAGATGGAGATCGAGCAGGACGAGTTCATAGGAGACGACATGAAGGTGATCGCCGGCATCGCCAAGCGTCGTGCTCCAGTCCACGGCATGACCGTCGGCGGCGATATGATCGCGCACCGCCTCGCCCAGCACGGGGTCGTCTTCGATCAGCAGAACGCGCACCTTGCCTCCGTGTTCAGCAACACGCCACCTCCATGCGGAACAAGGCTGACAGGAACCTGAACGAAAGCCAACTGCGGCTTTTGAGCGATACGATACGCGTTCAGGCTGCTGTCAGGTTTCACGCTCAGGGTCCGTGACATCGGAATTGGCCGATGGAGAAAACAAGATGAAGACCTTGATCCTGACCGCGCTGGTGATGGCTGTTGCCGGACGGGCTTTCGCTGCCGACAAATGCGATGTGCCGACCGACCAGTGGCAACCACGCGAGGCGCTGCAAAAGAAGCTTGAAAGCGAAGGCTGGAAGGTTCGCAGCATCAAGACCGAGAACGGCTGCTACGAAGCCAAGGCACTCGACGCCAACGGCAAGAAGCTGGAGGCCGTGTTCAACCCCAAGACGCTCGAGTCGGTCGGCGCCGATTCCGACGACGGTTGATCGCCATGAACGCCACCGTTTCGACACGAGAAGGCTCGGTCGGGTCGACACGAGAAGGCTCGGTCGGGTCGACACGAGAAACCTCGGTCGAGTCGACACGAGAAGGCTCGGTCAGGGTCTGGAGTTCTTACGTCCGCCTCTTTCATTGGTCGCTGGTCCTGTGCGTTGCGGTGGCCTGGCTTTCCTCGGGAGAAATCATGAAGCTGCATGAACTGGCCGGTTACAGCGCGGGGGTCTTGATAGCCTCGCGGCTGATCGCAGGGCTGGCGGGATCGGGGTATACGCGCTTCCGTCAGTTCGTGCGCGGGCCGCGCGCGGTGAGCTTGTACATAGCCGACGTGGCGCAGGGTCGCGAAAGGCGTCATCTCGGCCACAACCCTGCCGGCGGCGCCATGGTGCTGGCGCTTCTCACCTGCGTGGCGGGAATTGCGCTTACCGGCTGGATGCAGACCACCGATGCCTGGTGGGGCGTGGCCTGGGTGGAGGACACGCACAAGATCCTGGGCAATGGAATTCTCGTGCTCGTCGGGCTTCATGTCGGCGGGGGTGCTGCTGGCCAGCCTGCGCCATCGTGAGAATCTGGTTCGCGCCATGCTAACCGGCCGCAAACGCGCGCCGTCGTCGGAAGACGTCGCCTGACTGCCTGGATCAGGGAATGCCAAAGGCGCCGCAGTGATGCGGCGCCTTTGGCCGTTCTTTCTCAGGAGGGCAAGGCGTGCGCCATTGTTTCGTCCTGATCGGCTCGCCTCGAGAACTCGCGCCTATATTGCGCCGGTGACGTCTTGAGCCGTGCTGAAAAATGCTGGCGCAGCGACGTGGCGCTGCCGAAGCCGACCTCGAAGGCCACCATGTCCATCGATTTCTCCGTTGCCTCCAGCAACCGCTGCGCCAGTTCGATCCTCTGGCTGGTCAGCCATTCGCCGAAACTGGTGCCGATCGATTTCTGAAAGCGGCGGGTGAAGGTGCGCCGGGTCAGGCCGGCGGCCTCGGCGACGCGGTCGAGGCTGTGCGTCTCGCCAAGCGTCGCGCGAACCGCGTCAAGTGCCTGGGTGAACCGGTCGGCATCAGCGCTTTTTGCCACTGGATGCTCGATGAATTGTGCCTGCCCGCCTTGCCGATGCGGCGAAAGGACAATCTGGCGGGCAAGCCGCAGTGCGGCTTCCGCGCCATAGCGGGCGCGCACGATGTGGAGGCAGCAGTCGAGGCCAGCCGCGACGCCGGCCGAAGTCACGACATCGCCATTGTCGACATAGAGCACCGTGGCATCGACCGCGATGTCGGGATGGAGTTTTTGCAGCCGCTCGGAATAGGCCCAGTGCGTCGCGGCACCGCGGCCTGACAATAGCCCGGCCGCGGCGATGGCGAAGGTTCCCAGACACAGGCCTACAATCAATGCGCCATGCGCGTGTGCCCGGCGCAACGCCTCCATCAACACCGGGGCTGGCGCTTCGCCGAGACGATGCCAGCTTGGGATGATGACGATGTCGGCGCTGTCAAACCCTTCGAGCCCATGCGGCGCGGCAACTGTCAGTCCGGCTTCGGTGTGGATCGGGCCGGCCTTGACCGCGCAGATGCGGAACTCGAAGCGCGGCAGGCCAAGAGATGTTCTGTCCTCGCCGAACACCAAGCATGGCACGGAGAGATGGAACGGGCTGATGCCGTCGAAGGCAAGGACGGCAATGATGGGGTCGGTCATGGGGCTTCCAAGCAAATGAATGCGGATTGTCCCAATTCTTTCTAATGATGTCAATCGGGACACTTTCGACCGCTTGGCGACCTGCCTATCTTCGACCCATCGCATTCAAGCCGGAAAGGAAAACACCATGTCTGACCCAGCCAACACCACGCCGCGCCGCGCGCTGATCGTCGTCGACGTCCAGAACGATTATGATGGCGGCAATCTCGCGATCCAGCATCCGCCGTTCCGCGACAGCGTCGTCAATGTGGCACGCGCCATGGACGCGGCGGCGACAGCCGGCATCAAGGTGGTGGTCGTCAAGCAGATGGCGCCCGAGACTTCGCCGATCTTCGCCAAGGGCAGCCATGGTGGCGAGCTCCATCCCGAGATCGCCAGGCGTGAGCGCGACCACTATGTCGAAAAGAACCTGCCGTCCGCCTTCACCGGCACCGATCTGGAAGACTGGCTGCGCGCCAACGGCATCGATACGCTCACGGTGGTCGGCTACATGACGCACAATTGCGATCTGTCGACCATCATCCACGCCGTCCACATGGGCTTTGCCGTCGAGTTCCTGTCCGACGCGACCGGCTCCGTGCCTTATGCCAACAGCGCTGGTTATGCTTCGGCCGAAGAGATCCACCGCGTGGTCACGATCATCCTGCAGTCGCGCTTCGCGGCGGTGCTGAAGACCGCCGAATGGGTCGAATGCCTGAAGACGGGCGCTCTGCCCGAGCGCGATACGATCTATGCCTCCAACCAACGGGCGCTGGCGCGCAGCGCCGCGTAGCCAGAGTTTGTCCTCAGAAAGCAGAAAGGGCGGCCAGTGGTCGCCCTTTCAAATCTCGCAACGATCTCGAAATTCTCAGAACAGGCCTTCGATCTGGCCGGCTTCGTTGAGGAAGATCTTCTCCGAGGATGGCGCCTTGGGCAGGCCGGGCATGGTCATGACCTCGCCGCAGATGATGACGACGAAGCCCGCACCCGCCGACAGCCTGACCTCGCGCACCGGCACGGTGTGGCCGGTCGGCGCGCCGCGCAGGTTTGGATCGGTCGAGAAGGAATACTGCGTCTTGGCCATGCAGACCGGCAGGTGGCCGTAGCCGGCTTGCTCCCAGGCGTGCAGCTGGTCGCGCACCGACTTGTCGGCGATCGCTTCCGAGCCGCGATAGATGCGCTGGACGATGGTGTTGATCTTCTCGAACAGCGGCATCGCATCGGGGTAGAGCGGCGCGAACTGCGAGGCACCAGATTCGGCCAGCGCCACCACCTTGTTGGCGAGCTCCTCTATGCCGGCCGAACCCTTGGCCCAGTGCTTGCACAGGATCGCCTCTTCGCCCATCGAGGCGACATAGTCCTTCATCGCCTGGATTTCGGCGTCGGTGTCGGAATAGAAGTGGTTGATGGCAACCACCGCCGGCACGCCGAACTGGCGGATGTTCTCGATGTGGCGGCCAAGGTTGGCGCAGCCCTTCTTCACCGCCTCGATGTTTTCCTTGCCGAGGTCTTCCTTCTTGACGCCGCCATTCATCTTCATGGCGCGCACTGTGGCGACGATGACGGCCGCGGCCGGCTTCAGGCCGGCCTTGCGGCACTTGATGTCGAAGAACTTTTCCGCGCCGAGATCGGCGCCGAAGCCGGCTTCGGTGACGACATAGTCGGCAAGCTTGAGCGCCGTCGTGGTGGCGACGACCGAGTTGCAGCCATGCGCGATGTTGGCGAACGGGCCGCCATGCACGAAGGCCGGGTTGTTCTCCAGCGTCTGCACCAGGTTCGGCTGCATGGCGTCCTTCAAGAGCACGGCCATGGCGCCGTCGGCCTTGAGGTCGCGGGCGTAGACCGGCGACTTGTCGCGGCGATAGGCGACGATGATGTCGCCGAGGCGCTTCTCGAGGTCCTTGAGGTCGGTCGACAGGCACAGGATGGCCATGACCTCCGAGGCGACGGTGATGTCGAAGCCGCCCTCGCGCGGAAAGCCGTTGGCGACCCCGCCGAGCGAACAGATCATCTCGCGCAGCGCGCGGTCGTTCATGTCCATGACGCGGCGCCAGACGACGCGGCGTGTGTCGATGCCGAGCTCGTTGCCCCAGTAGATGTGGTTGTCGATCAGCGCCGACAGAAGGTTGTGCGCCGTGGTGATGGCGTGGAAGTCGCCGGTGAAGTGGAGGTTCATGTCCTCCATCGGCACGACCTGCGCATAGCCGCCGCCGGCGGCACCGCCCTTGACGCCGAAATTCGGGCCGAGCGAAGCCTCGCGGATGCAGACGATCGCCTTCTTGCCAATGCGATTGAGGCCGTCGCCGAGGCCGACGGTGGTCGTCGTCTTGCCTTCGCCGGCGGGCGTCGGGTTGATGGCGGTGACGAGGATCAGCCTGCCGTCCTTGTTGCCCTTCACCGACTTGATGAACTCGGCGGAAATCTTGGCCTTGTCGTGGCCATAGGGCAAAAGGTGCTCGGTTGGAATGCCGATCTTGGCGCCGATCTCCTGGATCTGCTTCTTCTTGGCGCCGCGCGCGATCTCGATGTCGGACTTCACTTCGGCCATGACGGCTTTCCTCTGGATTGGTCGGTGGAGGGGACGGGGTTTGATCTCACTCGCATGCGGGCCGGAACCGGGGCGCGGGCATGTTTTAACCCTGTCGCTGCCGCGGCGTCAACTTGCATGCAACTATGTTTCCTATGAAGAAAATTCATCTGCGGACCGGCCGACCTGTCATCGGTTCTTCCCGGCTCCGTTGCCGCGCCGTATAGAAGCCAGAGGACGCGTCGTTCCGCCGTCTCAAAACAGCCGCACAATGCACCGAATGCGACAGAAGCGACGGCGCAAATTCGCCATCGCTTCGGCTGCGGCCGGCAAGCCTTACTGCGTCAGCACGTTGCTGATTTCGACCATGTTGGAGCGCACCCTGAGCACGTAGAAGCCCATCGTCGTCAGATGCGTCGGCAACAGCCAGCCGTCCTCGCGGCCATTGGCGATGATGAAGGGCTGGATGCGCAGCGCCGAGACGAACTGCGCGTCCATCGTGTCCCACAGGCTCTGCAGGTGCTTTTCCTTGATGACGTCGTCGAAGTCGGCCTGGGCACCCTTCATCAGGCCGTAGTAGGCATAGAGTTGGCCATAGGCGAACCAGTAGCGGTCGTCGGCGCGGAAATCGAACCAGCCATCGTTGTGGTTCTCGGCGCGCTCCTTGAGGATCGCCGACGTCGAGCCTATGTCGGATGAGATACGGTCGATATATTGCTTCAGATTGTCGGCGCGGGCATCGAAGGTCGCCTGGCAGGTGGCGAGCCGGGCGTTGAAGGAGCGCAGCTTGCGCACCGCGTCGCGGTAATAGCTCGGCGTCGGCGTCTTCGGGCCGAACGGGCTCACGCCGAAATACCAGGTGTATTCGTCGAACTGCAGATTGCCGCGCGCGTCCTGGAGATCGGCATCGATCTGCGACGTGGTGCGGACACGGCCGAGATTGTCGGCGAGTTCCGTCGCCGTGCGCCGCACCGCCTGGTTGATGCCGCGCTGGAACGAGGCCTTGTTATCCATCCACGGCGTGTGGTCCCAGTCGATGCCGAACAGGCCGAGCTTGTAGAGGATCATCGACGAGATCCAGGCATTCTGGTTGACGTTGAAGTCGGTCAGGTCTGCAGCGATCTGGGCAATACCGGAGTTGCCGCAGGTCTTAGCGGTATCGGTGCCGGAGCCGGCGGCAACCTGTTCGCCCGCGGACACGTTGCGCTTCTCGAAAGTGTAGGTGTCGGGGTAATTCGGGTTGAAATTGTTCCACCACTGGGTGGCGTAGAAGAAGTTGGCATAGAGGCCGATCAGCACCAGCAAGGCGACGCCGACCACCGCCTTGAGGATCCAGCCGCGCTGCGTGTACCAGCGCCCGGCCCACATGAACGGCCACAGGATGACGCCGATCAGGAGGCCGATACCACGGCCGATCCACTGGAAAATCCGGGTGAAGAAGTTCACGATCGGATCGAGCATGGCGATGTCACCCCCTCAAAGCATGATGCCAAAAAGTTGCAGACTTTTTGGATAACATCATGCGCCAAAACAACAAGTTAGAACAAAATGACGGTTCATTTCGTTCTAGTCAGTCAGGCCGTAGAGGCGTGTGCGAAACGCCACCTTGTCCTTCAAATATGTGGTTTTGAGAACGTCCACAACATGCGATCGCCAGGCGTCGCTGAAGCCGTCATAGTCCCTGTAGAAGCCCTGCTTGTTGAAGATGTAGCGCGAGACGAAGTCCGACGGGACGAAGTCCGAGATCAGCCGGTTGGTCAGCCAGGCGTCGGGATGGTCTGATTTGGCGCGGATCACCAGGAAGCGCTGCTGCGGGAACACATCCTCGATCTTGAGGTAGCCGAGCTGGGCGATCTCGCGCTTGGCGGCGTTGAGGAAGGGAAAATTGCCGTCCCTGGTGATCAGGTCGGCATGGCTCTGGATCCAGGTCTGCAGCCAGACCTTGTCGACATCCGTCAGGTTGCGGTCCGGCTCGGCGTCGCGGATCAGCGCGCGCACCACCATCTCGGCGCGATGCTCGAGATATCCCGAGGCCTCGATCCAGGAGGCACGCGGCAGCTCAATGCGGCCGGTGGTGGCGAGGAACTTGAACACCTTGTCGGCGTCGTTGATCGAGAGATAGCTGACCTGCCACGGCCGCGAGCGGCGGAAACCGGGTGCGGCCGGATCACCGATCACCGTCGTCATGTCCGGATCGACGAACACGTAGAGACCGCCGAAATGGCTGGTCCAGTAGGCATTGTGGCGGAAGATCACCTGGTCGGGCACCAGCGCGTTCTCGCGGATGTCGCCGCAGATCTTGGCCAGTTCCACCATGCGGGTCAGCATGGCGTTGTCGCGCCAGGCGTCGGGCTCCTGCTTCAGCCGGTCGACGAGCTTGCCGAGTTCAGCGGCCTTGCCCAGCACATCCTCGGCCGACAGCACCTTGAACTCGACCTGGCTGATGGACAGCAGGTCCTCGATGTCGTTGACCTTGGGGACGGAATCCTCGATCTCGCCGTAGATGACGTCCTTGATGGTCAGCGCGTCTATGGCGCGCTGGTTCTTGGACATGAACTCGAACATCAGCTGCGAGGTGTTGGAGAAGGCGGTGTGCACCACCGGCAGGTCGATCTGCGACGGCGTCAGGATGATGAAGCGGCGATTGACCTCGTTGGGATCGAGATAGTCATAGTCGCCGCATTCCTCGGCCACTTCGGGCGAGAACCCGGTGCGGTCGATCTGGAAGCTCTTCAACTTCGTCGGCTTCAGACCGAACGCGGCCAGCGCCTTGTTGTAGCGCTGGATCAGATGCGGCTCGTCGACCGTCAGCAGCCGGCCATAGATCAGCTCATTGTCGCGCAGCAGGTCAGGTTTCTTGGCGGTCATTGCGTACCTTCACGCATTCCACAGACCCTTTTTCTTCATTTCCTCCATCTCGCGTGCGGCTCGTTCGCGCAGGCGTGCGTCGCGCAGCAGCTTTTCGACGGCGGCGTTGTCGGACTTGTCTGAATAGCGGAACTCGCTGTCGGCGTAGCGGTTGATCTCCTGCATGACCATGTCCATCGAGAACGGCCCGCGCAGTTCCTCAATCATGGCCTTCTTCTCGTCATAGCCCTTGTGCATGAAGGCTTCGGGCTTCTCGAACCAGTCGTCGGGAAGCTCGATATCCATGGCGCGCATCTTGATGGCGTCGGTGACGTTCTTGATGGCGCGGCCGGTGAAGCGCGGCTCGGCATCCTTGATCAGGTGCAGATAGGTGCCAATGTCGGACATCGATTTCGGCGCGCCGTTCTCCTTCATGTAGCGCTCGTAGACCTTCATCAGCCCGTCTTCCTGCGGCTTCTCATGCTCCTCGTAGGCCTCGGTCACAGCGCGCTGGATCTCCTGCGCGGCGTAGAGATCGTGGTCGCCGAGCGGGATCTTGTGGTTCTTGCCGGCAAGCAGCACGAAGATGTCGATGTAGTCGTCGCGAGTCTGCGGACCGTCGACCAGCCAGCGGGCGCCGGCGCGCTGGCGCAGCGCATCGTCGACATTTTCGGGGTAATTGGAGAACATGCCGAACGAGCAGTTGCCGCGTACCACCGTGCCGGCACCGGCGAAGGCATCCATCAGCACGCCGGTGATCTCCTGCTGGCCGGCGGAGGCGCGGTCGTCGGAGCGGCGCGCCGCCACCTGGTCGATGTCGTCGATGGTGCCGAAGCCGATGACACGCGGATTGAGCACATTGTTGATGAACTGGCGGCAGTTCTGGCCTGATTTGCCCTGGTAGGACGAGATCTGGTCGACGCCGAAGTTCTCATAGGCGAAGGGATATCCGGCGACCTGGCAGTAGCCGTTGACGAGACCCGCGATCATCTGGATCAACGTCGTCTTGCCGGTGCCGGGCGCGCCGTCGCCGATGAAGGTGAACAGGAAGCCGCCGAGCTCGACGAAGGGGTTGAGCTCACGCTCGAAGTCGTAGGCCATCAGCATCTTGGCGAGCTTGACCGACTGGTATTTGGCGATGTGGTTGCCGACCACCTCTTCCGGCGTCTTGAAAGTCATCACCAGCGGCTTCGAGCGCTTGCCCGGCGCGACGTCGAAACCGTCGAGGGTGAAGTCATCGGCATCGATGCGGATATGGGCGTTCTCGAATGGGCCAATGCCGTCGAAGCGACCCTTGCGCGCCAGCAGCCCGTCGATGGCGACGCGGGCGAAGGCGCGTGCCCTGGTCATCATATCGGCATCGTCGGACGAGCCCGATATCGCCTTGTCGAGGCCGGCCAGGATCGACTTGACCGCATCCTGCGGCGTGTCGAACAGGAAGTCCGGCTCGGGGATGTCGTTGGGCGCTTCGCCGTCGCTGTCGATCAACTGGAACAGATAGGAAGCGAGGCTGAAGGCCGAGATGTAGGCCGAGGCCGACAGAAGCTTCTTGAAGGTGGATGCCTCGTCCCCTTCGAGCGGGGCGCGGGTGTTCCTGGACTGCAGGCTTTCGAGGTCCGAGCCTTCGGCAAAGACGTCCGATATGGCGAGCGCGATGGCCGTGCCGCGTCGGGCGCGGAACAACAGCGTGTGCTGCGGGATGGTCAGCAACTGGTCGTCGGGGTGGACGGCGCCGACGGTCTTCGACAGCTCGACCTCGCGCGTGCGCCGCACCGAGCCGACCGAAACGGTCGAGACGAAGCGGCGGTTGGTGCCGGCCAGCGCCGTGCCGGACTCGCGCGAGGGATCCTCCAGCACGACGATGCGGGTGATGAAGCTCTGCGCGGTGGCGCGTTGCTTTTCGATCGAAGCTTCCGGAATGGTGGTCAGGCCGGTATCCATGAAGAGTGCTCCGTGGTGTGACGGTCAGACGTCTGAGATGACCTGTCCGTTGGACAGGATGTGGACCTTGTAGCCGGCAAAGATCTTCTGCGCCTCGCCGGCGGCGTAGAGTGCCTGGTAGGCCTCGTGCGGGATCAGCGCATGGTTCTCGTAGCTGGACACACCCTGGCGCGCGGCTTCGAGGTCATCGGTGTTGATGAAGAATTCCTGCGTCGTCTTCTCGCTCGAAAACAGCCCCTTGCGGCCGGGTTTCTCGCTCTTGGAATAGACCTCCTGGATGGTCCAGGTCAGAAGCCAGGCATTTTCCGGCTTGCGCACCTTGGCCAGAACCTCGGTCACCGTCGAATTGTTGTCGGTGATCCCCGCGGAATAGAACGGGCCGAGCACGACGCGGCGCAACTGCTTGGGATGCAGCGGCTCGAAATCGTTGTCGAGGTTGACGGCGATGGTCGCCGGCGACAGCGTGTAGGCTGAATTCTTCTCGGTGAAATCGTCGAAACGGTGGGCCAGCTCGGGATTGAGCAAGCCATCGACCGGCAGCGGAATGTCGACCTTGTCATTGAGCTTGCCGTTGCTGTCGACGAGCTGACGCACCATCGCGTCGGAAGAATCCTCCACCGTCACCATGTAGACCAGCGGCAGGTTGGCGCTGCCGTCGAACGTCGCCCAGTGGACGAGGTAATAGGGTCGCGCCGTCTTCGGATTGACCGAGACCTTGGCCGTCTGCGCCAGCGTGAACGGGCCGAACGTGTTCTCGCTTTTCACGTCCTCGAGATAGAGCCGCTCGGCCATCGACTTCTGCAGCGCCTCGGGGAATTCCTTGTGGCGTAGGATGAAGTCGGCCATTTCCTCGCGCAACTCTCCGGCCAGCGGAATGTTGGCAAGCCGCGCGTCGGCCTGGCGACGGTCGTTTTCGAGTTCGAGCAGGTTCTGGAAAACCGGGAAGCCGCTTTCGGCGCGCGAAATGCGGAACGTGTCCATGAAGCCTAGCCGGTTGCGCCAGCAGGCAAAGGACTTGTCGAGCCGGGCGATGTATTCGGCGACGATCTTGGCGACGATGCCATGCCGGTAGAGCGGCGAGCGATCGTCGCGCATGAACACTTCAAGGCCGCTCAGTGCGGCCGTGATGGCCGAGAAATACCGTGCGGCCGCTTCGTTTTCGGGGGTCATGCCTGTGCGCTCGCGGGCAGTCCAGTCACCCCTAGGACTGCACGTAGTTTGACGCGTTGTGCTTCTTCAGCACCTCGTCGAAGCGGCGGGCAAAGGCATCGTCGGCTAACTTCTTGCGGCGCTGGATGTCGGAGCTGGCGACCATGTTCTTCTCGTGCATTTCAAGCAGGTCGCCGATGTGTTTCTGCGAGGCGGCACCGATGCCGGCCATGGTTTCCTCGGCGGTGTTGTCGACCTGGCTGCCAAGCGTGTTGATCTTGTGGGCGACGTCCTGCTGGGCGGCGGTCTTCAGCGAATCCTCCAGCGCCTTGTAGAGCACGATGCGCTGTTCGGTATCGATGGTCAGCTTGTTGATCAGCGTCGACTGCGCGGCGATCTGGTTGTTGAGCGAATCGACGAAGGTCTGGAACATCGAGGTGTAGCGTTCCAGCGTCTGGCTCTCGGCCAGCAACTCCTGCTCCTTGGCCTGCTTTTCATTGTATTCCGTCGCCAGCTTGGAGCGTTCGCCTTCGAGCTGCGTGCGGTCCTTCTGGCTGGTGGAAGCGGCGATCTTGTTTTCGATGTCGAGCAGCATCGGATTGAGTTCCTCGATGCGCTTCTGCACGGCTTCGAGGTTGGACATGGTGGTCTTGCGACGCTCGATGACCTGCGACAGGCTGGCCTCGGAGGTCTTGTAGCGCTGGTCGAGGACTTCTTTCTGCGCCTTCAGGATGCCGACAATGGTGTCGGACTTGGCCAACAGTTCCTGCAGGTTGCCAGCCAGCGACATGTTGCGGACGCGATCGGTGCGCATGCGCTGCTTGCTCTGGCTGGAGAACATGCCGACGAAGTTTTCCCAGCCGGTGTAGTTCTTCATGCTTTCGAACTCGGCGCCGAAGACGTTGGTGGCGTCCTCCAGCCCGATGATCAGGTCGGCGATGTTGCCTTCCATCACCTTCTGCTGCTTCAGTACGTCCTCGATGCGGGCGTTCTCGATGTCGAAATTGGCGTCGCCGATCTTCTTGTCGGCGGTGGCCAGCGTATCAAGCACGGTGCCGGACTGCTCGATCTTGGTGCGCATGTCCTGCACGACCTGCTTGGTTTTGGCAATTTCGGCATCGAAATTCTGCAATGTCGCCATTGGGGCCTCCCGCTTCGGCATCACGTCGCTGGTCGCGAACAGCGGCGAATATATGTGGGGCATCCGGGGATTGAAAGACGCAAGACAAGACCCGCCCCGAAAACAAAAGAATTCGCCACGGTCTTGAAAGTCAATCAAGGTGTGGTCATGGCGTGATTAGCTTACCGGCCAAGCGTAGTTCAACTGTCATTGAACTTCTGTGCCGGCAAAGCAGTCAATCTCCGCTGGCGCGGACGCCCTGGAATTCCAGTTGCAGGCGTAACATATCCGGCCAAGCCTGCGTCGTCATGCGACGCAGCCGGCTGTTGCTCAGGGCTTGGGATCGGCCTTCAGATAGGCAATGACATTGGCGATGTCGTCGTCATTGGTCAGGCCGGCAAAGGCCATCTTGTTGCCGGGCACCTTGAGCCGAGGCGCCTTGAGATATTCGGCGAGGTTGGCTTCATCCCACACCAGGCCGGCAGCACCGGCGCTCTTCATCGCCTCGGAGTAGTGACCAAGGAAGCTCTCGGCGCTACCAGCGGTGCGGCCGACAACGCCCAGCAGATGCGGGCCGACCTTGTCGCGGTCGGTGGCTGCTTCATGGCAGGCCATGCACCGGTTGAAGACATGCTTGCCCAGCGCCGGGTCACCGCCGGCCTGTGCGGCAAGTGCGGTGGCGAGGAGAAGAAGGCTGGCAGATAACGCGGCTCGAAACATGGCTGACCCCGGAGAGCTCTGGCTGGCGGTCTTATAGGACCGAGGCCTTAACAAACGCTGCATCGTTGCGGGATTGGGAGGCCTGCCCGGATCTCGCCGCACCGGGCCGAGGCCTTCGTTGTTACGCATGTCGTTGTCCCAACCGCTGCGCACTTTTTGGCGACATGCATTGGGCCGTTACCCTATCAGGCCTGGGTGAAGCCGATGAAATCGTCGGGTGCGGCGCGGCCCATCTCTTCCTCCCAGTGGCGGCGGCAGAGCGAGACATAGACGTCCTTGCCGATCGCGACCTGCTCCCCCTGACGTGCCACCTTGCCGTCGGCACCGAGGCGCACCACCATCGTGGCCTTGCGGCCGCAGCGGCAGATGGTGCGCACCTCGCGCAAATCGTCGGCAATCGCCAGCAGCGCGCGCGAACCGGAAAACAGATTGCCCTGGAAATCGGTGCGCAGGCCGTAGCACATGACCGGGATGTTCAGCCGGTCGGCGATGCGGGCGAGCTGCCAGACCTGCTCCTCCTCGAGGAACTGCGCCTCGTCGACGAAGACGCAATGCACGGTCGTATGCTCATGATGATCGGCGACGCGGGCGAACAAATCGTCGCCGTCGCGGAACATCTCGGCTTCCGTCTCCAGGCCGATGCGCGACGAGATCAGGCCGCTGTCGCCCTTCTGGTAGTGGCCGGCGACGAACAGCATCGTGCGCATGCCGCGCTCGCGATAATTGTACGACGCCTGCAACAGCATCGTCGTCTTGCCGGCGTTCATCGTCGCATAGTGGAAGTAGAGCTTGGCCATGCCGCCCTTTTAAGCCGACTTATCCCGGCGCGGGGAGGGGGCGCAGCCGCATTCCCCCAAAAAACCAACCCGCCCCCAAAAAACGACAGCCGCGCAGTGCAAAAGCAGGAAGCGTGTCGCTGATTGACAAGCCTGCGCCGTTGATCGTGATTGCCTTAATGCTTGAAACCACACCAGAATGGTGTTTGGCTGATAGAACAAGGCGGGCAGAGAAACCGTAACTTCGCTTCGCCAAAGAATCGCAATGGGAGAATATCTATGTCGCGCATGAATTCCTTCGTCGCCGGCCTCGGCCTGGCGGCTCTGTTGTCCACGAGCGCTGCCTTCGCCGGTGATCCGGCAAGCTGCAAGGCGGTGCGTCTTTCCGATGTCGGCTGGACCGACATCCAGGCGACGACCGGTGTCGCTTCCGTTCTGCTGACCGCGCTCGGCTACGAGCCGCAGACGATCCAGCTGTCGGTGCCGGTGACCATGGCGTCGCTGAAGAACAAGGATCTTGATGTCTTCCTCGGCAACTGGATGCCGTCGATGACCAACGACATCAAGGATTACACCGCCGACGGTTCGGTTGAGACAATCAGCACGAACCTGACTGGCGCCGGCTACGGCATCGTCGTGCCGACCTATGTCGCGGATGCCGGCGTCAAGTCGCTGACCGATATCGGCAAGTTCAAGGACAAGTTCAACGGCAAGATCTACGGCATCGAGGCCGGCAATGACGGCAACCGCATCATCCTCGACATGATCAAGAACCCGAAGGACAATCTTGAAGGCTTCGAGCTGGTCGAATCCTCGGAAGCCGGCATGCTGACGCAGGCCGAGCAGTCGATGAAGAACAATGAGTGGATCGCCTTCCTCGGCTGGACGCCGCATCCGGTGATGGGCGCCATGAAGATCACCTATCTCGACGGCATGGGCGACAGCGGCTTCGGTGCTGCCACCGTGTTTACCAATGTGCGCAAGGGCTACACCACGGAGTGCCCGAATGCAGGCAAGTTCATCGCCAATCTGAAGTTCAATCTGGATATGGAAGGCCAGATGATGGACGCGATCCTCAAGGGCGGCGATGCCAACACGGTGGCGAGCGACTGGCTGAAGAAGAATCCCGGAGCGGTTGCGCCCTGGATCGCCGGCGTCACCACCTTTGATGGCGGCGACGCGGCGGCGGCGATCAAGACCGCGCTCGGAAGCTGAGCCGACTGTGATTTCGGCATGACCGAAATAAAGGGCAGCCATTCTGGAAAAGGCTGCCCTTTTTCATATCCTGTGACAAGATGACGTTGCGACATCAGAGGCCGAGGGCAGGGCGGTCTCCTGCATGAGAGGGGCGATATGGATCCGATTTCGAAATTCATGGTCGATCACAAGATTCCGATCGGTGCCTGGGGAAAGGCGTTCTTCGGCTTCCTCACCGACAATTTCGACACTGTCTTCAGGGCCTTTTCGAATGGCCTCAATTTCCTGCTCGACGGGTTGGTCGACATCTTGCTGCTGGTGCCGCCGGTGCTGCTGGCGCTTGTCATCGCCGCCATCGCCTGGCTGCTGCAGCGCTCAAGGCCGCTCGCAATTGGCGTCTTCCTCGGCCTGATCTTCATCATCAACCAGAACCTGTGGAAGCAGACGGTGCAGACGCTGGTGCTCGTGGTGGCTGCTGCTGCGATGGCCATGGCCATCGGGGTGCCGCTCGGCATCTGGGCCGCGCACAAGCCGAAGGTCTACCGCATCATGCTGCCGGTGCTCGACCTGATGCAGACGCTGCCGACCTTCGTCTACCTGATCCCGGTGCTGACGCTGTTCGGTCTCGGCAACGCGCCCGGCCTCATCGTCACCATCATCTTCGTCATCCCGACCGCGGTCAGGCTCACCCATCTCGGCGTCGTCTCGGTACCGAAGTCGATCGTAGAGGCAGGCGAAGCGTTCGGCGCCACCAAGAGCCAGCTGTTGTGGAAGGTGGAGCTGCCCTCGGCGCTGCCAACCATCATGGCCGGTCTGACGCAGTCGATCATGCTGTCGCTGTCGATGGTGGTGTTCGCGGCGCTGATTGGCGCCGGCGGCCTCGGCACTGAAATCAACAGGGCGCTCGGCTCGCGCCGCATCGACCTCGGGCTTGAAGCGGGCCTGGCCATCGTTGTGCTCGCCATCGTGCTTGACCGGATGACCCGCATTGCCGTTGGAGGCAAGAAATGACCGTCGCCGTCGATTTCAGAAACGTCGATATCGTCTTCGGCGCCGACCAGGCCGGATCTCTGGCAATGATTGACGCTGGAGCCACCCGCGCCGAGATCCTCGAAAAGACCGGCAATGTGCTGGGTTGCGCAGGCGCCAGTCTGACCGTGAACGAGGGCGAGATTTCCGTGCTGATGGGCCTGTCCGGTTCGGGCAAGTCGACATTGTTGAGGGCCGTGAACCGGCTGAACGTGGTGTCGCGCGGTCAGGTGCTTGTCAAGGACGGCGACAAGACCGTCGACGTCGTCACCTGCGATGAGGTGACGTTGAGAAGGCTGCGGCAGAAGCAGGTAGCTATGGTGTTCCAGCAGTTCGGCCTGCTGCCCTGGCGCACGGTCGAGGAGAATGTCGGCCTCGGCCTCGAACTCGCCAGTGTTCCGGAAGCCGAGCGCAAGGAGCGCGTCAAAAAGCAGTTGGAGCTCGTTCATCTCGACCAGTGGTCGAAGAAATACGCGCATGAGCTTTCGGGCGGCATGCAGCAGCGCGTCGGCCTGGCCCGTGCCTTCGCCACCGAGGCGCCGATCCTGCTGATGGACGAACCGTTCTCGGCGCTCGACCCGCTGATTCGCACCAAGCTGCAGGACGAATTGCTGCAGCTGCAGGCCGAGTTGAAGAAGACCATCATCTTCGTCAGCCACGACCTTGAGGAGGCGCTGAAGATCGGCAGCCACATCACCATCATGGAAGGCGGCCGCATCGTGCAGACCGGTGCGCCGGAAGACATCGTGCTGCGGCCGGCCAACGACTATGTCCGCGACTTCATCGCCAATGTGAACCCGCTCTCGGTGCTGACCGCCTGGAACGTCATGCGCGACCGCCGCGACCTGGAGCACGGCGACAATGGCTGGGTATGGCTCGACCGGCGCAAGACGACGCGATTCAAGATCGACGAGCACGGGCTGGTGGCGGCGGCCGAACGCGACGGCAAGCCGGCGGTCTGGATGTCATGCGCCGATGTCGAGGGCCAGCCGGAGGAAGCGGCGCAAGTGTTCTGGGCCAATCCCGGCACATCGCTGAAAACCGTGATGCTGGCCATGCACCGTTCGCAGACCGCACCCGTGGCGCTGTTCGACGACCAGTCGCGCTTCGTCGGCGCCATCGGCATCCGCGACGTGCTGAGCGCGGTGCTGCGGCGGTAGCGCCAGGCTTCGGCTGCGGCCTTCGCTGCAGCGAAGGCTGCCTGGTGGTTCCAGATCGCCCTACGCCGCCAGCGGCAGGCGCAGTTGCGTCAGCAGGCCACCGCCCGGGTTGTTGGACAGGCTGATCTCGCCGCCGGCGGCTCGCGCGATGTTGCGGGCAATGGTCAGGCCGAGACCGAGACCACCGGTCTGGCGGTTGCGGGATTGTTCAAGGCGCACGAACGAGCCGAACACGGCGTCGATCTGCGCCTGCGGTATGCCCGGCCCTTCGTCGCGGATGGTGAGCAGGATCATGTTCTCCGAGCGGCGCAAGCTGATATGCGCCTTTTTGCCGTAGGTGATCGCGTTCTGCATCAGATTGGTGACGCAACGCCTAAGCGCGACCGGCCGCGCCATGCAGATCAGGCCACGCGAGCGGGTGTCGTCATCGAACGAGACGTCGTCATAGCTGTCGGCGATCGACTCCACGAGCGACCAGAAGTCAATGCGTTCGCTCTTTTCCTCAGTCACTTCGAAGGTGGCGAAGTCGATCACCGAACTGGCGATGCTCTCGACATCGGCGAGGTCGTGCGCCAACGCCTCGCGAACCGCCGATTTGCGCAACAGCTCCAGGCGCAGGCGCATGCGTGTCATCGGCGTGCGCAGATCGTGTGCCAACGCCGCCGCCAGATGTTCGCGGTCCTCGACATATTCGCGCAACCTGGCCTGCATGGCGTTGATCGCCTTGGCGGCGGCACGCACCTCGCGGCTGCCGCTTTCGGCGATCGGCGGGCTCTTGAGATCCTTGCCGATCCGGTTCACGGCGGTTTCCATCATCCGGTAGGGCGCCGTCAGCCGGCGCAGCGACCAGATCGACATGATCACCACCAGGCCTGCGATCAGCGAATAGAGTGGCAGGCTGTCGAAGCTCAGGATCGGGCCGACGGGCGTAATCGGCTCGGTGAAGTTCAGCCACTGGCCGTCGGCAAAACGCAGCGACGCCGTCAGCTTGTCGCTCTGGGCGAAGTCGGCAGCCAGCACCAGCAGGTCGCGCTCGACCTGGCCGATATCCGGTCCCGGCGCCATGCCGGTGGCATCGTCGGCCTCGCGAGTCGCCGGGTCGCGCCGCACCCGCGCATCGGTGATGCCAAATTTCGACAGCCGGCCGACGAGGATGTCTTCCAACTCCGCCAGTTCGTCGTCGCCGGCAATCGACGAGGTGACCGCGGGCGTGTCGGTGACGGTAAGCGCGTAGGTGGAATTGAACAGGCCGGTCGCCGTCGCCTTGCGTTGCTCCGGACTGGCGTCATGCATGAGCTGCACCAGCGAGAAGGCACGGTCGTTGAGACGGTAGAGGTCGACAACGTCGTTGGCGGCGGCTCGGTCGCGCGACACGATGTAGAGGGTCGCGACCTGGCTGATCAGCAGGCCGGCGATGACGATCAGCAGCACCCAGACAGGCAGGGTCTGCGGCAGGAAACGTCTCATTCGGAGGTCGTCTCGGGCAGGAACTGGTAGCCGCCGCTGCGCACGGTCAGGATCAGCTTGGGCGTCTTCGGGTCGTCTTCCATCTTGCGCCGCAGCCGGCTGACCAGGATGTCGATGCTGCGGTCGAAGGAATAGTCGCTGTCGCCGCCGGACAGTTCGATGAGCTGGTCGCGCGTCAGCACGCGCTGCGCGCTCTTGACGAAGGTCTGCAGAAGGTTGAATTCCGCCATGGTCAGTTCGACCCTGACATCGTCGGGGGCAATCAGCCGGCGCCGCGAACAGTCCATCGTCCAGCCGGCGAAGCGGTAGATCTGCTTGGTGGTGGCGCGCTTTGGCTCGGCGGCGCCGTTGCGCCGCAGCACGGCGCGGATGCGCGCCAGAAGCTCGCGCGGGTCGAATGGTTTGGGCACATAGTCGTCGGCGCCCATCTCCAGGCCGACCACGCGGTCGGTGGTCTCGGTGACGGCGGTCAGCATGATGATCGGTGTCGAGTACTGGGCGCGGAGGTCGCGGCACAGTTCCAGCCCGCTCTTGCCGGGCAGCATCACGTCGAGGACGATGAGGTCCACTTGCGCGCGGCGCAGGATGGCCTCCATCTCGGTGCCGTCGGCGGCAACCGAGGTGTGCAGGCCCCGCTTCTGGAAGAATTCCTGCAGCAGGTCGCGGATGCCCTTGTCGTCGTCGACGATCAGTATGTGTGCGTCGGATTTCACAGCAGCCCTGTCATTGTTTGATTGCCAAGCCGTTCTGTCGCAACCCACACGATAGAATTCAGGCCATAAGTTGGCCAGTGGTGATGATGCGTCCACATCGGCTTCTCAGACACAATCCAGAAACAAAATTCTACAGTTCAGAAAAACTCCTGAAAAAATACAAAGGCATAACTCGTCTCGTGGCGGTCAGGTCATCGGCTGCGACGCTAGTCTCCGGGTTTACGGATAAACCGATGCCAAGGTTGTCGATCAGTTTGTTGGGTGCGTTGCTGGGCATTTGCCTGGTTACTGCCGCTGTCGAACAATCGGACGCAAAGGTGACGCCCACCACCCGGAGCGAACGGTGCGCCAATCTCAGCCACCAATTTGATGAAGCCCTCGAAACCCATGCCGCGGCAACGCAGGTCACCGCGGCAAAGGCACTTCAGAGAAAGGGTAACCGGTACTGCGCCGCCAAGAAACAGGCACAGGGCATCCGGATGCTCGCCAACGCTTTGAAGCTGCTTGGAGTGACGCCGAACGACCCGGTTCAGTGACGCTCGAAAACTCGACCCGCTAAAAAAGGAAGTGAAGCCATGAAGAAGTCCATCCTCTCCGCAACCGGTCTCGCCGTCGCTCTCGCCTTCGCGATGCCGGCTCTCGGTAACGCCGCTGCCACCACGACCGCTGCTCCGGCTGCTTCGACGACCACCACCGCTCCGGCTACTGCCGCCCCGGCCAAGACTGCTCCCAAGAAGGTCGTCAAGAAGACCAAGAAGCACAAGAAGGCTCCGACGAAGGCCGTCAAGAAGGACGCCCCGAAGGCTTAATCCAGATCGGGCATAACTTGCCCGTCCGCGACAAGGCCGTTCCAGTTGTTTTTCGGCTGGGGCGGCCTTCTTCCTGTCCGACCGCTGCAAGCCCTGATATCGGCGATGTAGCGGACGGTTAGCCTACCGATGTTTGGCCGAAGCCTCGCGCCGGCAGCTTCCGCCCCGACCGACTTTAACCCGTTTGCAATGCCGGCCATGTAGGACAATCCGCATGAAGAAGCGGCTTTCGTCCACTCTGCGTTCGTTGGTGCTTGGCGGTCTGGTCGCCACCGGCGCCGCCAGGGTGCTAATCCTGCTCACTGCCAGCCCGGTGCCCGATCCGGCCAGCGGGCGCACCGAGCCTTCGCTGTTCGCACCGGAGATTTCCACCAACTGGGACTACATCACGCCGGCACAGACTTGGGTGCTGATCGTGCTCACCGGCACAACGCTGATCTGCGTCCTCGCGTGGCCGATTGCGGCATGGCTGGAACGCCGGGCGGATGCGGGCGGAAACCGCCTTCGGTCCGATATGCCGTCCGTCACGGCCGCGCGGCAGATTCCCGGCCGCCGCATCTTCGGCCGCCAGGACCGTTGAACGGCAACCGAGACTTTCCCACATAGTCACGGATGGCGGCGCCAGCCCGATCGGCTTTGCGCGTCAATCAAAATGGACGGCTGAATTCGCTGGTGTCAGAATGCGGGCCAGGTCGATTGCGCAAAATTGTCGGTTCCGATGCCTGAAATCACCACAAAGCCGCGTACCCAGGTCAAGCCGCAGACCGAGCGGCCAAAGCTCTACAAGGTCATCCTTATCAATGACGATTTCACGCCGCGCGAATTCGTGGTGACGGTGCTGAAGGGCGAGTTCAAGCTCAGCGAAGACCAGGCGCACAGGATCATGATCACCGCACATCGGCGCGGCGTCTGCGTTGTTGCCGTCTTCACCAAGGATGTCGCCGAGACCAAGGCAACACGGGCGACCGATGCCGGCAAGGCCAAGGGCTATCCGCTGCTGTTCACGACCGAGCCGGAAGAGTAGTAGCCCTACCGACCCTCGCGGTACCACATCGAACCCATCGCCAGCAGCAGCAAGCCGAGGCCGAGGAAGCCGCCGAACAGTGGCACGCGCGAAACCGCCTTGAGCACGCTGTCGTCCGTCGTGCGCAAGCCGATCCAGTCGCTGCCGGTGGCCTGACCGGAAGACCGCACCGGCACGATGGAGGGCAGCGCAATGTCGCTGCCAAGGGCCGTGGATGACGCCAGCCGCCTTACGCTGCCGCCGGTGGCTTCCGCCGGCGCCCTCAGCCGGTTTTCGGTGGAAATGACATCGGCGAATTCCGGCGCGTTGACCGGCCCGACATGGGCGAGCGCGGTGAGGTCGCCATTGGCGACCTGGTAGAGGCCGATTTCGCTGGTCTCGACACTGCCGAGGAAGACACCGGGCTCGGATTTCTCGAGCTTGACGGTCAAGGTCTTGCCGGAAGGGGTGATGATCTGCGCCTGGCCGGGATCATCGGCCATCGTCTGGCGGCGGATTTCCAGCACCATGCCGCGACCGTCGGCGGTCAGCCGCTCCTCCTCGAGATCAGGCTCCTTCATCAGCCAATGCGCGATGCGCCGGTAGAGCTGGACATGCGGGCCGCCGCCCTCGAAGCCGCGCGCCCACAGCCAGCCCTGGTCGGACAGAAGCATGCCGACGCGGCCCTCTCCCTTGCGGTCGAGCAAGAGCAGGGGCCGGTTGTCGGCGCCCTTCATCACCACTTCGCCTTCGGGATTCTGCACGCCGATGGTGCGGAACCAGCGGCTCCAGTGCGGTGGCTCGGTGGCCGAACCGTCGAGCCCGCGGGTCACCGGGTGGCGCTGGCCGAGGTCGGTAAGGCGCGGATAGAAGGCCTTGTCGACCACCTCGCCGGTCGGCATCGCCGGCAGGGCCGACATCAGCGGTGTGCGTGCGATCGAGCTTTCACCGGCATATTCTGGCCCGGCCGCGATCAGCAGCGCGCCGCCCTTTTCGACATATTCGGAGATGTAGTCGTAATAGAGGATCGGCAGCACGTCGCGGTGCTGGTAGCGGTCGAAGATGATGAGATCGAAATCCTTGATCTTCTCGACGAACAGTTCGCGAGTCGGGAAGGCGATCAGCGACAATTCGTTGATCGGCGTGCCGTCCTGCTTTTCCGGCGGCCGCAAGATGGTGAAATGGACGAGGTCGACCGAGGCGTCGGATTTCAAGAGATTGCGCCAGGTGCGCTCGCCGGCATGCGGCTCGCCGGAGACGAGCAGCACGCGCAGGTTTTCGCGAATGCCGTCGATGAGCGCGATGGCGCGGTTGTTCGTGTCGGTCAGTTCGCCCGGCTCGCGGTCGATGGCGAGCTCGACGATGTTGCGGCCAGCACCCGGAATGGTCACCTGCAGCGGCATGGCCTGGCCGACGGTGGCATGCTCGACCGCGACCTGCTCGCCATTGATCGAGACGCGCACTTCGACCGGGCCGGTCTCGTTTTCCGTCGAGATCACGCGGTAGGTCATGTCGAGCGGCTTGCCGACAAGGCCGAAGCGCGGTGCGTTCTCGAAGCGGATGCGGCGATCCTTCTCGTGATCGTTTCCGGTGATCAGGGCATGCAGCGGTGCGTTGAAATCGGGTGCGCGCGCGGGCGCATCATGTACCTCGCCATCGGTGATCATGATGGCGCCGCCGATGCGTGACGGCGGCACGTCGCGGAAGGCGCCTTCGAGCGCACCGAACAGCCGAGTTTCCGTGCGCTCCTCGGCGGCTTGCGATTTACCGGCCTCGACGACGCGCACGTCGAACTGCTTGAAGCGGCCAAGACGCTGCTGCAGCCCGGCCAGTGCCTCGTCGGTCTGCTTGGTGCGGTCGCCGATATCCTGGCTCTGGCTGCGATCGACGATCAGGGCAACGACGCTTTTCAGCGGCTCGCGCTCCTCGTTGAGAAATACCGGGTTGAACAGGGCGGCGGCAAGCGCCAGCAGGGCGACGAAGCGGAAGACGGCGCCACGCTGGCGAAACCACAGGCCTATGAGCGCCAGCAGTGCCAGCGGCACCAGCACCAGAGCCAGCAGGGGCCAGGAGATCAGCGGCTCGAGGGAGATCGACCAGTTCATGAATTAGCCTCCCCCTTGTGGGGAGGGCAATTCCGCGTTGGGAACGCAACAAAGTACGTCATCCTACTGCCCCAGCCGTTCGAGCAGTATGGGCACATGCACCTGGTCGGATTTGTAGTTGCCGGTCAGCATGTACATCATGATGTTGACGCCGGCGCGCAGCGCGTAGATGCGCTGCATCGGGTCCGCCGGCACGGTCGGCAGCAGCGGATCGCCATTTTCGTCGACCGCCCAGGCGCCGGCGAAATCATTGGCGGTGATCATGATCGGCGAGACGCCGTCGCCGGTCCGCACCGGCCGGTTCTCGGCATTGCTGGCGTCGAGCGAGGCCTCGACCCAGAGCGGGCTGCCACTGAAGCGGCCGGGAAATTCGGGCAGGATGAAGAAGGATTTGGTCAGCACGTGATCGGATGGCACCGGCTCCAGCGGCGGCACGTTGAGGTTGCCGAGGATGTCGCGCAGCCGCTCCGTCGCCGGGCTGGTCGAATCGGCGCCGATGCCGTTGGCGAACTGGTCGCGGGTGTCGAAAAGCACCGTGCCGCCCTGCTGCATATAGGCGTCGATGCGGGCGATCGCAGCCTGGCTCGGCATCGGTGCGGCCGGATCGATCGGCCAGTAAATCAAGGGATAGAACGACAGCTCGTCCTTGGAGATGTCGACGCCGGCCGGCGCACCGGGTTCCAGCGCCGTCTTCTCGACCAGGAATCGGGTCAGGCCTTCGAGCCCGGCGCGGCTGATCGAATCGTCACCCGGCACGCCGGTCAGCACATAGGCGATGCGGGTTTTCGATATCGCTTCGATGGCGACCTCGTCGCCCGGTTTGGCATCGTCGGCGCGGGCAGGATCGGCATGGCCGAACAGCGCGCCAAGCGCAATCAGGATCGCGGCGGTGGTGGCCACGCCACCGGCACGGCGCGTCCGGCGGGTGAACAGGCCGCCCATCCAGAACACCGCCAGCGTGTCGAGCAGCATCAGCACCAGAGCGGCGACGACCAGCGCGCCCTTCAGGTTGCGCGATTCGTCAAAGGCATACTGGATCGATGTGACCGGAACGGTGATTTGCGGGCGCGCCAGCGGCGCCAGCGTGCTTGCGGCTTCGAGCAGGTTGTGGGCGAAGACGCCGGTCTCGGAGCCGTAGAGGCCGGGCGGGTTCTCGAAGGTCACCGCCAACGCGGGACCCGGCACCAGCGGCCGTGCATCCGGCGTCGGCGGCACCAGCGAGCCGTCGGCTGAGATCATGCGGTAGGGCGCCAGCGAGGTGGCCGCGGCTTCGGCATTGGCGATCGCCGCGCCCTGGTTGCGCGACAACTGCACGATGCGGCGCAGCATCTCGACGAAACTGCCCGAGATCGGCAGGTTCGACCAGGTCGCCTCGGGCGTGACATGGAACAGCACCAGCGTGCCCTTGCCTTTCTTCAGTCCGGTGACCAGCGGCGTGCCGTCGGCGAGTGCGGCCCAGGTGCGCTCGACAATGTCGGGCGTCGGCTCGGCCAGCACCTGCCTGGTGACGGTGACCTCGGTCGGCGGCGCAAGATCGGCGAACGGACCGGCCTTGGGGAATTCGGTGACCGGTTGCGGTGACGTCCATGAGAGGGCGCCACCGAGCGAACGCTCACCGGTGCGCAGGCGGACCGGCAGCAGGTCGTCGTCATTGCCGGCGGCGGCCAGCCGCGAGCCGGCGAAACGCACCAGCGTGCCGCCATTGTCGACCCAGTCGACCAGCCTTTGCCGAACCTGTGCGGGAATGGTGCCGATGTCGGCCATGACGATCATCGCCGGCTTCTGGTCGAGGATCTGCGGGATGGCGTCGGCGAGGTCGGCGCTGGAGGGTTCGACAAGATCGGCGAAGGGCTGCAGCGCGCGCCTGATGTAGTAGAGCGGCGACAGAAGCGGCTGCGCCTGGTCGGCCTCGGCCTGCGACAGCAGCCCGACGCGGCGGCGCTTGGAGCTTTCGTCGAGCACGCGCACCGCACCGGCCTGGCGCTCGCCGTCAAGCCCGATCGAGGCGAAGTCGTTGCGCAGCTCGAACGGTACCGCCATGGTGCCGGTGGCGGTGGTTTCGCCAGGGGAAAAGGTCAGCGTCGCATCGGCGATGCGGCGGCCCTTGTCGTCGAAAGCACCGGCAGTGACTTGTGCGGGTGCCGGGTCGCCCGGCGCGCGAATGGCGGTCAGCGCAAAGCCATCGACCTGGTTGTCAGCGGTGGTCAGGCCGGTCAGCGACAGCCGGTCTGAACTGGCCCACACGACACGAGCGGCATTTTTCGACAACAGCGTGTTGAAGGCGGCCTCGTCGCCTTTCGCCGCTAGGCCGTCGGCAAGTACGGCGACGCTGGCGCCGGGCAAGCTGTCCAGCACACCGGCGACGCGGGTATAAACGGCGGGCCGGTCGGTCGGGATCGGTCGCGGCTTGGCGGCGCGCAGCCGGTCGAGAGCAGCGGCGGCATCGAACGGGCCGATTTCCGAATTGGGCTTTTCGGCGGTGAAGGCGATGACGACCGGCACGCCGTTCGAGCCGGCGTCGTTGATCAGCCGCTCGGCGGTGGCGACGCGCTTGTTCCAGTCGGCGGCACTTGCCCAGTCATTGTCGATGACCAGCGCCAGGGCTGCGCCCTCGGCCGGCAGTTTTTCGCGCGGGTTGAACACCGGCTCGGCAAGGGCGGCGACGATGAGAGCCGCCATCAAGAGCCTGAGCAGCGTCAGCCACCATGGGCTCTGCTGCGGCGTCTCCTCGCGCTTCAACACGCGCGCCAGGATTTTGAGTGGCGGGAAGACCTCGGTCTGCGGCTTGGGCGGCGTCAGCCGCAACAGCCACCAGATCACCGGCAGCGCCAGCAGGCCCCACAGCACCATGGGGGCGCCAAAGGAGAGCGGCAGCCAGCTCATGCGACGGCCTTCCCGGCGCGACCGCCACCGGTGGCCAGCCCGGCATGGCCGCTTGCGGCCAGCCCGGCATAACCGCCATCGGCGGTCATCGCCATGTGCAGGCGCACGAGCGCGTCGGAAGCCAGTCGATCGGTGTGGTTGACGGTAAAGCTCCAGCCGAGCCGCCTGCACCAGGCAGCCAGTTCGTGGCGGCGGGCGGTGTAGAGCAGGCGGTATTCGTCGCCGAGCATTTCAGCGCGGCCGGCGGTCAGCTTGTCGCCGGTCTCGGGATCGGTGAATTCGGTGCGGCCGGCATAGGGGAAGGTTTCCTCGGCCGGGTCGGCGACCTCGATCAGATGGGCGCGCACGCCGTGGCGGGCGAGCACGTCAAGCCAGGCCATCGTCTCCTCGACCGGATCGAGGAAATCGCTGGCGATGACGATGTCGCAGAAGCGGCGGATGTCGGAGAGGTCGGGTTTGGGCGGCAACTCGCCGGCATGCATGAGTTGGGCGGCAATGCGCTCGGCGCCGTTGCGGGCGGTGAACGGATCGGTGAGGCCGGGCCAGGCGATGCGCTCGCCACTGCGCGACAACAGCTCGGCCATGGCCAGCGTCAGCACCAGCGCGCGCGATTGCTTGGACACGCTGGCGCCGGTCGATTTGTAGAGCATTGACGGCGACGGGTCGGCCCACAGCCAGACTGTATGCGCGGCTTCCCATTCGCGGTCGCGCACATAGGTGTGGTCGTCGCGGGCCGAGCGGCGCCAGTCGATGCGCGAGGCGTCGCCTTCGACATAGGGCCGGAACTGCCAGAAATTCTCGCCGATGCCGCGCTTGCGGCGGCCATGCCAGCCGGCGATCACGGTGTTGACAATGCGGCGCGCCTCGACCAGCAGGTCAGGCACAAGCGAAGCCCGCAACCGGCCACGAGCGAGCGCGTCGCGCGTCGCTGCCGGAGCCTGGACCTCGCCGATGCGCGCCATCAAATCCCTTTCACCAGCTTCGCCACCACGTCGCGCACGCTGGTACCTTCGGCGCGGGCGGCGAAAGTCAGCGCCATGCGGTGCTGCAGCACCGGTTCGGCCAGCGCACGGACATCGTCGATGGAGGGCGCCAGCCGCCCATCGTAAAGCGCGCGCGCCCTTGTGCACAGCATCAGCGCCTGGCTGGCGCGCGGGCCGGGGCCCCAGGCGACATGCTTGTCGGTTTCGGCATTGCCCTGGCCGGGGCGCGCCGAGCGCACCAGCATCAGGATCGCCTCGACGACGCTTTCCGGCACCGGCATGCGGCGGATCAGCGTCTGGATCTCCTTCAGCCGCACCGGCTGCAGCACGTTCTGCGCCTTGGCGTCCTCGATGCCGGTGGTTTCCAAGAGGATGCGGCGCTCTGCCTCGATTTCGGGATAGAGGATGTCGACCTGCATCAGAAAGCGGTCGAGTTGGGCCTCGGGCAAGGGATAGGTGCCTTCCTGCTCCAGCGGGTTCTGCGTCGCCAGCACATGGAAGGGCGCCGGCAGGTCGTGGCGGGCGCCGGCAATGGTGACGTGGTACTCCTGCATCGCCTGCAGCAGCGCCGACTGGGTGCGCGGCGAGGCACGGTTTATCTCGTCGGCCATCAAAAGCTGGGCGAAGATCGGCCCGGAGATGAAACGGAAGGAACGCTTGCCGAACTCGTCCTGCTCCATCACCTCGGAGCCGAGGATATCGGACGGCATCAAGTCAGGCGTGAACTGGATCCGGCGTGAATCGAGGCCCAGCACGACGCCCAGCGTCTCGACCAGCTTGGTCTTGGCGAGGCCCGGCACGCCGACCAGCAGCGCATGGCCGCCGGCCAGCAACGCCACCAGCGTACGCTCGACGACGCTCTCCTGGCCGAAGATGACCCGGCCGACCCCGTCGCGGATCCTGGAGATGTCGGCAAGCGCCTTCTCGGCCTCGGCGATCATGTCCGTTTCGCTCATCGGGCTTTCCTTGACCATCACGCTCATGCAGCTTCGATCCCTTTGGTTGGAGATACCATGGTTGGAAATACCGGCACGCACCATAGCATAGGTTGCCGCGATTCGGCCTCGCGTGGCGCCTATGTCAAAACTTAAATCACAGACTTAGGCTGACAAGCGCAACAACAGTGACTATTTCGTGACCATGACGGAACACTCCGAACATCGCCAGCAAAGCCTTACGACCGCCACCGAGGCGCGCGGTCTCGAGGCGCTGATTTCGCGCGCGGCCCGCGCCGGCAAGGGCGCGGCGCCGGTCGAGCGCTGGAATCCCGACTTCTGCGGCGATCTCGACATGGAAATCAAGGCTGACGGCACCTGGTTTTATCTGGGCACGCCGATCGGGCGCATGCCGCTGGTGCAGCTTTTCTCCTCGGTGCTGCGCAAGGACGCGGACGGCAGGACCTATCTGGTGACACCGGTGGAACGGGTCGGCATCCGCGTCGCCGACGCGCCGTTCATCGCCGTCGAGATGGATGTTTCGGGCAGCGGCGACGGACAGATCATCACCTTTCGCACCAATGTCGGCGATGTCGTCGAAGCCGGACCGGAACGGCCGCTGCGCTTCGTTGACGAGAGCGAGACCGGTGGCCTGAAACCCTATGTGCTGGTGCGCGGCCGGCTGGAAGCGCTGGTTGCGCGGCCGGTGATGTATGAGCTGGTCGGACATGGCGAGGAGATCGAGATCGACGGCAAGACCATGTTCGCCGTGCGCTCGAAGGGCGCGGTGTTTGCGATCATGCCGGCGGACCAGCTGAAGCGGCTGAGCGCGTGATGGACAAGATGTCGCCGGCGCCGTTTTCCGCAGCGGATTTTCGCGCGCGCTTTGCCGCGCAGCCGGACGCGCATGCCGGCGACGACTATGGCGATCATCGCTTCAATCCCGGCCATCCGCGCCTCAACCAGGGCAAGCCGCTGCGCAATGCCGCGGTGCTGATCCCGGTGGTCGATCATGAGGGCGAAGCGACGGTTGTGTTGACCAAACGGGCCGAAAGGCTGCGCGATCATTCGGGGCAGGTGGCCTTTCCCGGCGGCACCATCGATGCGACCGATGCCAGTCCGGAAGCGGCGGCTGTGCGCGAGACCTTCGAGGAAATCGGCCTTGCCCAGGATCGCATCGAGATCATCGGCCGCATGCCCGATTATGTCGCCGGCAGCGGCTACCGCATCGCGCCGGTGCTGGGCATCGTACGGCCCGGTTTCCAGCTCACCTTGAATGCCGACGAGGTCGATGCCGCCTTCGAAGTGCCGCTGCGTTTCCTGATGGACCCGGCCAACCACAAGCGCGACAGCCGCATGTGGAACGATCTCGAATGGTTCTTCTACGACATGCCCTATGGCGACCGGCGCATCTGGGGCGTCACCGCCGGCATCATCCGTACGCTTTACGAAAGGCTCTATGCGTGAATGTCTCTATCGCGGGCCGGGCCAAGTGGCTCGGCGACAAGCACCTGCAGCGCCTGCTTGCCGCATTGGCGCAAGGCGGTGAAGAGGCGCGTGTTGCCGGTGGCGCGGTACGCAACACGCTGATGGGCCAGCCGGTCGCCGACATCGACATCGCCACCACGTGTCTGCCGCAGGAAACAATCCGCCGCGCCGAGGCGGAAGGCTTCAAGGCGGTTCCGACCGGCATCGAGCATGGGACGATCACCGTGGTCGCCGGCGGCAAGCCCTATGAGATCACCACTTTGCGTGCCGATGTCGAGACCGATGGCCGTCGCGCCAAGGTGTCGTTCGGGAGCGACTGGAAGCTTGACGCCGAGCGGCGCGACTTCACCATCAACGCGCTCTATGCCGAGGCCGATGGCACGGTGATCGACCTGGTCGGCGGCATCGCCGACATCGAGGCGCGCCGGTTGCGCTTCATCGGCGATCCGGAAGCGCGCATCCGCGAGGATTATCTGCGCATCCTGCGCTTCTTCCGCTTCTTCGCCTGGTATGGCGATGGCCGGCCGGATGCCGAGGGCTTGAAAGCCTGTGCCCGGCTGAAGGAAGGGCTGGCCCAGCTTTCGGCCGAGCGCATCTGGTCGGAACTGAAGAAGCTTCTGTCGGCGCCCGATCCTTCGCGGGCGTTGCTCTGGATGCGGCAGGCCGGCGTGTTGACCGCCGCGCTGCCGGAAAGCGAGAAATGGGGCATCGACGCGATCCATGCGCTGACCAAGGCCGAGAAGAATCTGGACTGGGCACCTGACCCGCTGCTTAGGCTGGAAGCGATCGTGCCGCCAGATGCCGCGCGTATGAAGACGCTCGCCGAGCGGCTCAAATTTTCGACCGCCGAAGCGGATCGCCTGCGCCACTGGACGTTGGCCACCGCCGCCGAGCCAAAGACGACCGAGCGCGAAATGGCAAAGCGGCTCTATCGCGGCGACCGGCAAGGGTTCGTCGACCGCCTGCGGCTGTCGCTTGCGGGCGCGCGGATGCGCGCCGTCCAGGACAATGACGCGCTGCTCGAAGCCGGCGGCTTTTCGCGCCTGCTTGCCTTCGCCCTGAAATGGGAAAAGCCGTTGTTTCCGCTAAAGGGCGCCGATCTGACGCGGCTCGGCGCAACTCCAGGGCCAAAGCTTGGGGAAATCCTCAAGAACCTTGAGACGGAATGGGTCGAAGCGGGCTTTTCGCCCGATCGCGGCGCGCTGCTTGAACGCGCCGCGGAAGCCTTGAAAGCAGGCTGAAGTCACGCAGCGTCGCGGGTCTTCTCGATGCGCGAGCGGATCGCCTCGATCATCGTCTCGCGGATGACCGCCTCGCCATGGGTCTCGCGCATGTGCTCTACGGCACGGCGCATGACCTCGGCCTCCTCGTCGGCACGCGTGTGCCAGTCACAGCCGGGCACGAGCGACCCGCAGTGAAATTGTTTCATGGGATTTCTCCTTTCCTCCGCGGAGCCTGAGGCTCCGATAGTTTTTTGGCTCATGGTCCAAATCCAGGATGGGAACTTGGGGCCGCGAGCGGGGGAACAGCATAACACAGATGGGGCGGCATTGGTCGCAGTCAACGGCGAAAAGGCGGAGCAGCGCTGCTCCGCCCTCTTACGCTACCCCGAAACAGGACCAGAGATCGTCTCGTCCTGCTGTGGCAGGCAGGCTGTCACTTTGCGATCTTGACGGCCTCGGCAACCTTGTTCTTGCCGCTCATCTCCCATGAGACGCGAACCTTTTCACCGACCTGAAGGCCAGGATCCTTGAAGGTCTTGGGAAGCGTAAAAGACGATCCGTCATCGAGGACAAGGCTCATGGCCGTTGCGTCAAAGGTCTTGATCGTTCCGGTGGTGTGCTTGACGGCGGCGAATGCCACCGAACCGGAAGCGAGAAGGGCAGCGGCGGCCGCCGAAACAATGATCTTGCGCATTGCGAAGTACTCCTGGAAAAGGCGGGTATCCTTTTTGACGAAGATGTCCCGCATCGTCTGGGCCGTCCGGTCGCGTCGGGTCGCGGCTCGCGTTGCTTTGACGCAATTCCGGACGGAAAACGGTTTCACAGTTTCCCTAGAATTGCGCTCAGGCGAACCGCCGGCGCTTCCCGACCCGGCGCAGCAAATAGGCCAGCCTTTTCAATCGCCTATTAGACGAAAAAGAAATCTTTCGGGATGCTCCATGCCACATTCCATGCCCATTTCGAGCAAATGGGACATCAATGCGGCTCACATCGCGCTCACCTTTTTGTTACGGCCAGCGGACCTCGGGCGGCAGGCTGGAGAGGATCGAGGCGACATTGCCGCCGGTCTTCAGTCCGAAGATGGTGCCGCGATCGTGAAGCAGGTTGAATTCGACATAGCGGCCACGCCGGATGAGCTGTTCGTCGCGGTCGCCATCGGTCCAGTTCTCGTTGAAGTTGGCGCGCACGAGGTGGCCGTAGACGACGAGAAAGGATCGTCCGACATCCTGGACGAAGTTGAAATCGGCGTTCCAGCCGCCTTTGTCCTCGCCCGAATGCAGCCAGTCGAAGAAGATGCCGCCGGTGCCACGCGGCTCGTTGCGGTGCGGCAGGTAGAAATACTCGTCGCACCAAGCCTTGAATTTCGGATAATCGGCCACCTCGGGGCTCTTCTCGCAAGCGAACTGCATGGCCCGGTGGAAGGCGATGGTGTCGGGATCGTCCTGGGTGCGCCGGCGGTCGAGCACCGGCGTCAAATCGGCGCCACCGCCGAACCATTGCCTAGACGTGACGACCATGCGGGTGTTCATGTGCACGGCCGGAACGTTGGGGTTCCAGGGATGCGCGATCAGCGAAATGCCGCTGGCCCAGAAGCGCGGGTCTTCCTCGGCGCCGGGCATCTGCTTCCTGAATTCGGGCGAGAACTCGCCATAGACCGTCGAGGTGTGGACGCCGATCTTCTCGAAGACGCGACCGTGCATCATCGACATGGTGCCGCCGCCGCCGCGGCCCTCGTCGCGCTCCCATGGCGTCTTTTCGAAACGGCCTGGCGACCAAGAGGCCAGCGGGCCGCCAAGATCCTGCTCGATCTGCTCTAACGCGTCACAGATGCGTTCGCGCAGCGCCTCGAACCACAGGCGCGCCTTCATCTTCTTCTGTTCGATGTCGGCGGGCAGGCCTGCCGGTATTTCAGGTCGTTCCAAGTGTCGTCTCCGGTTGCTGGGGGCGAGTCCCTACAAATGACTCGTCTTTTGCCGGCGCGATCCCTAATCTCTTAGGGGCAAGGGTCAAGTGTCCAAGCGTCATTAAGGTGCAAGGAGCTGTTTCGTGCGCACCCCGGCAAGACCACCGCTGGATGGCCTGAAGAAAAGGCTCGACCGAAGCCGGAACGAGCGCGCGCGCATGCCGCGCGACGGGTTTTTGCGTGAGACCTTCGTGCTGCCGCGCTCCGATGCGCGCCTCAAGGCCAAGGAATGGTTCGAGCGCTTTCCCAAGCAGGCCTACTGGACCGAGATCGAAAGCTGGTTCGAGCGTCCGGGCGACCTGATCGAATTCACCATCAGGCGGCTGCCGGCGGCGGATTGAAGTGCAGCAGGCCTCCCTATAAAGGGGTTCAGCCAGCAACCAACCTTCTCGCCCCCGTGCCTTCCTTCGCTAGGCGGTCTCCCTTGTTCCGCAACGGGCATTTGTCGATCGACATGCAGCCGCAGCCGATACAGTCGGTCAGCCCGTCGCGCAGTTTCTTCAACTGGGCGATCTTGTGATCGAGCCCGTCACGCCAGGCGGTCGACAAAAGGTTCCAGTCGTCGCGCGTCGGCGTGCGGCCCTCGGGCAGGGATTCCAATGCGGCACCGATCTCGGCCAGCGAGATGCCGACCTCCTGCGCGACCTTGATGATCGCCACGCGCCGCAGCACGTCGCGGCCGTAGCGGCGCTGGTTGCCTGACGTGCGGTGGCTGCGGATCAGGCCGCGCGCCTCATAGAAATGCAGCGCCGACACCGCCACCCCGCTGCGCATCGCCACCTGGCCGACCGTTAATTCCGTTACCGGTGCCATCCTTGCTTTCCCGCCTCGATTTTATCGCTTGACCTCAAGTTAAGTTGAGCTTGTAGCAAGAAACCCAGGATGTGCAAATAAAGGAGAGGGCGATGTGCGCCTGGGTCAAATTGACGGGGGTTGCCAGCGAACTCCTAGCTGAGTTGCCGGATGGCTTCACCCGCCACCATGGCGACGGACAGCGCGACGTTGATGCTGCGCGCGGCACCCTGCATGGGGATGGTCAGCCGCGCATCCGCCGCTTGATGGACAGCATCCGGCACGCCTGCGGATTCGCGGCCGAACAAAAGAATGTCACCGCTGGCGAAGGCAAAGCTCGTGTAGGGAATCGCGGCCTTGGTCGACAGAAGCACCAGCCGGCGGGAGCCGGCCCTGCGCCAGTCCTCGAAGGCGTGCCAATCGACATGCCGGGTCAGGTCGGCCATTTCGAGGTAATCCATGCCGGCTCGCTTCAGCGCCCGGTCGGAGAGCGGAAAGCCGGCGGGTTCGATGATGTCGACGCCAAGGCCGAGGCAAGCGGCAAAGCGCAGGATTGTGCCGGTGTTGCCGGCGATGTCAGGCTGGTAGAGCGCGACGCGGAGACGATCGTTCATTTCCGCATCCTTCTAATAAGTGGCAGATCGGCCACAGCAGGCTCGCGGTTTTGGAAATTGCTGGACCTGCGGGTGGCCATTTTCTGCGAAGTCGGATATGTCAGGTCCATTGTCAACCCGAACCGATGGAGGGGGAATTCATGATGACCATGCACATCCAGCGCCCCTCTTGTGGGCTTGCACGCCCCACGGCGGTTTCGGTACGACGGTTCTCCTGACTCTCTAAGACTTGATCGCACCGATTCCCGCCGAAACGCTTTTTCGGCTCTCGAAGGAATCCTGCGATGTTTTTCAAACTGTCAAAGGGGCTGAACGCCCCGCCTGAACGTGTCCAGACCGACGCTTGTCGTGTCCAGACTGACGCTCGGCGTCATGTCCAGACCGACGCCATCAGTGCCTCCGGCCGAATGCCGGCGGACGATATGGATTCGCCTTTTTATCTCTATTTTCACACGGAGGACGGACCGATGTTCGATCGCTACAGAATACCTGGCTCAAGGAGCCTGCATATCCACCGGATGCCGACCTGGGCGCTGTTGATCGGCGACACCTATTCGTCAGCCGTTCATGCCGAAGTCCGCCGCCGGCCGCATCGCGGCATGCTGCCGGATGTCGATTTCTCGCACGCGGTCCCCGACCCGAGCCGGCCGTCGCTGGTGCGCCGGATCATCCGGCTGATCCGGCCGGGGCCGAAGATCCGGGTTGTCGACCCCGCACCGTCAGGATCGACAAGCTCGGCTGTCGGCGAAAAGCCTGCTAGCCCCTATATAGCGCGAAGCAGGACCGATGGCTCGGACGATTCCGAGCCATCGGTCCTTGACGCCGAGCGGTCTGGCGACTTCGTACGTTCCCATGCCGCGTGAGCGGAAAACAGATTTGTGAGCATGACTTATGTTGTTCGGCTGGTTTGAAAAAAGGCTCGATCCGTTCCCGGCAGCGGAACCGGTCGAGCCGCCCAAGACGCTGGTCGCCTTCTGCGTGCATTACACACGCGGGGCCTGGCCCTATATCCTTCTCGACGCGGTGCTGGTGACGGCCATCGCCATCGCCGAAGTGTGGATGTTCGGCTTCCTGGGCCGCATCGTCGACTGGCTGTCAGGGCAGAATCGCGAAACCTTCTTGCAGACGGAAGCCTGGAAGCTCGCCGGCATGGCGTTCATCGTGCTGTTCGCGCTCCCCGGCACGGTGTGGCTCCATTCGCTGCTCAACCAGCAGACGCTGATGGGCAACTATCCCATGCGCATACGCTGGCAGGTGCACCGCTACCTGCTCAAGCAATCGATGAGCTTCTACCAGGACGAGTTCGCCGGCCGCATCGCCACCAAGCTGATGCAGACGGCGCTTGCCGTGCGCGAATGCGTCATCAAGCTGATCGATGTGCTGAACTACGTCATCGTCTATTTCCTCGGCATGCTGTTCATCGTCGGCTCGGCCGACTGGCGGCTGGCAACGCCGCTTGTCGTCTGGCTCGTCGGCTATGTCCTGCTGCTGCGCTATTTCATTCCGCGGCTGGGCAAGGTCGGCGAAGAACAGGCCAATGCGCGATCGACCATGACCGGCCGCGTCGTCGACAGCTACAGCAACATCCAGACGGTCAAGCTCTTCAGCCACGCACGCCGCGAAGCATCCTTCGCCAAGGAGGGGATGGCCGGCTTCCTCGAGACGGTCTACCGGTCGATGCGGCTGGTGACGGTGCTGTATGGCGTCCTCTATATCCTGAACGCGCTGCTGCTGTTCTCCGTCACCGCGCTGTCGCTATGGCTGTGGCTGGGACAGGCCGTGACGATCGGCGCTGTCGCCGTGGTCATCGGGCTGGTGCTCCGGATGTGGGGCATGTCGCAGTGGATCATGTGGGAAATGTCGGGCCTGTTCGAGAACATCGGCACGGTGCAGGACGGCATCGCCTCGATCTCGTTGCCGCGCCTGGTCGAGGACCGGCCTGGGGCAAAGGACATCGCCGTCACCAGGGGCGAGATCCGCTTCGACGACATCCGTTTCCACTACGGCAAGCAGAAAGGTGTCATCGAGGGCCTGTCGCTGACGGTGAAGCCGGGCGAGAAGGTCGGCATTGTCGGCCGATCGGGCGCCGGCAAGTCGACGCTGGTCAACCTCCTGCTGCGCTTCTACGACCTGGAAGCTGGCCGGATCCTGATCGACGGCCAGGAGATCGCCGGCGTGACGCAGGATTCGCTGCGCGCCCAGATCGGCATGGTCACGCAGGACACCTCGCTGCTACATCGTTCGGTGCGCGAAAACATCCTTTATGGCCGGCCTGACGCCAGCGACGAGCTGCTCGTCGAGGCGGCGCGGCGCGCCGAGGCGCTGGACTTCATCTCCGGGCTTTCGGATGCCAAGGACCGCAAGGGATTCGACGCCCATGTCGGCGATCGCGGCGTCAAATTGTCCGGCGGCCAGCGGCAACGCATCGCCATTGCTCGCGTTATGTTGAAGGACGCACCTATACTTATCCTTGACGAGGCGACGTCCGCGCTCGATTCCGAGGCTGAAGCGGCCATCCAGGAGAATCTCTACAAGCTCATGCAAGGCAAGACCGTCATCGCCATCGCGCACCGGCTGTCGACCATCGCGGCGATGGACAGGCTGGTGGTGATGGACAAGGGCCACGTCATCGAAGAAGGTTCGCACGAGGAACTCGTCGCCCAGGGCGGGCTCTACGCGCAGCTCTGGCAGCGTCAGTCGGGCGGGTTCCTGATCGACGACGGCCCGGCCGATGCCGCCAATGACGCACTTGCAAAGGGGCAAGCCGCAGAATGATGGCCGCCGCATGATGACAGCCGTCTATCGCTGGTTCGAGAACTGGGTCTATCCGTTCAGAGAGCCGGCGAATCTTCGGCCACCGACCAGCGTCGGCGGTTTTCTCTGGCACTATGTCGGCCAGGCGAAATTCGCCTTTTTCGCCATGCTGCTCATCGGCGGCATCGCACCGCTGGTCGAAGCGGGCCTGTTCTACTTCGTCGGGCGGCTGGTCGACATTCTCGACCAGCTTCCCGGCGAGCGCAGCTGGCACGCGCTGTGGAATGCCGCCGGCCCCGAACTGGTGTTCATGATCGCGGTGGTGCTGGTGATCCGCACCATCGTCGTCGGCCTGTCGGCGCTGGTCGACGAACAGACAATCACGCCCGGCTTCTACAATCTGGTGCGCTGGCAGGCGCACCGGTACGTGTCGCGTCAGTCCTACGCCTTCTTCCAGAACGATTTCGCCGGCCGCATCGCCACCAAGGTCTGGCAGGCGGGCCAAGCCACCGGCGACCTGATGGAAAGCTTCATCGAGGTCATCTGGTTCATGATCGTCTACACGGTGACGACGCTGGCGCTGGTCGCCGGGCTGGACCTCAGGCTGGCGGTGCTGGTGGTGATCTGGATTTCCGCCTTCGGCTGGCTGGCCAAGCTCTATCTGCCGGCAATCCGCAAGCACGCCGAGGAAACCGCCGAAGCCGGCTCGATGATCACCGGCCGCATCGTCGATTCCTATTCCAACGTGCAGACGCTGAAACTGTTCTCGGCCGATGGCGACGACCGCTATATCAAGAACGGCTTCGACATCTATCTCGACGCGCTGCGCCCTTTCACCCGCCGGCTGACCGGCGTGCGTATGGCGCTGACAACACTGTCGGGTATCATGATCACGACGATCGGTTGCTTTGCCGTCTATCTCTGGGTCGAGGGCTCGATCACCGTCGGTGCGGTCGCCTTCACGCTGTCGCTGGTGCTGCGGCTCAACATGCTGCTCGGCCGGGTGATGATGCAGCTCAACGGCATATTGCGTAATCTCGGTGTGCTGGAAAACTCCAAGGCGCTGGTCTCGCAGCCGCTCGGTCTCACCGATGCGCCCGGCGCAAAAGGACTCGTGGTGGCCGGTGGGCGCATCGAGGTGAAGAATGTCGAGTTCCACTACGGCAAGGGGTTCGGCGTGCTCAACGGCATCGACCTAGTCGTGCGGCCGGGTGAGAAGGTCGGGCTGGTTGGACCCTCCGGCGCCGGCAAGACGACGCTCGCCAATCTGATCCTGCGGCTCTACGATCTGGAAAGCGGGTCCATCACCATCGACGGCCAGGACGTCGCTGGTGTGACGCAGAATTCGCTGCGCGCCAATATCGGTGTCGTCAGCCAGGACACGGCACTGTTCCACCGTTCGCTGCGCGACAACATCAAGCTCGGCATGCCTGACGCGACCGATGCCGAGGTGATCGCGGCGGCCAGGAAGGCCGAGGCGCACGAATTCATCGTGGGTCTTCGCGACAACCGGGACCGTGCCGGCTACGAGGCCTTTGTCGGCGAGCGCGGCGTCAAACTGTCGGGCGGCCAGCGCCAGCGCGTGGCAATAGCCCGCGTCTTCCTCAAGGACGCGCCGATCCTGATCCTCGATGAGGCGACGTCGGCGCTGGACTCGGACATCGAGGCGGCGATCCAAGAGAATCTGGCGCTGCTGATGGAGGACAAGACGGTCATCGCCATCGCCCACCGGCTGTCGACCATCGCCGCGCTCGACCGGCTGGTGGTGCTCGACGGCGGCCGCATCGTCGAACAAGGCACGCATGACGAACTGGTGGCGCTCGACGGGCTCTATGCACGGCTGTGGACGCGGCAGTCCGGCGGCTTCCTCTATCACGAGGAAAGCGTGCTCGAAGAGACACGCCCGGCGGAATAGGGGGCAGCGGAGTGAGGTCATGAGTGGATCGGCGGAGGTCGGCTATGTGCTCAAGCGGCTCCGGCCAACCACGCCGGCCTTCGATGCGCTGAAGGAGGAGAGCCGGCTGGAGGGCTACTGGATGCTGGTGCGCCTGGCGGATGGCTGGGCGAGCGGCCGCAACAAGTTCCTGAAGCGGGGCGAGGCGCTGTACGGATCATGGCATGGCCGGGACCTTGCCGGCGTGTGCGGGCTGAACATCGATCCTTATTTCGAGGCCAGGGACCACGGCCGGGTCCGGCACCTGTTCGTGAGCGCGCGCCACCGCCGCACCGGTCTTGGCCGCATGCTGGTCGAGACCGTCATCGACAGGGCGCGTCAGCATTTCGCCGCGCTGAACACCCGCGCGCCGCAAGAAGCCTTCGCGTTCTATGAGCGGCTTGGCTTCCGGCCGGTGATGGGCGAAGAATTCGTTACACACCGCATGATTTTTGGGAAAGGAGGCTGAAATGTCGCTGCGTCCGCCATCCGCCGGCGCCTCGGCTGCCGAAGCCGCCTTCGACGCGCTCGGCCATGAAATCCTGGCCGAGAAGGCGGCCGCGCTCGGCCGCGCCGGCCAGCGGGTCGAGGAAACGCTGGCGAGGCTGCGCGACAATGGCGACGAGCGCCTGCGTCCCCGGCTCCTCAAGGAAGCCGCAGAGGCGGTGCACGGCTATTTCATCCAGCGCGAACTGTGCGGATTGCGAAGGCATGACGCCGTCATCCGTGAATACAACATCCCGAAGGCGGTTCTGGTCAGGCTCGGCGCCAAGTAGCTCGTATGTTCGACCATGATCTCCAGCGAAAAGCGGTTCCCGCTTTTCGAGATCATGGTCATTCCAGCCATTCGGTGATGAAGGTGCCGTTCTCGTGGATGTCGGTGGTTTCCAGCGGGCCCGGGCCGAGATTGGTGAATTTGTGGGGCGTGTTGGGCGGAACGATCACGATCTGGCCGGCAAAGGCCTCGATCTCCTGGTCGCCGACCGTGAACAGGCCGGTGCCCTGGCGGATGATGAAGATCTCTGCGTAGGGATGGGTGTGGAGCCGGGGACCGCCGCCGACATCAGGCAGATAGTTGAAGATCAGGCAGGAGTTGGAGCCGTAGGCGCCGCATTGGAGCTCGCCCTTCCAGCCGTCCGAGCGAACAGCCCATGTGTCGCGGTCTATGACGTGTGCCATGTGCCAAGGATAAACCGGGCCGGTGTCCGGTGTCGAGGTAGACGCGAACCCCGGAATTGCGGTTGTTTCCCTGTTGTTTAGCGATCCTCAGTGGCCATTCGGCGTCGCGCTGCCAGGCGGCGGATTTTGTCCCCGCGACAATCTGCCCTTGTGCCTTCACCCGTCTGGACAAAAACGGGCTTCACGCATAAACCGAAGTCCAAATGCCGGAGGAATTCGCAAGCCTGTTCGCCATGCGCTGTCGGGTTGGCGCAATTGAGCGGGGAACAAGGCTCAGCCACCGGCGCGGAAGAGGCGAAAGGATCAGGCACTCGTGAGCGCAACCGACACCCAGGATCCCAACCGTCGTGATTTTCTCTACGTCGCCACCGGCATGGCCGCTGTGGTCGGCGCGGGCGCTTTCGCATGGCCGTTCATCGACCAGATGCGCCCCGACGCCTCGACGCTGGCATTGGCCTCCGTCGAGGTCGACGTCGCCTCGCTGACGCCGGGCATGTCGCTGATCGTCAAATGGCGCGGCAAGCCTGTCGTGGTGCGCAACCGCACCGAGCAGGAGATGAAGGACGGCGAGGCGGTCAAGCTGGCAGACCTCAAGGACCCGATCGCCCGCAACGCCAATCTTCCAGCCGACGCGCCGGCGACCGACGCAAACCGCACCACGCCCGGCAAGGAAGCCTGGATGGTGATGGTCCAGGTCTGCACACATCTGGGCTGCATTCCGCTCGGCCAGGAAGGCGATTTCGGCGGCTGGTTCTGCCCGTGTCACGGTTCGCAATACGACACGGCCGGCCGCATCCGCAAAGGCCCGGCGCCCGAGAACATGGCAGTGCCGGTATTCAAATTCATTTCCGATACCAAGATCCTTATCGGTTGAGGCAGGGGATATTTCGATGAGCGAGGGACACTCGACCTATACGCCCAAGACCGGTATCGAACGCTGGTTCGACGCCCGCCTGCCGTTGCCGCGGCTGGTCTATGACAGCTTCATCGCCTATCCGGTACCACGCAACCTCAACTATGCCTGGACCTTCGGCGGCATCCTGGCGATCATGCTGGCGTCGCAGATCATCACCGGCATCGTGCTGGCCATGCACTATGCGGCCGACACCACTCTCGCCTTCGATTCGGTCGAGAAGATCATGCGCGACGTGAATTCTGGATGGCTGTTGCGCTATCTCCATGCCACAGGCGCCTCGTTCTTCTTTATGGCCGTTTATGTCCACATCTTTCGCGGCCTCTACTACGGCTCCTACAAGGCGCCGCGCGAGCTGCTGTGGATCCTCGGCTGCATCATCTACCTCCTGATGATGGCGACGGCCTTCATGGGCTACGTGCTGCCTTGGGGACAGATGAGCTTCTGGGGCGCCACCGTCATCACCGGCTTCTTCAGCGCCATCCCGCTGGTCGGCGAATGGATCCAGCAGCTGCTGCTCGGCGGCTTCGCCGTCGACAATCCGACACTGAACCGCTTTTTCTCGCTGCACTACCTCTTGCCGTTCATGATCGCCGGGGTCGTCATTCTGCATATCTGGGCATTGCACGTCACCGGCCAGAGCAATCCGACCGGCATCGAGGTCAAGTCGAAGACCGACACCGTCGCCTTCACCCCCTATGCGACCATCAAGGACGCGTTCGGTTCGATCGTGTTCCTGTTCTTCTTTGCCTATTTCGTCTTCTACATTCCGAATTTTCTTATGGCACCCGACAATTACATCGTAGCCAATCCGTTGAAGACACCGGCGCATATTGTGCCTGAATGGTACTTCCTGCCGTTCTACGCGATCCTGCGCGCCATCACTTTCAACATCGGGCCGATCAATTCCAAGCTCGGCGGCGTGATCTGCATGTTCGGCGCCATCGTCATGCTGTTCCTGGTGCCGTGGCTCGACACTTCGAAGGTGCGTTCGGCTGTCTACCGGCCCTGGTACAAACTGTTCTTCTGGCTGTTCGTCGCTGACGCCGTCCTGCTTGGCTGGCTGGGCTCGCAGCCTGCCGAGGGCAGCTATGTGTTCATGGCGCAGATGGCGACGCTGTTCTACTTCGCCTTCTTCCTGGTCGCGCTGCCGGTGCTCGGGCTGATCGAGACACCGCGGCGGCTGCCGAATTCGATCACCGAGGCTGTGCTCGAGAAGAACAAGGGCGGCGGCGGACATCTGGCGGGTGCCGCGGCCTCACCAGAGACCAAGGGCTGAGCGGTAGAGAATCTAAGGGGATTTGGCATGAAAAAGATTCTCACCTCGCTGGCGCTGATCGGCCTTGTGGCCGCCGGCACTGGGGCCGCAGGCACTTGGGCGATCGCAGCCGAAGAGGCACACAACGCGGCCGCGCCGACGCATTTTCCGATTGATGAGCCGAAGGAAATCAGCTGGAGCTTTGCCGGCCCGTTCGGCACCTATGACAAAGCGCAGTTGCAGCGCGGCCTGAAGGTTTACAAGGAAGTCTGCTCGGCCTGTCACTCGATGAATCTCGTGGCATTCCGTACGCTGTCGGACCTCGGCTATTCCGACGCGCAGATCAAGTCGCTGTCGGCCGGGTACACGATCCATGACGGCCCCAACGATGCCGGCGACATGTTCGATCGCCCCGGCAAGCCGTCCGATTATTTCCCGCCGCCTTTCCCCAACGAGCAGGCGGCTGCATCCGCCAATGGTGGTGCTGCTCCGCCCGACATGTCGCTGCTAGCCAAAGCGCGCGGCGTCGAGCGCGGCTTCCCGCAGTTCGTCTTCGACATCTTCACCCAGTATGCCGCGGGCGGGCCGGACTACATCCATTCGCTGCTGACCGGCTACGACCAGACGCCGCCTGCCGGCATGGTCATTCCGGAGGGCACCCATTACAACCCATACTTCGTGTCGGGCGTGTCGCTGAAGATGCCCAAGCCGCTCTCCGACGGACAGGTGACTTATGATGACGGCTCGCCGCAGACGGTCGATCAGTATGCCCGCGACGTGTCGGCCTTCCTGATGTGGGCGGCCGAGCCGCACATGGAAGACCGCAAGAAGACTGGCTTCCGCGTGCTGGTGTTCCTGCTCCTGTTCGGCGCGCTGGTCTATCTCACCAAGCGCAAGGTGTGGGAAGGCGTGGCGCACTAAACCGCGCACAGCCATACGATCACAAAAGGGCGCCGAAAGGCGCCCTTTTGTATTTGGGGGGCCCGTGGTGTCACATGGCCGTCACCGCATCTGGCGATCCTGTGCCGCTCTCATCAAAGGATCGCACTCATGAAAAGATACGCATCGCTCGCGGCAGGCTTGCTGCTGCTCATCGTCGGCTCGGCCGCGCAAGCAGAAGACGCCCAGCCCTTCGTCACAAACAAGGATGTCGACCTGACGATGATCCTGCCGCCGCCGCCGGCAAACGACTCGGCGCAGACCAAGGCCGAACTTGGCGAGGTGCTGACTCTGCAGGTGACGCGCACACCTGAGATGGTGGCCAGCGCAGTTGCCGACGCCGAGGAGAATGTCTGGCGCTTCGCCAATGTCATGGGGCCGAAGTTCAACAAGGAAACGCTGCCGAAATTCAGTGCTTTCTTCGATCGCGTGGTGGCCACCGAAGGCGCTGTCGTCGATCCGGCCAAGGATGTCTGGAAGCGTCCGCGTCCGCACCAGCTCAGCGACCTCGTCAAGCCCGCGGTCAAGCTGTCCAGCTCGGGTTCGTGGCCTTCCGGCCATGCCACCGTCGGCACCATGATGGGCATCATCCTGTCCGACATGGTTCCGGAAAAGCGCGCCGAGATCATGGCGCGTGCGGCTGAATACGCCCACAATCGTGAGGTCGGCGGTATCCACTATGCGTCCGACGTCGAGATGGGCAAGATTTCCGGCAGCGTGATCGCCGCCGTCCTGCTCAACCGGGACGACTTCAAGGCCGAATACGACGTGGCCAAAGCCGAGCTTCGTTCCGATCTCGGCATGTAATCTTCGCCAGTTGCCGGTTTTCGACGCAAGGGGCGCTTCGGGCGCCCCTTTTTGTGCGTGCGGTTGTAGCTCGTGGGGCAGCTCGGCAATTAGGCCGTTGGCATGGAGACAACAGGTTGATATTCGACGCACCAAACGGTGGCGAAGCGATTGCCCCGATATGACGTCTGGAAATCAATGATGCGGCTCAGCGACTGTCACAATTTTTCCGATTTCCGCCGCATGGCGCAGCGGCGGCTGCCGGGACCGATCTTCGACTACATCGACGGCGCGGCGGACGATGAAGTCACCTATCGCCGCAACACCGAAAGCTTCGAGACCTGCGACCTGGTTCCCAACGTCCTGCGTGGCGTCAGCGAGATCGACTTGTCGGTGACGGTGATGGGCCAGAAGCTGGCGATGCCGGTCTATTGCTCGCCGACCGCCTTGCAGCGGCTGTTCCACCATCAGGGCGAGCGCGCGGTCGCCAAGGCGGCCGCCAAGTACGGCACGATGTTCGGCGTCTCCTCGCTTGGCACCGTCAGCCTCGAGGAGGCGCGCGGGATCAGCAGCGGCCCGCAGGTCTACCAGTTCTATTTCCACCGGGATCGCGGCCTCAACCGGGCGATGATGCAGCGGGCAAAGGAGGTTGGCGTCGAAGTGATGATGCTGACCGTCGACAGCATCACAGGGGGAAACCGCGAGCGCGACAAACGCACCGGCTTTGCCATCCCCTTCAAGCTCAACCTGGCCGGAATGCTGCAGTTCGCGATCAAGCCGGCCTGGGCAATCAATTATTTCACCCATGAGGGGTTCAAGCTGCCGCAACTGGATGAGCATGTCGACATGGGCGGCGGCACCATGTCGATCAGCCGTTACTTCACCGAGATGCTCGACCCGTCGATGACGTGGGACGATGTCGCCGAGATGGTCAGGCTGTGGTCGGGTCCGTTCTGCCTCAAGGGCGTCATGTCGGTGGAGGACGCCAAACGCGCCGTCGAGATCGGCTGCAGCGGCATCGTGCTGTCGAACCATGGCGGCCGGCAACTGGATGGTTCGCGGGCGGCGTTCGACCAGCTTGCCGAGATCGTCGATGCGGTCGGCGACAAGATCGACGTCATCATGGATGGCGGCGTGCAGCGCGGCACGCATGTGCTGAAGGCGCTGTCGCTCGGCGCCAAGGCGGTCGGCGTGGGCCGCTACTATCTGTTCCCGCTCGCGGCGGCCGGCCAGCCGGGCGTCGAACGGGCACTCGAACAGATGCGGGTCGAGATCGAGCGCGGCATGAAGCTGATGGGCTGCAGTTCGATCGAACAATTGTCGCGCAAGAATCTCCGTTTCAGGTAATCTCGACCCATGAAATCCTCCCTCGAAGACTCATTGCTTGCCGCGATCCGCACCATTCCGGATTATCCCAAGCCCGGCATCCTGTTTCGCGACATCACCACGCTGCTCGGCAATGCGCGCGCCTTCCGCCGCGCCATTGACGAGCTGGTGCATCCCTATGCCGGCCAAAAGATCGACAAGATCGCCGGCATCGAGGCGCGGGGTTTCATCCTTGGCGGCGCCATCGCCCATCAGCTCTCGGCCGGCTTCGTGCCGATCCGCAAGAAGGGCAAGCTGCCTTTCGAGACTGTGCGTGTCGCCTACAGCCTTGAATACGGGCTGGACGAGATGGAGATGCACAAGGACGGCGTTTCGCCGGGCGAGAAGGTGATCTTGGTGGACGATCTGATCGCCACGGGCGGCACCGCGGAAGCGGCGGTCAAGCTGCTGCGGCAGATCGGCGCCGACATCCTTGCCGCTTGCTTCGTCATCGACCTGCCGGATCTCGGCGGCCGCGCCAAGCTCGAAGCGCTCGGCGTGCCGGTGAGAACGCTGATCGGGTTTGAAGGGCATTGAGGGGCCCCTTGCCTTCTCCCCTTGTGGGAGAACGTGGCCGAGCGAAGCTCGGTCGGATGAGGGGTGTTCCAGGGAGCGCCGACGTCTTCTCCCACAGGCGGAGAACGGAAGGAGCGCCGGGCTTACTCCACCTTCACCAGCACTGCGCTTTCGAACTCCAGCACCTTGTCGCCGGTCGAACCGAAGGCCTCGCAACGCAGCGCCAGCAGCCGCCAGCCCGGGCGTGAGGCGATCGGGCGGTGGGAAAGTGCCGTACGCGTAAAGGTGATCGTTTGCCCGGCATAGACCGGCTTCAGCCATTTCAGGTTCTTGAAGCCGGGCGAGGGGCCGAATTCCGGCACCGGGCCGGGGCCGCTCCACGCAGCGATCTCGGCGTCCATGCTGCTTGCCAGATTGAGTTTCATCCAGGTCGCGGCCGTGTGCCAGCCCGACGCGCAGAGCCCGCCGAGCACGCTCTTCTTGGCGGCTTCCTCGTCGATATGGAAGATCTGCGGGTCGTATTTCCTGGCGAACGCCTTGATCGCCTCGGGCTCGAATGTGTGCGAGCCGAGCGTAACGGTGGTGCCGATGCGGAAGAATTCATCCAGTGTCATGCTGGGCTCCCGGCAGCGTCGCGCGTGAGGAACATGACGGAGTTTTCGAGCTCGAAGACACTTTCGCCGCGCTGGTTGAGCAGTTCGCTGCGCATGGTGACGAAGCCGAGCTGCGGCTTCGACCGCGACAGGCGCTTGGTGACAACCACCAGGCTTCCTGTCAGCGTGTCGCCGGCCAGCACCGGCTTCTTCCATTTCACCTGATCGACGCCGGGCGACCCCTGGCAGGTGGAGTCGAGCAGGAAAGCATCGCACAGCATGCGCATGAAGATGGCTGAGGTATGCCAGCCCGAAGCGGAGAGGCCGCCGAGGATGCTCGCCTTGCCGGCTTCCTCATCGAGATGCATGGGCTGCGCGTCGAATTCGCTGGCGAATTCGACGATTTCGGCGGCGCTCACTTGCTTGCTGCCGAGGTCGAACAGGGCGCCCTCGACGAAGTCCTCATAGGCCCAAGTTTTTGCGGTCATGGTCTGGAATCCGGTTCATAGACCCACGATTTCGGATCGGGGTTTCCGGATGCAGGCAGGGCGCCGTTTGGTCAAGAGATTTCTATAGCGCCACGTCGTGGCCGCATGGCCTTTGGCGGACGGGTCAAAGCCAGCCGCGGCGGCGGAAATACCAGAAGGGCAGGATCGCTGACAGGATCATCAGGCCGATCGCGAAGGGATAGCCGAGCTCCCATTTGAGCTCGGGGATGATGTCGAAATTCATGCCGTAGATCGAAGCCACCAGCGTCGGCGGCAGGAAGATGACGGCGGCGACCGAGAAGATCTTGATGATGGCGTTCTGCTCGATCGAGATCATGCCGAGCGTGGCGTCGAGCAGGAAGCTGATCTTCTGTGACAGGAACGTGGCGTGGTCGGCGAGCGACAGCACGTCGCGCGACAGCGTCTTGATGCGCGCCTTGGTGTCCTTGCTCATCTTGGTCCGGGTCGAGGCGTGGGCGAAAAAGCCGGCGAGGCGCTGCAGCGAGATCAGGCTGTCGCGGATCGAGGAGGCGATGTCCTCCTTGCGGCCGATGGCTTTCAGGAGCTCCTGGAAGTCGCGATTGCGCTTGGAAACCTTGGTCGACCGCGCCTCGAAGATATCGCGTGAGATCGCCTCGATGTCGCGGCCGGCGCGCTCCAGGATATCGGCGAGGCGATCAACGATCGCCTCCAGCAAGCCGATCAGGATGGTGTCGCCGCTGGTGCAGCCGGTCGCCACCTTCTCGGCGCGCTGCGGAAAGGTCTTGAACGCCTTCGGTTCGTGGTAGCGCACGGTGATCAGCTTGCTGCCGGCGAGCACGAAGGTGACCGGCGACATCAGGGGATCGTCGACCTCGGTTTGGGCGGGCAGGGTGGCGGTCATGAAGTAGGCGCCGTCCTCGACATAGAGGCGGCTCGAAATCTCGATCTCCTCCATCTCCTCGCGCGTCGGAATGGCGACGCCGAGCCAGCTCTCGATGGTCGCTTCCTCTTCCTTTGTCGGGTTGAGCAGATCGGCCCAGACGACGCCCTCGCTGTTTGCCAGGAGATCGTCGATGACGCGCAAGCGGTCATTGTCCACGACGAAGGCCTTGATCATCGCCGGGTCTCCCTTGCTAGAGCTAAAGGGTGCGTTCAGATGGACGCGTCGTGTCGGATTGCACGGCTCTCCGGCGCATGCGCCGACCGTGTGCCTGCCGCTTAGACCTGTGGCGTGACAAAATCAAGACAAGCAACTGGCGGGCGAATGACCCTCGGCGGCTCGAAAAACTCGTCGGAAGGCGGCCCCAGGAAGAGTTGCCGTCAGGCGTGACGCTCACGAAATCAGGTGTTGAACTTGAACAGCAGGACGTCGCCGTCCTGGACGACATATTCCTTGCCTTCGTCGCGCGCCTTGCCGGCTTCCTTGGCCGCCACTTCACCGCCCAGCGTGATGAAGTCGTTGTAGGCAATGGTCTGGGCGCGGATGAAGCCGCGCTCGAAATCGGTGTGGATGACGCCGGCCGCCTGCGGCGCCTTGGCGCCCTTGTGCACGGTCCAGGCGCGCGTTTCCTTAGGCCCGGCGGTGAAATAGGTGATCAGCTGCAACAGCTCGTAGCCGGCGCGGATGACCTTGTTCAGGCCGGGCTCGTCGAGGCCGAGCGACGACAGGAATTCCATCTCCTCTTCGTCCGAGAGCTGGGCGACTTCCGCTTCGATGGCGGCCGAGATCACCACGGTGCTGGCGCCTTGCGCGGCGGCCATCTTTTCCACGGCCTTTGTGTGCTCGTTGCCGGTGGCGGCGTCGGCCTCGGCGACATTGCAGACATAGAGCACGGGATGCGAGGTCAGGAGGTTCAGCCCCTGCAAGATGCGCAGGTCCTCGGCGGAAATACCCTTGAGCAGGATCCGCGTCGGCTTGCCGGCTTGCAACAGCTCGAGCGCTGCCTCCATCAGCGGCAGCACGGTCGTCGCTTCCTTGTCCTTGCTGCCGGCGCGCTTGCGGATCTGCACGACGCGGCGCTCGAGGCTGTCGAGATCGGCGAGCATCAGCTCGGTCTCGACCGTCTCGGCGTCGGCGACGGGGTCGATGCGGCCCTCGACATGGGTGATGTCGTCATCCTCGAAGCAGCGCAGCACGTGCACGATGGCGTCAACCTCGCGGATGTTGGCGAGGAACTGGTTGCCCAGGCCTTCGCCCTTCGAGGCGCCACGCACCAGGCCGGCAATGTCGACGAAGGAGATGCGGGTAGGGATGATCTCCTTCGACTTGGCGACCGCCGCGATCTTCTGCAGGCGCGGATCGGGCACCGCCACCTCGCCGGTGTTCGGTTCGATGGTGCAGAACGGATAGTTGGCGGCCTGCGCCGCCGCCGTCCTGGTCAGCGCGTTGAAAAGCGTCGACTTGCCGACATTGGGCAAGCCAACGATGCCGCATTTGAAACCCATTTTGTCCGGTCCTATCGGGAAATCGAAATTTGATCAGGGGCTATGGGCGATAGGGGTGATCAACGTCAAGCCCTGTAACGCCGCACGCTCCTGCCGCGTTCACTCCTTGCCGAAGAGTTTCTTCAGCATCGCGGCCATCGGGCCGCTTTCCGGCAGTTTGACCGCCGGCTGCTGCTGCCGAGCCTGGCGGACGTGACTTTGCTGCTTTGGCGCCGGCTGCTTCGGCGCCGGCTTTTCCGGCTCCGGCGCCGCCTTGCCCTGGACGGCGAGGCTGGCCTTGTTCATGAAGCCGGATTCGTCGCCCTTGACGATCATGGCGGCGTTGTCGGCGACCGCGTCGAGCAGCGGCTCCAGCCATTCGCGGTCGACCTTGTCGAAATCGCCGAGCACATGGTGCTGGACCATTTCCTTGACGCCGGGATGGCCGACGCCGATGCGCACGCGGCGATAGGCGTTGCCGAGATGGCCGTCGATCGAGCGGATGCCGTTGTGGCCGCCGGCGCCGCCGCCGGTCTTGATGCGCAGCTTGCCCTCGGCAAGGTCGATCTCGTCGTAGAAGACGGTGAGCGCGGAAAGCTCGAGCTTGTAGAAGCGCAGCGCTTCGCCGACCGACTGGCCGGACAGGTTCATGAAGGTCTGCGGCTTGATCAGGACGATCTTTTCGCCGCCAAGCGTGCCTTCGCTAATCAGACCCTGAAATTTCTTCGACCAGGGCGAAAAGGAATGGCGGCGGGCGATTGCGTCCGCCGCCATGAAGCCGACATTGTGCCGGTTGTTGGCGTATTTCGCGCCCGGATTGCCGAGACCTGCAAACAGCAGCATCGCCTGCTCCGGGCGTGAAAGAGTTACTTCTCTTCGGCGGCAGGGGCCGCTTCAGGGGTCGCCACTTCGGCCGTGACTTCCGTCTCCGGCTTCATCGCCGACGAACCGGCAATGGTCGCGATGGTGAAGTCGCGGTCGGAGATGACAGGCTTCACACCGGCCGGCAGCTTGACCGCCGAGATGTGGATCGAATCGCCGATGTCGGCGCCGGTGAGATCGACGGTGATGAATTCCGGGATCGCATTGGCCGGGCAGTGGAACTCGACTTCGTGACGCACGATGTTGAGCACGCCGCCGCGCTTGATGCCGGGCGACTTGTCCTCGTTGATGAAGTGGACAGGCACGTCGACATTGACCTCGGTGTCCTTGCCGATGCGCAGGAAGTCGACATGGACAGGAAAATCCTTGACCGGGTCGAGCTGGAAGTCCTTCGGCAGGACCTGGATCTTCTTGCCGTCGACATCGATCGTGGCGATCGTGGTCAGAAACCCGCCGCCATGGATCTTGTAGTAGATGTCCTTGTAGGTGAGCGCGATGGCCAGGGGAGGCTGCTTGTCACCATAAATTACTGCAGGCACTTTACCGTTGCGGCGAACTGCACGGGCGGACCCCTTACCGACCTGTTCGCGTGCTTCGGCCTTGAGCTCGTAAGTGTCGTGGCTCATGGCATTTCCTTTCGGTTTGTTCTGGAGCGTTCGCGGCCGGCAACGTGCTTGGCCGTAAACGTCGAAAGCCGCCGGGTGAGGCGGCTTTCCGCCGCGTTGCCTCCAAGGGTGTCTACGCGGGTGGCGGCTCTATAGCGGAAGGTGGCCGGAGGTGCAAGCCAAAGGCTAGCCGCGCTTTTCGATGACGGCGTACAACACGTTGCGGTTCTCGCCAAAGAACACCTTGGCCTCGACGGTGTTGCGGTCGACGCTGGCATTGACGATGTTCCACATGTCGACTTCCGACCGCAGCAGTAACACCCAGTCCATGAACGTCTCTCGGTACCCGGCGTCAGGATTGCCCTCCGCGTAGTTCGCGAACAGGAATGTCCCGTTCGGCTTCAACATCTGCAGGCAGGTCTTCGTGAGTTTCACGGCAACGTTGTGCGCAAGGTAGTCGTAAAGGCCGGAGGCGTAGATCAGGTCGAACTGGCCCAGCTTGTGGCCCCTCGTGAGCACGGTCCGCACCGAGCCGTCGATGGCCTCGATCGCGGTGCCCTGGAAGTCGCGCGAGATCAATCCGACGCTCTGAGGATCCTGATCGAGCGCAACCCAGCGCTTGAGACGGCCCTCCGCCAGGGCGACTGAGCGATTGGCCTCCCGCAAATGGCCGGCCGCGATCGCCAGGACCTCGGTTTGCGGTCCGTTCTTGGCCGCAGCCTCATCAACATATCGGGTCAAGAGATCGCGTCGTTCCCGTGCCGCAACGCACGACGGCACGTCCTGGGTGTGGGTATAGAGCGCCTTGCCGGTCTCCGAGGCGTTTTCCACGCTCTCAGCCACGTGCGGATCACAATAGATGTAATCGAGCAACTCAGCGTCGCCAGAATACCCCCTGGGCTTGCTGAAGGACCACCGCGTCAGCGGATCCTCGAGAAAATACTCCAGGACCGGGTGGCCCTGCACCACCGGTATCAATGCTTGCCAAACGTCGGGGTGAACCTTGGAACGCGTCGCATTGAGGTGCGACATCAGGCGACGAATGATCTCGGCGGGGTCTTTTCGTTGTTCGATTTGCTGCTGTGTCGCGCTGAGAATGAGCGCCAGCTCCGCGCGAGCGTTTTCGAACTCTTCGCCATGATGCTCGATCGTTCCCCGACGGAGACTGCTGGCGATCATCTTGGCAGTAATCAGGCTTTTGCCATCAAACACGGTTTGCAACCCATCACTCCATAGTTAACAGTCAGTTAACTTATTGCGTAGAATGCTCCATTTGCCAATGGCGGGTCGGGTGCATTTTATCGGTATGATTAATTTCCCGCAAACCATGTTCGATCGTTAGGCCGATTCTGGGTCGGATTCCGCGTTCGAGTTAACGGAAACTTGTCTTGCTCGATTGCATTTGTTTCCCCGGCGTCGCAATCGCTGTTGCGCCCCAAGGAGCCGGCCTGCGTGAGGGCAGAAGCTAGAGATGAGTTCGGACTACAGGATCCTCTTCAGACGGGGTTCGTTGTGATGGACGAACGCGTGGCATCCGTATTGGCCGAAGCGGCTGATGCCGAGCCGTACGAACCGCGTTACGAACTGGCGTCCGACGAGCTTCGCAGCCTTTACCGAACGGAAGCCCAAACGACGCGAAGAGGAGAAGCCAGGCCCGGGCTTTGGATGGCCGTTGCCATCTATGTGCTGTTTTCGGCAACTGACCTGCTGCTTATCCCAGATGTGGCCGCCTACACGATCACGGCGCGCTTCGCGGTCGGACTGACCGCGCTTTTGATCCTGGAAATGCAGCTTCGCCATGGCGTCGGGACGGAATGGCTCGACATCACTTGCGCCGGGGCGATTATCTTTGGCTATGTCGGCTGGTTGTCCCCAGCGGTTATGGGCGCGGACAAGGAAAGCGTCTCTTATTATATGGTCTTCGGCACCATCTTCATGATGAGTGCCAATCTATTCTTCACGTTCAGATTCAAAGTTTCTATTATAACCTCAACTATAATCCTATGCATATTGTATGTCGTAAACTACTTTGTGCCTTCTACGCTAACATACAAGCTGGTGTTTGGAACTTTCTACATTTCCTGCTTCACATTCACCTCATATGTGAACTGGAAACTGAATGAGGAGCGCTACAACGTCTTCCTGAACGCCCTGGAAGCCAAAATTCAGCACAACGAGGCGACCGAACGGGGCAAGGCCCTGCTGAGGCTGTCGCGGACCGATCCGCTTACGGGTCTCGAAAATCGGCGGGCGATCGACGAAAAGCTGCGGGACTACTGGAGCGACTGGCAACGGGTTGGCACCAGTTTTGGGGCGATCCTCATCGACGTGGACTTCTTCAAAAAGTTCAATGACTGCTACGGCCATCAAGAAGGCGACCGTTGCCTGATCCATGTCGCCAATGCCCTTAGCGAAATGATCAAGCAGTATAGCGGCTCGATCGGCCGCTACGGCGGGGAAGAATTCATTGTCCTGGCTCGCGTGGAGAGAAAAGAACAGATCATGGATCTGGCCGAAGCCATTTGCAGCACGGTGGAGAGCCTGGCGCTTACCCACGAGCTGCGGCGCGACGGTGTCTCGATCGTGACAGTGAGCGTTGGCGCGGCATTCACCAGGACGCAGACTGGCGCCAAGCTGGAGAAGATCATCCACGAGGCCGATCGCGCGCTCTATCTGGCAAAAGCCGGTGGTCGAAATTGCGCTCGGCTGTTCGATCCGACCGATCCCCAGAGTAGCGATGAAAGCGAGAACATCGCGGCTTTGCTGAAGATTGCGATCGGCCAGAATCTCGTCTCGCTGGTTTATCAACCTATCCAGGATGTCAAATCGGACCGCGTTGAAGCCGTAGAGGCTCTGATGCGCCTCAGAATGCTGGACGGCACATCGGTTCCGCCGAGCCTGTTCATTCCCGTCGCCGAACGAACCGGCGCGATCCTGGAACTCGGGCGCTGGGCAATAAGGACGGTGTGCTCCGAGCTTTTGGCGGACGACCACGTCCGCGTCGTCAGTGTCAACGTCTCTCCAATTCAGCTCAAGACACCGGGCTTCGCAACGTCTGTCGCGACCATTTTGGGCGAGACCGGCGTCGCCGGCAGCAGGCTGGCCTTCGAAATCACCGAAGGACTGGAAATGGAGATGCACTCGGACATTCTTCGCTGCATCAGCGACCTGAAGCTGCTCGGCATCAAGATATGGCTCGATGACTTTGGGACGGGCTTCGCCGGCCTTTCGTGGCTTCGTCTTATCGATTTCGATACGGTGAAGATCGACCGCTCGTTTCTGCACGACTGCAGCGCCCCGAACGGCAAGGCAATGCTCCAAGACATTATCACCCTGGTCCGAAATCGCGGCCACAAAATCCTGGTCGAAGGGGTGGAAACGGACGAGCAGATGGCCCTTATGCGCGAATTCGGCATCGACAAAGTCCAGGGCTTCCATGTCGGCCGTCCCGCTCCAGCCGCCAGTTTCCAGGCAAAGCGGACCCTCCGCAAACGCTCATTCACCGTGCTCAAGTCCGCATGATAGTCGTGCGGGCGGCGGCGCTGTGGCCTTTGGCCTAGACTGCTGTTGGCGGCTGGCTATTGGTCGCCGGTCAGCGCATTGCGCAGCGCCTGGATCTGCCGGTTCAAGGCATCAAGCTGTGCCAGCGTCATGCCCGAGCGCTCGATCAAGGTCTCATTCAGGCAGTTGCATCGCACAAGCACCGCGCGGCCGGTTGCGGTCAGGTCGACCTGCACCTGGCGCTCGTCAACCTGGCTGCGCTGGCGCCTCACCAGCCCTGCCTGTTCCATCCGCTTCACCAGCGGCGTCACCGTGCTCGATTCCAACGCAAGCCGGTGCGCGATGGTGCCGACCGACATGCCGTCGGCCTCTGCCAGCGCGTTGAGCACGAGATATTGCGGATAGGTGATGCCCATCTCGTCCAGCATCGGCTTGTAGGTGCGATTGATCGCCATGCTGGTGGCGTAGAGCGTGAAACAGAGCTGATTGTCCAACGGGAGAGGCACGGCGGATTCCTTCTTGCCAATACAGGCGCCAAGTCCATACCACGAAAAATGATATCGCGATACATATTTCCATGGACAAGGGGTTTGAGCTACGCTAGGCGTGTCGACATCGCGATATTGTTTATCGCGACAACAATCGAAGGAAGATTGAGATGAACCAAGCTTCGCAATCCAAGCCCAGCTCAGGCAGCGGCACGATCACCACCAAGGACGGAACGCAGATCTACTACAAGGACTGGGGGACCGGTCAGCCGATCGTCTTCCATCATGGCTGGCCATTGAGCAGCGACGACTGGGACGCCCAGATGCTGTTCTTCCTGTCCAAGGGCTATCGCGTCATTGCCCATGATCGCCGTGGTCACGGCCGTTCGACCCAGACGGATATCGGCAACGAGATGGACACCTACGCCGCCGATGTCGCGGCACTCGCGGCGCACCTGGACCTCAAGGGCGCGATCCATGTCGGCCACTCGACCGGCGGCGGCGAGGTGGCGCGCTACGTCGCCCAGTATGGTTCGGGTGGTCGTGTCGCCAAGGCGGTGCTGATCGGCGCCGTGCCGCCGATCATGCTCAAGACCCCAGCCAATCCCGGCGGCCTGCCGATCGAGGTTTTCGACGGTTTCCGCTCCGCCCAGGCAGCCAACCGCGCCCAGTTCTTCCGCGACGTTCCGGCTGGCCCGTTCTACGGGTTCAACCGTCCAGGCGCGGAAGTCTCGCAAGGTGTCATCGACAATTGGTGGCGCCAGGGCATGATGGGCGGCACGAAGGCGCACTATGATTGCATCAAGGCCTTCTCGGAGACCGACTTTACCGAGGACCTGAAGACAATCGACGTGCCGGTTCTGGTCATGCACGGTGACGACGACCAGATCGTCCCCATTGCCGACTCCGCACTGTTGACGATCAAGCTGCTGAAGAAGGGCGAGCTCAAGGTCTACAAGGGCTTCCCGCATGGCATGGCCACGACCCATGCCGACATCATCAACGCCGACCTGCTTGCCTTCTTCAAGGCATAGGATATTTCGACGTTGCAGACAAAAGCACCCGCCATCAGGCGGGTGCTAAGGCCCTGCCGATTTCAGGCGATGCTCAAGCCGCCGTCGATCAGCATTTCCGCACCGACCATGAACGGGCATTCGTCCGAGGCCAGAAACACCACCGCATTGGCAATTTCCTCGGCGGTTCCGAAGCGGCCCGCGGGCACCAGGCCGACCACCGCTTTCGCGCGGGCCTTCGCCGCAGCCGGATCCAGTCCAAGTTTGTCATTGAGCGGTGTGTCGATCGGGCCCGGGCTGATTACATTGGCGCGAATGCCGCGCCCTATCAGTTCGCCCGACAGCGTCCGCGCCAGCGAAATCATGCCAGCCTTGGCCAGCGAATAGACATGCGTTCCTGCCATTCCCATATGCGCGTTGACCGAGCCGCTGAGGATGATCGATGACGGGTTCGAAAACAGCGGAACGAGCGCCTTGACCAGGAAGTACGGTCCCTTGAGGTCGACATCGATGCTCCTGTCGAACGCTGCCTCGGTCCAGTCGCCAAGCGGGCGCAGATCGGCGATGCCGGCGTTGAGGAAGAGAGCGTCGAGCTTGCCGAAGGTTTCGCCGATCCGCCCCGCAATGTCGCTTTGGGCGGCGGCATCTCCGGCGTCGGAGGCGATGATGAGCACATCGCCGCCCAAGATTTTGCGCGCTTCCTCGAGACGGCCCGCATTGGTACCGGTGATGGCGACGCGCGCGCCTTCCTCAATGAAACGTCGCGCCGTCACCAAGCCGATGCCGCTGGTGCCACCCGTAATCAGCGCGACCTTGTCTTTCAGCCTGGACATTACAGATTGCCTTTCCTGACGCGGAGCGCTGCTCATCGATCAGTCGCGCTGAGCCCGGTACCTTTATGTTCAACTTGAAGGCGTTCGCTGACCCAGCCTTGCCGTCAGCGCCATTTGTTGCACGTTTTTCGAACAATAACAGGCTTTTACCCGGCGCATGACGAAAGAATCAGTGAGGGCGTGGCAGTTGCCACGCCCTCACTCAGAATCCTGAAGACTGGCTGATATCAGCTGATTGCCGCCGCCGCCTTCCTGGCTTCCCGCATGTTCGGCAGGAACACCGTCAGCAGGCCGAGCAGCGGCAGATACGAGCAGATCTGGAAGACGAACTCGATGCCCTTCATGTCGGCGACGACGCCAAGCACGGCGGCCGCGATGCCGCCCATGCCGAAGGCGAAGCCGAAGAAGATGCCGGCAATCATGCCGACACGTCCCGGCACCAGTTCCTGCGCAAAGACGACGATGTTGGAGAAGGCCGAAGACAGGATCAGGCCGATCAGCACCGTCAGCACCATCGTCCATTCGAGGTTGGCATAGGGCAGGGCCAGCGTGAAGGGCAGCACGCCGACGATCGAGAACCAGATCATCGCTTTCTGCCCATAGCGGTCGCCGAACGGGCCGCCGAGCAGGATGCCGAGTGCCGAGGAGCCGAGGAACAGGAACAGCATGACCTGCGACATCTGCACGGAAACGCCGAATTTATGGATGGAATAGAAGGTGTAGTAGCTGGCGAGGCTGGCGATGTAGGCGTTCTTGCTCAACACCAGCAGGGTCAGCACGATCAATGCATTCATCACCTTGCGGCGCGGGAAGGGCGAGACGAAGGTTGCCGTCTTGCGGTTGCCCTGTGCGGCGCGCAGGCGGCTGTACCAGCCGCCGACCTGCCACAGCACGATGATGCCGATCAGCGATCCGACGGCGAACCACGAGATGCTGGTCTGGCCGAACGGCACGACGATGAAGGCAGCCAGCAGCGGCCCCATCGACTGGCCGAAATTCCCGCCGACCTGGAACAGTGACTGCGCAAGGCCGAAGCGACCGCCCGACGCAAAGCGGGCGATGCGCGAGGATTCCGGATGGAAGATCGCCGAGCCGATGCCGATCAGCGAGGCGCCGATCAGCAGCAGCGAATAGTGCCCGGCATAGGCGAGCACGACCAGGCCGATCAGCGACGACGCCATGCCGTAGGGCAGCGAATAGGGCATCGGGCGCTTGTCGGTGACCATGCCGATCACTGGCTGCAGCAGCGATGCGGTCACCTGAAAGGTGAAGGTCAGGAGGCCGATCTGCCAGAAGTCGAGGCCGTAATTCTCTTTCAGCAAGGGATAGATGGCCGATAGCAGCGACTGCATGATGTCATTGATGCAGTGGCAGAAGCTCACCGCCAGGATGACGGTGAAGGCCGTCGCCTGGGCTGAAGCGTGACTGACGGTCGCTGGTGGCGCGACGCTGGCGGCTGTCGTATCGGTCAAGGTAGGCTCCGTGGTCTTTTTGGCGGGCACGCCCGCGGGCAGCTCTGGCGGACGCTCCTGCAGACCGCACTAGGACGGTTGCCTTATAAGCCGCTTGCGGGGCGACTTCTTTCGTGGTTTGGTCCAATAGTTTCGCAAGTGGGCCATACCCAATGCCGCACGGCAGGGAAATCTTTCACACGGGTAATGCCAACCTCGAGCAATTGCACGAGCGCCGCTGGCTGTGGCTGGAGCAAGCAGTCGGGCCGGCGGTGGCGCTGCCGACCGAATATCCCGACGGCTATCATGTGCCGCAACACCGCCACAGCCGCAACCAGTTGCTGCACGCGCTGGTCGGCGTCGTGCTGGTGACCACGCGCCATGGGCGCTGGATGGTGCCGCCCGATCATGCGATGTGGATTCCGGCCGGCACCGAGCATTCGGTCGAGATGCTGGGCGACGTCTCGATGCGTTCGGTCTATGTCATGCCGCAGGCTATTCCGGGGCTGCCGGAAGGCTTGCGGGTGGTCGGCGTCACCGACCTGATGCACAGCCTGATCGTGGAGTCCGAGAAGCTGCCCCAAGGCGGCGTGCTGGAAGGGCGTGGCGGGCTGATCATGAATCTCCTGCTGCATGAAATCCCGACCCTGCCGGAAAGGCCACTCGGCCTGCCGTTCCCGTCCGATCCCAGGCTGGCGGCACTCTGCCGGCGCTTCGTGGCGGCACCTTCGCCGCATGCGACGATCGACGAATGGGCGGACGCCGCCGGTATGAGCCGCCGCTCCTTCACACGCGCCTTCCAGCGCCAGACCGGCCTGTCGCTGTCGACCTGGCGCCAGCAGGCCTGCCTGTTTGCAGCCCTGCCGCGGCTGGCCGACGGCGAGCCGATCACCAGGGTGGCGCTCGATCTCGGCTATGACAGCGTGCCGGCCTTCATCACCATGTTCAAGCGCATGCTGGGCGCGTCGCCGCGCGGCTACATGCGCGGTGCGCGTGACAGCGGCGAAGGCATACGTCGGCCAAGCGCTGCGCTTCGGTTGGAAAGTCCATGATTTCGGCGTTATGCGCGGCCTTCAGCCCGCGACCGGCTCGGGCAGGCTGGTGCGGATGATCTCCTCGCCATGCGGGGCGGAAGCCGGCGCCCGGCCACGACTGTGTTGGCGTGGCGAACAGCCCATCACCCGCTTGAAGGCGGTGCTGAAGGCGCTTTCGGATTCGTAGCCGAGCGAGAGCGCAATGACGGAAACAGGATCGCTGGAACTCGCCAACCTGTCGCCGGCCAAGAGCATGCGCCAGCGCGTCAGGTAGTCCATCGGCGGAGCGCCGACCATTGCCTTGAATTTCAGGGCAAAGGTCGACCGCGACATGCCGGCGCGCTCGGCCAGCGCCTGCAATGTCCAGCCATGCGACGGGTCTTCGTGCATGGCTCCGATCGCCGCGCCGATCTGTTTGTCGGCCAGCGCAAACAGCCAGCCGACGCCGCCCCGCAAGCCCTCCGCCATATGCAGGCGCAAGGCCTCGATCAGGATCATGTGGGCGAGATGCTCGACGATGAGAAAGCCACCCGGCCGGCGCTCGCGCAATTCCTGCATCATCCGCTCCACCGGCCGGCGCAACGCCGAATGATCGGAGTCGCTGCGGATGTGGACGATCGGCGGCAACATCCGCAACAGGATGCCGGCGTGGTCCCCGGATAGGGCAAAGCGGCTGCTGACGAGAAGGAAATCGCCGCCGCCATTATGCGAGGTGACGCCACCGGTGCGGGCTGGGGAAAAGATGGTGCGGGCATCGACCGACGGCAGGTCCATGTCGCTGGCAAGGCGGAAAGGTCGCCCGCGCGGCAGCAGGAAACAGTCGCCCGTCTCCAGCCGGACCGGATCCGCGACGCCGTCCACGGACAGCCAGCATTGGCCGGATACCACGGCACCGCATTTGATGGCTGCCTGCTGGTCGGGGAACTGGATCGACCAGTCGCCACCGGCCTCCAGCCCGGCGGACAGGTAATTGCGCGGCTTCAGCAGCGACAGCACATCTGAGAGCGGATCCATGAGCATTCCGGACGATTGCGAAGATAATACGGACTTTACAGCATAGATCGTATTTCCTCAATCCCGTATCTCCTCGGCAACGGGCTGCCAGTGCGGCCCTTGACCAAACAAAGGAGAAATCGCGATGCGTGTATTTGTCACCGGTGCCACCGGTTTTGTCGGTTCGGCGGTTGTGCGGGAGCTCATTGGAGCGGGCCATCAGGTGCTTGGCCTCGCCCGTTCGGATGCAGGTGCGAGGTCGATTGTCGCTGCGGGCGCCAAGGCGCATCGCGGCGATATCGAGGAACTGGAAAGCCTGCGCAGTGGAGCGGCCCTTTCGGATGGCGTCATCCACACCGCCTTCAACCATGACTTCTCGAAATTCGCGGCGAATTGCGAGGCCGACCGGCGCGCCATCGAGACGCTCGGGGCGGAACTCGAAGGCTCCGAGCGGCCCTTGCTCGTCACATCCGGCCTGGCGCTGCTGACGCCGGCCGGCAGCATGGCGAGCGAGGGCGACGCGCCTGTTCCCCCATCCGCTTCCTATCCCCGTGCCTCGGAAGTGACGGCCGAAGCGCTGGCGGCGCGCGGCGTGCGCGCCTCGGCGGTGCGTCTTTCACCCTCGGTCCACGGCGACGGCGATCATGGCTTCGTACCGATGCTGATCGGCATCGCGCGTCAAAAAGGCGTTTCGGCCTATATTGGCGACGGGACGAACCGCTGGCCTGCAGTGCACCGGCTGGACGCCGCCAGGCTCTTCAGGCTGGCACTCGAGAAGGGGACCGGGGGAGCCAGGTATCACGGCGTTGCCGACCAGGGTGTACCGACGCGCGAGATCGCCGAGATCATCGGCCGCCGGCTGAAGCTGCCTGTGGTCTCCAAAACCCGCGAGGAAGCAGCCGACCATTTCGGCTTCCTCGGCCACTTCTTCGGCATGGATTGGCCTGCTTGCAGCGAGCAGACCAGGCAGGCGCTGGGATGGCAGCCGATGCAGCCGGGGTTGATTGCCGACCTCGATCGTCCCGGCTATTTCGAAGGTTGAGGCTGTTTCGGGCGGGCCTAGTCGAACAGGCTCGACACCGATTCCTCGGTTGCCGTGCGTGAGATGGCCTCGCCCATCAGGTCGGCGATCGAGATGACGCGGATGTTCGGAGCGTCGAGCACGCCTTGCGTCGGCTGGATGGAATCGGTGATCACCAGTTCCTGCAGCTTCGAGCCGCTGATGCGGGCGACGGCGCCGCCCGACAGGACACCGTGGGTGATGTAGGCGGTGACGCTGGTGGCGCCGTTGGCCAGCAGCGCATCGGCGGCATTGCACAGCGTGCCGCCGGAATCGACGATGTCGTCGATCAGCAGGCAATCCTTGCCGGCAACGGCGCCGATGATGTTCATGACTTCCGATTCGCCCGGACGCTCGCGGCGCTTGTCGACGATGGCCAGCTGCGCGTCGAAGCGCTTGGCCAGCGCACGGGCGCGCACTACGCCGCCGATATCGGGCGACACCACCACGACATTGCCGAGCTGCTTGTACTTCGCCTTCACGTCGCGGGCCATGACCGGCACCGAAAACAGATTGTCAGTCGGGATGTCGAAAAAGCCCTGGATCTGGCCGGCATGCAGGTCGAGCGTCAGAACACGGTCGACGCCGGCGCGGGTGATCATGTTGGCGACCAGCTTGGCCGAGATCGGCGTGCGGCCGGAGGCGCGGCGGTCCTGCCTGGCGTAGCCGAAATAGGGAATCACCGCCGTGATGCGCTTGGCCGACGAGCGCATGAAGGCATCGATCATGATGAGCAGTTCCATCAGGTGATCGTTGGTCGGGAATGAGGTCGACTGCAGGATGAAGACATCCTCGCCGCGCACATTTTCCTGGATTTCGACGAAGATTTCCTGGTCGGCGAAGCGCCTGACACTGGCCTTGCCCAGCGGGATGTTGAGATAGCGGGCGACCGCTTCGGCCAGCACCCTGTTGGAATTGCCCGCGAAGAGTTTCATGCACCGTTCCTGGTGGAGGATGGAGAGATCAGACAGACTCTCCTGCACCTTTTAACCGGGCTTTTAGCGGCCCGCGCCGGTATTGCAAGCGCCGAGATCGGGAATCCGCCGGCTAATCTCAAGAAAGCCTCGCGCCATCGCCAGCGGGCAACACCTCAGCCCGCCTTGCCGACAAGCCAGGCCGCGAACTGGTCGATGGTCTGGTCGGCGATTGCCTGCATTGTCGCCGGTGAGACCCCTTTCCAGCTGTCGCCGCCCCCGCTGTTGCCGGAATTGACCGAAGCCGACTTCTGCTGGCCGTTTATGCGGTGCAGCCGGTTGCCGGCTGGGTCGTAGACGTCCCAGACATAGATGACGGTGGTGTCCTTGCCTTCCGATATCGCCGAGAAATAACCCTTGAGCACATGGGTCGCGGTCTGGTCGGTGCTGCCGGCAAGCGTGATGCCACGTTGCCTGGCGCGTGTCTGCAATTCCGCGGTCAGCGGCGTGGCGGCCTCCACTGAAGCACCGACGATCGGCGCGATCTGCAGGCGGGTCTTCGACAGGATGGCAGCGCTTTGGGCTGGCGAGATCGGCGCGGTGGTTGCGGGATTGCCCGCAATGGCGGGGTCGGCGGGCGACGGGGCGGGGACGGCGCCGCCCTGGGTGCTTGGCGTCGACGGCGTCGAGGTCCCCGGCGGGGTGATGGCGGAGGGTTCGAGAACGTCCTTTGCGTTGGTGCAGGCGGCAAGAGTCAATGCCACAAGCAATGACACGGTCGTCACATGCGATCGTCTCATTTGCCTTCTAACTCCTTGGCGAAGAACGCCTCCCATTGTGGATTCACTGTACGATCAAGTCGAGATCATGGCGGGACAGCGGCTTCGGCTGGGATTCGGTTGTCAGGTAGGTGCGGCCAAGCGTCATCGCCGTCTCGGTGTCGGAATCCATGATGATCATGTGGGCGAACAGCGTCATGTTCGGCGCGATCGGCTCGGGGTTGCCCTGGTAGAACATCGGCATGTCCATCCAGGACGGCGTGAACCGGGCGCCAACCGAATAGCCGCAGGCGTTGAGCCGGTGCTTGGTCAGGCCGTGCGTCTCCATGGTGCGGGCGTGGGCGTCGAAGACGTCGCCGAAGCTGTTGCCCGGCGCCATCGCCTTCTCGACGGCCAGAAGTGCCGCGCGGGCGGCGTCGAACAGTTCCTGATGGCGCTTCGAGACCTTGCCGGTGAGCACCGTGCGCATCATCGGCGCATGGTAGTGATTGAAGACGCCAGCCCATTCGAGCGTCAGCTGGTCGTTCTTGGTGAGCTTGCGGCGGCCGGACTTGTAGCGGCACAGCAGCGCATCGACGCCGGAGCCGATGATGAATTCGTTGGCCGGATAGTCGCCGCCACCGGCAAAGATCGCGCCCTGCATGGCCGCCAGGATCAGTGCTTCGTCGCCGCCCTGCTTGATCAGCGGCAAGGCCGCGTCGAGCGCGTCGTCGGAAAGGTTGGCGGCCTTCTCGGCCTTGGCGATTTCGGCCGGGCTCTTGAACAGGCGCAGCCGCCCGACGATGCCGGACGCGTCGGCGATCTGGCCAAAGGTCTGCAGCTGTTCGTCCAGCCGCCGGCCATTGTAGGCGGTCAGCCCGTGGGTGTCGTATTCGACGCCGATGCGGGCGCCGAGCAGGTCGAGTTCGTTGAGCAGATTGCGCAGGTCGACCGCCGGATTGGCCCCATTGCGATCGGTCCACAGGACGATGTTGTCGATGATCGAGGTCTGGCGCGCCTGGCGCAGGTCGGCCGAGCGGGTCAACAGCACCATCGAACCGTCGGCCTTCACCACCAGGCACTGGAAGAAGCAGAAGCCAAACGTGTCGTAGCCGGTCAGCCAGTACATGCTTTCCTGGGCGAACAGCAGGATGGCGTCGAGCTTCTTCTCGGCCAACTCGATCATCAGCCGATCGCGCCGCGCGTCAAATTCCGAACGTTCAAAATGCAGCGCCATTATTGCTTCTCCAAAACGATTGCCGAAACCTGCCGGCCGTAATCGGGCTCCTTGCGGTGCGTGGTGCGCCGGTAGGAGTAAAAAAGATCTTCCTCGGCATAAGTGCAGCGGCCGAGGCCCTCGGCCGTCACGCCGGCCTTCGCCAGCCGGTCGACTGTATAGCGATTGAGGTCGAACATCGCATGGCCGGCGTTGGCGGAGGGCGCGAAATAGCGGATGTTTTCAGCGTCGGCCTCTACGAAACGGGCGACGAATTCCGGCCCGACCTCATAGTTTTCGGGGCCGATCGAAGGGCCAAGCACGGCGACGATGTTTTCGCGGCTGGCGCCGAGGTTTTCCATGGCAAGGATGGTGTTTTCGAGCACGCCGGTGAAGGCGCCTTTCCAGCCGGCATGCGCGGCGCCAATTATGCGCGCCTGCGCATCGGCGAACAGCACTGGGCCGCAATCGGCGGTCGAGGCACCGATGGCGATGCCCGGCCGGTCGGTGACGATCGCGTCGGCCTTGGGCCGCTCGCCGGCAAAGGGCTCGCGCACGATGATGACATCGGGCGAATGCACCTGCCAGGCGGTCAGCAGATGGCTCGCCGGCACGCCCATCCAGGCGGCGACACGGCTGCGGTTCTCGGCGACCAGCGCCTGGTCGTCATTCGATCCAGTGCCGATGTTGAGGCCCTGGTAGATGCCGCTGGAAACACCGCCGACGCGGGTGAAATAGCCGTGGCGGATGCCTTGCGCCTGCGCCTCGTCCAGCAGGGCCGACCGAACGGGATCCGGTTTGGTCTGATTCAGCATGCGGGCGTTGTTGTCCGTGTGGGCGGTTTCGTCAAGAAGAAGTGCTTTTCGACAAGAAGGCGGGGCAGAGTTCGGCTGGCGGTCCGAACGCAGCTTGCCGGACGGGAGATTGGGAGAGGCAGCAGTGAAAAGTCAATCCGCCGTGGCAAACGGCCGGACGGCCATGTCGCGCGGCAGCACGGCAAGCACCTTGAACAGCTCGCCCATGGCTTGCGCGCCGGCGAGGCGTTCGACGTCGTCGGCGATCTTGTCGCGCGCCGTCTGGTCGGCATCGGCGCCGAGCCGGCCGGCACGCTCGAGAAGGCCCATGCCGAGCAGGAAGCCGCCCTGCGTCGACAGATGGGCGTCGAGCCCATGCGCGCGTACGGTTGCGGCAAGGGCGGCGAAGTCGACATGGGTCGTCAGGTCAGCCTCGCCGGGATTGGCCAGCACATCTTCGTGATCGTGCCTGCGCAGAGCCTGCAGGGTATCGCCGACACCTGGCCTGAGGTGGCCATAGTCGATGAACAGGCCGGCGCCACCATGCCTGGATATGCGTTCGGCAATGGCCGCCATCAGGGCCGCCCGTGCCGGCGCGACCTCGACGATCGCGCCTTGCGGCGCGTCGGCGGCGTCGTCAGGCAGCAGCGTCGGGTCGACCGAGCCGGCGCCGGCGAAGAAGCGCAGCTCACTGGACTCGTCGAGGCCGACCATACGCTCGCGCCAGCCGGCGTCGGCGCGGACGAACTGGCGGACGGGCACGGCGTCGAACAATTCGTTGCCGACGATGAACAGCGGATCTTGTGGCAGCGTGTCGATGGTTTCGTGCCAATCGATCGCGAAGGGCTTGGTGCCGAGCGTCTGTTTCTGGACTTCGGTCAGGCGCGGGCTGGTCTCGATCATGGCGAAGCCAGCGCCTTTGGCCAGATCAGGATCAAGCCGCGACAGCGTGCGCAGCATGTCCTTCATCAGCGTGCCGCGGCCAGGACCGATCTCGGCGATGGTGACCGGCAGCGGCCGGCCGCTGGCCAGCCAGGCCTGGTAGAGCCAGATGGCGACGAGCTCGCCGAACATCTGGCTGATCTCGGGCGCGGTGATGAAGTCGCCGGCCGCGCCAAAGGGTTCACGCGTCGTGTAGTAGCCGTCCACGGGGTCGAACAGACACAGCGCCATATATTCGTTGACGGGAAGCGGCCCCAACGCCTCGATCAGGCCGACGATGCGGGTCTTCAGCCGTGTCATGCCGGCTGCGGTTGTGGCACCGGCTTGGCGGTCACCATCGCCCAGATTCCGACCAGCACCATCGGCGACGACAGGATCATGCCCATGGTCAGCCAGTTGGTGCCGAGGAGATAGCCGAGCTGCTGGTCGGGCTCGCGGAAGAACTCGACGAAGATGCGCGACAGGCCGTAGCCGCAGATGAAGGCGCCGCCGACGAAGCGCGGCGTCTTCAGCTTGAGACGCGAATGGGTAAGGATGCGCAGCACGAGGAACAGCACCACGCCCTCCAGCAGTGCCTCATAGAGCTGGCTCGGATGGCGGGCAAACGGCCCGCCATTGGGGAACTCGATCGCCCAGGGCACGTCGGTGGGGCGACCCCATAGCTCGGAATTGATGAAATTGGCGACGCGCACCAGGCCAAGGCCAACCGGCACGCCGGCCGCCACCACGTCGAACAGCGACCATGTGCGGATGCCGCGCTTGATGGAAAACAGCGTCATGGCGAGGATGACGCCGAGCAGGCCGCCATGGAACGACATGCCGCCCTGCCAGACCGCGAAGATGTCGAGCGGATGGGCGATGTAGCGCGGCAGGTCGTAGAACAGCACGTAGCCGGTGCGGCCGCCCAGCACGACACCGATGGCCGCCCAGACAATGAAGTCGTCGAGATCCTCCGGTTTCATCGGCAGGACGCCGTTCGGCCACAGCGTCGCGTTGGCGGCGAGGCGCTTGGCGTACCACCAGGCGAACAGGATGCCGACGATGTAGCCGACGCCGTACCAATGCACCGCCAGCGGCCCGATCTGGATGAGGATCGGGTTGATGTTGGGGAAGGGCAGGGAGGCCAGCGGCAGCAGGAAATAATCGTTCAACGGGGAACTCTCGGTTGCGATCGCGTTTGGGCGCGGACCATGCGGCAGGGTTTTGGCAGGGTCAAGGCAAGGCGGTCGTGTCCGACTTGATGCCGCATCAGGGCGCAACATGCTTGCATTCCAAGTGCAGCGCTACTAACTCAAATAACGGTAAGCGAGGATTTGCCATGTCGACCGGACCGAACCGCATTCTCGATGAATTCGCCAAGCTGATGACCGATGCCGCTGGGGCCGCCCAAGGCGTGCGCCGTGAGGTCGAGACCGCCTTCAAGGGCCAGGCCGAGCGCATCCTCAACACCATGGACGTGGTGCAGCGCGAAGAGTTCGAAGCGGCGCGCGAGATGGCGGCCAAGGCGCGGGAAGAAAACACCCGCCTTGCCGAGCGTATCGAGGCGCTCGAGGCGAAGCTTGCCGAATTGTCCGGACAGGCCGCACCAGCGGCGGCGGCAAAGCCCCGCGCAAAAAAATAATCATTAAACTTTTCCACATAGCCCGATCCTGAAAAGCGCTTTGCCGTGAATCGCTTAACGGCGTTGCATGAATCTTTGTGACAGCGGCTTTCCACATGCGAATGACGCAGTGCGAAAAATTGGGCTGTTCACGCGACTCCCGATCAATAGACTGAATTTGTTGCATGATTCGGAGCAGGGTCATGTGGCCGGGCGGTGGGGTCCGGTCTGGGGGTCTTTGCGTCGAGAAGTCCTGGCCGTCCGAGTTCTAGACAAGATTGTTCGTTGTGTGTGCCCTCCCGCGGAGCGTGTGGCGGCGCTCCTCAGAACGACAGGAAGCATTCCATGGAACTTCTCGAACTCGAATTCTCCCGCGAAATCCATCCGGTGGATGTTATCGAGCAGGTGGCCCACAACAACGACTGGTCCTTTGAGCGGGCCGGCGATGACGAGATTTCGATCTCGGTTGCCGGCAGCTGGACCGACTATCACGTCTCCTTCTCGTGGATGGAGGATTTCGAGGCGCTGCACCTGGCCTGCGCCTTCGACATCAAGGTGCCGGAGGCCCGTGCACTGGAAGTGATGCGGCTGCTGTCGCTCATCAACGAACAGATGCTGTTCGGCCATTTCGACCTCTGGGAGCAGGAAGGCGCGATCATGTTCCGCCAGTCGCTGCTCCTGGCCGGCGGTGTCGAGCCGTCGAGCCAGCAGGTCGAAGTGCTGCTGTCGTCGGCGCTGGAAGCCTGCGAATGCTATTTCCAGGCGTTCCAGTTCGTCGTCTGGTCGGGAACCTCGGCCAAGGACGCGCTAGCCGGCGTGCTGTTCGAGACCTACGGTAACGCCTAGAGCCCGTTCATCCCGATAGAATCGGGATGGGGCTCTATCTCATTGTTTGAGCATGATCTCTGGACAATCGGTTTCCGTTTGTCCGAGAAAACTGGAGTCCACTTTTCGGGATCATGCTCTAGAGCGACGGCAAGGCAGACAAGACAGAGATGAGTTCGAGCAGCGAGCGCAAGCCCGAGATCAGTTTTGCCGACTTCGATCGTGTCGACATCCGCGCCGGCACGATCGTCGAGGCCGAGCCGTTTCCCGAAGCGCGCAAGCCGGCATTCAAGCTTAAGATCGATTTTGGCGCCGACATCGGCATCAAGAAATCGTCGGCGCAGATCACCAAATACTATGCGCCCGAGACGCTGATCGGCCGGCAGGTGTTCGCGGTGGTCAATTTCCCGCCGCGCCAGATCGGCCCGTTCATGTCGGAAGTGCTGACGCTCGGCTTTCCCGACGAGGAGGGCGCCGTGGTGCTCGGGGCCATTGAGCGCAGGGTGCCGGACGGCGGGCGGCTTTTTTAGGACGTGTTGATAATCAGGTGAGGCCGGCTTGCGAACAGCGGTCTCCTGCGCTTCAGGTGCTCACGTACCCCAAGTACGCTCTGCTCCGGGTCTCGGAGCCCGCCATTCTCAGCTTGGCCTGATCTGAATCTCGACACATCCTGATGCCACGATACTTCTCAGGCAGCCAGTTTCCGCGGCATGCCCAGCGCTTCCTCGACCGTGTCTAGAAACAGTTCGGCGCAGGCTTTCCAGCTGTAGCGCATGGCGCGTTCGCGCGCCTCGGCGCGGTCGACGTTGAGGGCGGCGAGCGCCGCCTCGCGCAGATCGGTCGACACCGCGCCGCCAAAACCGTCGCCGACGATGTCGATCGGACCGGTCACCGGATAGGCGGCGACCGGCGTGCCGCTGGCCAGCGCCTCGATGATGACATTGCCGAACGTGTCGGTGCGGCTGGGAAAGACGAAGACGTCGGCCGAGGCGTAGATCTCGGCCAGTTCGTCATTGGGACGATGGCCGAGGAAATGCGCTTGCGGGTATTTCGCCTTCAGCTTGGCAAGTTCCGGACCCTCGCCGACGATCACCTTGCTGCCGGGCAGATCGAGGTCGAGAAAGGCCGAGAGGTTCTTTTCGATGGCGACGCGGCCGACGCAAAGGAAGATCGGGCCGGGAAAGCCGAGATCCTTCTTCTTGTCCGGCCGGAAATGGTCGGTGTCGACGCCACGTGTCCAGGGGCGCAGCTTGTTGAAGCCACGCGAGGCAAGATCGTCGGCGAGCGACTGCGTGGCGACCAGCGTGCCCTGGCCGGAATTGTGGAAATCGCGCAGCCAGCGATAGGCCCAGCTTTCCGGCACCGGCAGGCGCGCGCTGAGATATTCGGGAAAGCGGGTGTGATAGCTGGTGGTGAACGGCCGGCCGGCATTGCGGCAATAGCGCCGCGCCATGATGCCCAGCGGTCCCTCGGTGACGATGTGGATGTGGTCCGCCTTGCCGGCTTCGATCAGGCGCGCAACATGGCCGGGCGTGGTCAGCGCCAGCCGGATGTCGGGGTAGGTCGGCAAGGGCAGCGTGCGAAAGATGTTGGGCGTCAGGAAATCCACCGCGACATCGAAGGATTTTAGCGTTTCGGTCAGCCGTTCCAGCGTGTGGACGACGCCATTGACCTGTGGGCGCCAGGCGTCGGTGACCATCAATATGCGCATGGCGGCCCTTTGCTCGAAAGGTCGACGGTTGCCTTGAGACGATGCCGGAACGGCGACCAGCCTGCGGCTCTCGCTTCGCTCCAGCGCACCCGGGCGGGCACGGTATCGAAGTGAGGCGGCAAGGCCGAATCAATGGAGGTCGCGCGCTTCATGCGCGCTCTTCACCATGGTTTCATGACGGGCGGATGAAGCAGCCGTTCAGCTAAGCACGATCAAGCATGATCTCGGACAAACGGTTTCCATTTGTCCGAGAAAACCGGTTTCCACGTTTCGGGATCATGCCCCGATCAGGCCGGAACCTTGATGACGGCGCGCAGGCCGCCGAGCGGGCTGTCATCGAGGGTGATGTCGCCGCCATGGCTGCGGGCGATATCGCGGGCAATCGACAGGCCGAGCCCCGTGCCGCTGGCATCGAGGTTGCGAGCTTCGTCGAGCCGCACGAAGGGCTTGAAGACGTCTTCGCGCCTGTCGAGCGGGATACCGGGGCCATCGTCGTCGATGGTGACCAGCAGCGAGCCGCGGCCATGGTTGGCGTTGACTTCAATCGTCCTGGCATAGCGGAAGGCATTGCCGATGACGTTGGACAGCAGCCGGGCAAAGGCATTCGGCCGCACATGCACATCACGGTCGCCAACAAGCGTCGTCGACAGCTTGCGCTTGCGGAGTCCGGCTTCCTCGTCGAGCTTCTGGAAATAGGCCTCAAGATCAAACCGCCCGGCATCCTCGGAAGCCTCGCCGCGGGCAAAGGCCAGGTAGCCTTCGAGCATCGACTGCATATCGTCGATGTCCTGGTCGAGCGCCGCCTTGGTCTCGGCCTTGCCGCCGGCCAGCGCCAGCTGCAGCTTGAAGCGGGTGAGAATGGTTCGCAGGTCATGGCTGACGCCGGTCAGCATGGCGGTGCGTTGCTCGATCTGGCGTTCGATGCGCTCGCGCATCTGGATGAAGGCAAAGCCGGCGCGGCGAACCTCCTCGGCGCCGCGCGGCCGGAAATCGCGCGGCATCGGCCGGCCCTTGCCGAAGCTTTCGGCCGCCTCGGCGAGCGTCAGGATCGGCCGGATCTGGTTGCGCAGGAAGGGGATGGCGATCATCAACAGCACCAGCGAGGTGCCGACCATCCAGATCAGGAAGATGTGGGTGTTCGAGGCATAGGCCTGGCTGCGGCGCACGAAGACGCGCAGCACCTTGCCCTCAAGCTGGACGCGCACCTCGACGATGTTGGAATTGCCGACCGTGTCGATCCAGAACGGGCGGTTGATCTGGCGGGTGATTTCGGCCGAAAGAACATCATCGAGGATCGAGAAGAAGGGCTTGGGCCCGGGTGCGGGCAGCGGGTCGGGCGGCAAGAGGTCGACCTTCAACTGCATGCGGTCCTGGGCGATCCGGATGATGTTGGCGTAGTCGGCGTCGTGCGGGTAGGTTTCGATCATGTCGATGATGGCGGCGATGTCGCGTACGGTGGCCTGCGACAGACGCTGCGTCACGGTTGCCCAATGGCGTTCCATGAAGACGAAGGCGACGACCGATTGCAGCAGGATCATCGGCGCGATGACGATGATCAGCGAGCGGGCATAGAGCCGCTTCGGCATATACAGCGAAACGAGGCGCCAGAACCGGTTCCAGGCACGCGGCACCGCCTTGAGCGTGCGCGCGGCGCGTGCGCTCAAGCCGTTATTGCCCGGCTGTTGCAGTTCCGTGGTTGCCATTCGCTCTTTTCGTTTGCCCGCAACCGTTCGACCGGCCGCAGGCGGCATTCTATTCCACGCTGAGCCGATACCCAATACCGCGCACGGTCTGCAGCCACACCGGATTGGACGGATCGCGCTCGATCTTGCGGCGCAGCCGGTTGATCTGGACGTCGATGGTGCGCTCGCCGACTTCCGAATCGTCGCCGACAAGCTCGTGGCGGGGGATCGTCTCACCTGCTCGCGCGGCGAAGATCGCCAGGATCTCCTGCTCGCGGTCGGTCAGCTTCAGCGCCTCGCCGCCGCGCTTCAATTCGCGCCTGGCTATCTGGAACGTGTAAGGGCCGAAGACCAGTTGCTCGACCTTCGGCGTTGTCGCCGGACCGCCGCGGCGCAGGATGTTGTTGATGCGCAGGATCAGCTCGCGCGGATCGAAAGGTTTCGGCAGATAGTCGTCGGCGCCGGCTTCGAGGCCGGTGATGCGGCTATCGGTTTCCGACAGCGCCGTCAGCATCAGGATCGGCACGTTCTTTTCGGCGCGCAGCGACTTGGTCAGGTCGACGCCCGTTTCACCGGGCATCATCACGTCGAGGATCAGAAGATCGAAGTCGAGGCCGGCAAGCTTGCGCCGGGCTTCGCCGGCATTGCCGGCGACGGTGACGCGAAAGCCGTTTTCGGTCAGATACTGCTTGAGAAGATTGCGGATGCGGGTGTCGTCGTCGACGACGAGCAAATGCGGCGCGTCGTCGTCCGGTGCGGCCGCATGATCGACCCTTTCAGTGCTCTCCATGGCTTTTCCCTGACATTTTTGCGGACCCAACGTCGATCTGCGCTCTCAGTTCCGGATTGACCATCGCTTCGAGGAACCGTTCAACCAGGGTCCGTTCGGTTATCCCGGAATCTCCCAATGCAGCAAGGATGCGGCGCGACTGTGGCCGCGCCAGCGCCAGCGCCAGCGCGCGGCCCTTGGCTGTCGGATAGAGTTCGCGCTGGCGGCGGTCACGAGGGCCTTGCAACTGCACGACATGGTCGGTGTCGATCAATTGCTTGAGCACCCGCGCCAGGCTCTGCTTGGTGATCTTCAGCACGTCGAGCAGTTCGGCAACCGTCAGGCCCGGCCTGCGGTTGACGAAATGCAGCACCCGGTGGTGGGCTCGGCCGAAGCCATAATCGGCCAGGATCTGATCCGGATCGGAGGTGAAGTCCCGATAGGCGAAGAAAAGCAGTTCGATGATGGCGAAGTCGATGCCGTCCTCGTCGGTGATCGCCGTCCTGATCGGTTTCCCGGCTGCGTGGCTTCTATCCGTCATCATTTCTCCGCTTGAAAGAGAGATTATGTCAGTACTATTGACGTAATTTCCCTGCAATGGTAATTTTTGACAAGCTTTTGGGCGGATTGCGAACGAAAAGGCAAGAGAGGCCGGTTTTTCCGGAACTTCCTGAGTTTGCCAGAGCGCAATTATCCGCCTACGCTCCAGCATAAAGGCCGCTTTGCGCGGCCGACACGAAACACACAACGATACAACACTATGCGGGCTGCCGCCCGCGGGAGGTTACCATGGCATCCGTTCCCTTCGATCAACTGGACGGCTTCATCTGGATGAACGGCGCGTTCGTCCAATGGGGTGACGCCAAGATCCACGTCCTGACCCATGGGCTGCACTACGCCAGCGCCGTCTTCGAGGGCGAGCGCGCCTATGGCGGTGAGATCTTCAAGCTCAACGAACACACCGAGCGCCTGCATGAATCGGCGCGCTTGCTCGGCTTCAAGATTCCCTATTCGGTGGCCGAGCTCAACGACGCTTCCACCACGCTTTTGAAGAAGCAAGGTTTCCAGGACGCCTATGTCCGGCCGATCGCCTGGCGCGGCAGTGAACAGATGGGCGTTTCAGCGCAGAACAACCGCATCAACTGCGCCATCGCCATCTGGCAGTGGCCGAGCTATTTCGATCCGGCGCAGAAGCTGAAAGGCATCCGTCTTGACGTGGCGGAATGGCGCCGGCCCGACCCGCGCACGGCGCCGTCCAAGTCGAAGGCCGCCGGCCTCTACATGATCTGCACCATGTCCAAGCACGCCGCCGAGGCCAAGGGCTATGCCGATGCCATGATGCTCGACTGGCGTGGCCAGGTCGCGGAAGCGACCGGCGCCAACATCTTCTTCGTCAAGGACGGCAAGATCCACACGCCCAAGCCCGACTGCTTCCTCGACGGCATCACCCGCCGCACGGTCATCGGCCTGGCCAAGGATCGCGGTCTGGAAGTGATCGAACGCGCCATCATGCCGGAAGAACTCGAGGGCTTCGAGCAGTGCTTCCTGACCGGGACGGCAGCCGAAGTAACGCCGGTTTCGGAGATCGGACCTTACCGATTCGAGGTCGGTGAAATCGCCAAGAACCTTATGAATGACTATTCTGCAGCGGTTCAGCCCAAGCACGCGATCGCGGCAGAATAACGAAAGTCACAGCTTTTCGAGCAAGCAGGGGCGGTTTTGAGGCCGCCCCTTTTATTTAAGCGTTTCTGCATTTGACTTTCGTCCAATTCGGCGTCTCATGATGCTGTCGGCCCGGAAGGCTGGCAGCTATGGAGGGACTAATCTTATGGACATGAACACGCTTCTTCCGATCATTGTACAGGTGATTACGGGTATCATCGGTGGTCAGGCGGTCGGTGCGGCGCTCAAGACGGCGGCGTTGGGTCAGCTTCCCAAAATCCTGGGCGGAGCCATTGGCGGCGTCGGCGGTGCGGCGATCCTCGGCATCGTGCTTGGTGGCGGCGCGGTCGATCCGGCGGCCGCGGCAGCAGCAACGAGCGGTCTGGGCAGCGCGCTGAACCTCAACAACATCGTCGGCGGTGCCGGCGGCGGCGCGATCCTGACCGGCATTCTCGGCGCAGTCATGGGTGCCATGAAGAAGTAAGCTATTCGGTCTAAGCGTTTTAAGTGGGCGGCTTCGGCCGCCCATTTTCGTTTTTCGGAGCGACTGACTGTTCGTCTGTCGAGGGGTGGACGCCCTTGGCCCGCAGCTGCAGAACGTTTCATCGCTCTGTCTCTTGGTTGACGCAATTCCGGACGGAAATCCGCTTCACACTTTTCCTGGAATTGCTCTACATCACGCTGGAATAGCGAAAGGACGATCATGGGTCAGCTCACTGCCGGCATCGTGCCGGTCACACCGTTCCAGCAGAATTGCACTATCCTGTTCGACATGGACGACAAGCAGGGTGTCGTCGTCGATCCGGGCGGCGACATCGACAAGGTGCTGGCGGTGCTGAAGGACAACGCGATATCAGCCGGGGCGATCTGGATAACGCATGGCCATATCGACCATGCCGGCGGCGCCATGGAGTTGAAGGAGGCGCTCGGCGTCGAGATCATCGGCCCGCATGAGGCCGACAAGTCATTGCTCGACAATCTGGAAAACCAGGGCAGGCGGTACGGTATCGCCGGCGCGCGCAACTGCGTGCCCGACCGGTTCCTGACCGAAGGCGAGACCGTGTCATTCGGCTCGCATGTGTTCGAGGTGTTGCATTGCCCCGGCCATGCGCCTGGCCATGTCGTCTACTACAACCGCGTGGCCAAGTTCGCCCATGTCGGCGATGTGCTGTTTCGGGGCTCGGTCGGCCGCACCGACCTGCCGGGTGGCGACCACGCGGCGCTGATCGCCTCGATCAAGGACAAGCTCCTGCCGCTCGGCGACGACATCGGCTTCATCTGCGGCCATGGTCCCGGCGGACGCTTCGGCGAGGAGCGGCGGACCAACCCTTTTCTGACTTAAGAGCGCCTGTGTTGCAGCCAATGCCTTCTCCCCGTACTTCGCTGGAAAGGTGCCGGCAGGCTGATAAGGGGCGGCGCCGATCTCAAGAGAAATCCGGGATGGTCAAGCCCAACAACAAAAAGCGCTGGCCTCGCGGTCAGCGCTTTTGTTTGGGGCAGGGAAGCCCTTGGTCTTAGTTCGCCGTGCAGAAATGCTGTTCGCCGTCATTGCCGGTGAACGTGCCGGTGCGGGCATTGAAGGTACGGTAGCGGTCCGAGCAATAGTCGTACCAGTCACGCGTCCAAGGCTGAGCGTAGCCTTCATTGTAGACGACCCTCGGTTCTGCATAGTAGCGGCGCACTGGTGCCGGGCGGACCACGACGTCACGCTCGTAGTAACCGTCATCGTAGTAGCGGTCAGCATAGGGCGGGGGTCCGTCATTGGCCAACGCACCACCGATCAGCGCGCCGGCCGCGAGTCCGAGGACGCCGGCGGCGATTGCATCGCCGTTGCCGTGATGGCCGTGATGGCGCCACTCATCCGCGTAGGCAGCGGGCAAGGTCGCGAGCGTGGTTGCGACCACGGCAGCGGACAGGACAGCGGTCTTGATAATTCGATTCATGTCGGTCTCCTTCGTGCCGGCCCACGCAAGTTTCGGGGGATGCGGTCCGGCTTTACCAAAGACTAATATACGACCATGGCTGAACGGGGGCTGAACGGATTTCGACGCACAATATCCAAAACAGGCGTCAAAGACCCCTGCAGGGAACGGGGGCTATTCAGCCGGAGCCGTCGCCGGTCTGGAGCCGGTTCAGCCAACCGATAGGTTGACGGCCTTTGGGCCCTTGCCACGCTTGTCCGGTTCCGTATCGAAGGACACTTTCTGGCCATCCTCAAGACCAGGAAGGCCCGACGCCTGCACGGCTGAAATATGCACGAAAACATCCTTCGCGCCATCATCGGGCGTGATGAAGCCGAAGCCCTTGGCATGGTTGAAGAATTTGACGGTGCCGGTCTGCGGCATGGGAAGCTCCTTTGGTCCCATAAAGTCCAGTCTCGGGCCGGCAAATGCCCGAATGGAAATTTGTCCTTTATTTTAGCGCCATCGGCAAGAGAAAGTTTTTGGGGCCCCTAAAGCGCGTCGCGTTTGAAGGGGCTCAGACGACGCACTTTTAAGTCTTTGTTTTTATGAACGTCGTTGCTTCGAAACCAGTGCGCACTCTTGAGCGACAGGCATTGGGCAGAACTCGCGGCACGAAAAAGGCGCGACGAAAACCGCCGCGCCTTTCAAATTCAAATCCCTCTCCAAGCCAGGTTCAGGCATTGGAGCCTCCGTGATGCGTCAGAGACGCACGGCGCGCCGATGGCTCAGGCAGCGCGGAGGTTGACGGCCTTGGGGCCCTTGCCCATGCGATCCGGCTCGACGTCGAAGGTGACCTTCTGGCCGTCGACGAGCGTGCGCAGGCCGGAGGCCTCGATCGCGGAAATATGGACGAATACATCCTTGGCGCCGCCATCGGGCGTGATAAAACCGAAGCCTTTGGTCGCGTTGAAGAATTTAACGGTGCCGGTCTGGGCCATTGGGGAAACTCCTTCACCCGTTCAGTCTGGTGGTCCTGCCCGCCGCCTGGCGCAATGGGCAAGTCCCGGTGGTTGCTTCGGCAGTCATGCATTGGCGCATGGTCAAACCCCCCGCCGAAAACGGGGCCGTCAGAGATTCACAGTATCGGGGAAAGGTCGTCCAAAACGTTCCGCTCTCCGGGTCGCAAATGCCCGAACACGGAATTTATCGCACGGAAACGTGAAGGTTGCAAGATAGCGCCGCGGGCCGCCACAATGGGCGCATCCCGACGCATGGATCGACCGACCTGAGCATCGATGCGGCTCGACATAGGCTTGGTTGCCTGCCGGGTCATCGGCCCAGAGCGCGGCCACGAATGGGCCAGATGCCGTGGCCGCCAGCGGGATGGGCTGATGGGTGCCATGGCTCCGCGCATCGTCTCCGGCGGGAGGCTGCAAACGGGGGTTGCATTTGGCAATGGAATGGCAAGGATCGTCTTCCTGGGACGGGATCGAGGGAGAGATCAACATGAAGTTTCTGGCGACAGTCTTTTCGCGGCAAGGTTTTGCCATCCTGTTCCTGTCGGCAATTCTTGCCGCCTGCACTGTCGTCGTCGATGAGGGACCAGGGCCGCGTCCGCGTCCGCCACGGCCCGAACCGCAGTATTGCAGCAGGCAGTACGAGCCGGTCTGCGCCCGGCGCGGCGGCGACCGGCAGACCTTTGCCAATGCCTGCCTTGCCGACCGGGCCGGCTACCGCATCGTGCGCGACGGTCCGTGCCGCGACGGCGGCGGTGGCGGTGGCGAAGAGCAGACGTTCTGCACCCGCGAATATGCTCCCGTGTGCGCGCGCCGCCATGGCGAGCTGCGCACCTTCCCCAATGCCTGCGAAGCCCGCGCCGCGGACTATCGCGTTATTGACGGCGGGCCGTGCTGAGGGATCTGGGCGTGTTTAGCTTTTTCCCACAAAGGGAAGGGAAAACCGAGGCGTTCGCTCACACCTCCGCTGGATACGCTCCGTCGGCCGGGCCAGCGTAAAGCTCGCTGCCGTCTTCGTCGGAAATGCGCAGGCGATCGGGGATTTGCGGCATGGCCAGCGTGTGGAACAGCGCGGTGGCGCCCTGGAGGGCGGCGCGCAGGTTCGGCGCTTCCAGCGATACCTTGTCGAGCGTCGCTTCGTCGGCGTCGCGCGACCGGTAGAACTCGATGACGAAGTTCAAGCACGCCTCCGTATGCGGGGTGTGTTGCGCAAGCGTGTCGTGTCAGTCCGTCACCTCACAAAGTGGGCGACGAGCGACGCACGAGGCGCCCCTGGGCTGTCAGCCCTTCGACTTCGGCTTCAGGCTACTCTCGGCCTGCTTGACCGACGAGCCGAACGGGGAGGCTGGCTTGGCCACGACCTTGTCCTTCTTCGGCTTGCGCGCCTCGCGATTGCTTCGCTGTTGACCCTTGGACATGTCGTGCTCCTGTTGCGTGTTGGCGTGGCTTTGCTGGGCGGCGCTCAGACGACCGGATGGTCAGCAACAACCGGGTTGTCAATAACAACCGGGTTGTCGGCCGGTTCGAGATTGTCTTCCGTGGTGACCCGCTCATGGGTCTCCTGTTCGCTGCGGATGCGGTATTGCGGCGAGCCGTCCTTGACCGGCAGCCTGCTCTTGATCTGGAACAGTTCCGCGGTTTTCTGGACGAGGCCGGTGCGGCTCTTCATGCGGACAGTCTGACCGATCGCAAACTGGTGCGAGGGCGTGTCGGTGCGCGGGCGCGCATTCTGCTGGAAACGGATCATGCTGCATTCTCCCTGTCGCGCTTCAGCGCTGTTTCGAGTTCGAGGTAATCGATGGCGACAAGCTGGCTGGTGGTCGGATTTTTCACTGCCCTTGCCGGCAGATGGATGAAGGTGGCGACGCGGCGCCAGGCAAGCCGCGACATGCCCTCGATCACCTGTTCGTCGTGATCGATATCGTAGTCGCCGGCCGGCAGTTGTCCTTCCAGTCCGCCGAGCACGAAGGGTGCCGCGAAATGGGCGATGGAGTGGGTGGTGCGATCGGTCATTGTCGTGCCTTGATGCTTCCGCAACGGCCCTGAAAAGCAAAAAAGCGGGGACGAGCCCCGCTTTCCTATTTCCGGCAATCGCTGGAAATAAGCCGCTTTCGAGAGCTGCCAGTACATCCGTGGTCAGCGTTCATCGAATTCGGCCGGATCAGATCAATTGCAAATTGGCGGCCGATTCGCGGCCCTTGGTGTCACGCTCCAACTCGAACTGCAGCTTCTGGCCTTCGGCGAGGCCAGGAAAGCCGGCGCGCTCCAGCGCGCTGACATGGACGAAAACGTCCTTGCCGCCATCGGTCGGCTGAATGAAGCCGAAGCCCTTCTGGCCATTGTAGAACTTTACGGTTCCGGTGTTCATGTCGGTCTTTCGAGGGGTGAGAAGCGGTCGCGAAACGCGGCCAGTATCGGTGATTTGGAATGAGATTGGCGGGTCGTGAAGCTCTGACGCGCGAGGTGCCAATTCTACCCAAAGCGATCCTGTACACATAGGCCTTTGCCGCAATTTAATCAAGGCGATTTAAAATAAAATCGGATTTCGTTCAAAAAATTGCTCGCTGTAACTTTCAGAAAAATGATGATACAAACCCGGCGATTTCAAAAATTGTTTGAAGAGAGGCGGGAACATTTCTCCCGGTATTTTCAGTTTATTTATGTATGGAAGGACGAGACCTCATGATCTCCGAAACAACATCGGCAGGAGCCACAGTTCCGATCGGGCCATTGGTCAAACCAGCGATGGCAAGGCCCATCCTGTCGCCGCGGCTGACCGTCAGAAGTGACGAAGCGGCAAGGCGAAGGGTAGCCGATACCGATGGAACGCTCCGGCGTGCCAGGCAGGTCGCGGAGACCAACCGGCTGATTTGATCGCTTCTACGCTGACGGACACCAAGCGAGCCTTGAACCTGAAGCGCTGATGGCCTAGATCGGTTCATCGTTTCACTGAAACGCCGAACCGCTCTATCTCCTTGTTTGGCGCAATTCCGGACGGAAGACCGTTTCATACCTTTCCTGGAATTGCTTTAGATCGCGGCCGGCGGAAAAACACGGCAGGTTTCCCATTAACAGAGATCAGAGAAGAGCGGCGGGCGCGGGAGCCAGATCTGGCGCTGGAGGACAGCCACCGCTGGGGCTGGACCAGTATGTGCAGCAGGCCCTGCAGCTGCACCAGGCCGGGCGACGGCAGGAAGCCGAGGCGCTTTACCGTCAAGTACTGGCGCGCAAGCCCAATCACGCTGCCGCGGCGCATTTCCTTGGCCTGCTGCTTCACCAGACCGGGCGCAGCGAAGAGGGGCTCGATCTCATCGAACAGTCGGTGAGCCTGCAGCCCACAAATCCTGATTTCCTCAACAATTTCGGTACGGTGATGCGCGATCTCGGCCGCATCGCAGCCGCCATCGATTTCTTTCGCGGTGCGGTGGATATCCGGCCGGACCAGCTCGCGGCGCGCGACAATCTTGGCTCGTCGCTGAAGCAGCTCGGCCAGTTCGAGGAGGCCGAAGAGATCTATCGCGGCACGGTCGCTCGCAATCCCTTCCATGTCCGCGCCCGCATCGGACTTGCCGAAACGCTGCAGGAAGCCGGACGTCTGGACGAGGCGCTTGCCGTCTTCCGCGAGGCGCTGACCATCCGGCCGAAGGACGCAGACCTGCTGCACGGGCTGGGCGTCGGGCTGATGGAAAAGGGCAAGCTCGATGAAGCCGCCGACCTGTTTCGGCAGGCGCTGGCGGTCGACCCCGGCATGGCCAGGGCCTGGCTGATGCTGACGCAGGTCAAGCGCCAGAAGGAGCGTGACAGCGAACTGACCAGCATGGAGGCTCAGCATAACAAGGCGCCGCAGGATAGCCTGGCGCGCATGCAGCTGTCTTTCGGCCTCGGCAAGGCCAATGACGATCTGAAGGATTATGGCAGGGCCTTCGACTATTTCGCCGAAGGCAATGCGATCCGCCGCAAGGGCATCAACTACGATGCGGCCAGGACGCGCGCCGAATTCGAGGCCATGAAGGCAACCTTCGATGCCGGCTTCTTCGAGAAACACAGGCCCAGCTCGATTGTCGACGACACGCCGATCTTCGTCGTCGGCATGCCGCGCTCCGGCACGACGCTGATCGAGCAGATCATTGCCAGCCATCCCCAGGTCTATGGCGCCGGCGAGCTCGGTATCCTGAAGACGGCGGTAGGCAAGCAATTTCCTCTGACCATGAAGGGCGGCTTTCCGGCCGGCATCGCCGATATGCCCGACAAGGCTTTCGCCGAGGCCGGCGAAGCCTATCTCGACATGCTGCACGCCCGCTATCCCGGCTTCAAGCATGTCACAGACAAGATGCCGGGCAATTTCCTGCTCATCGGCTTCCTCCATATGATGTTGCCGAAAGCCAAGATCGTCCATTGCGCCCGCGACGCGGCGGCGACATGCCTTTCGATCTACAAGGTGCATTTCCGCGGCGACAGCCATCGCTACGGCTACGACCTCGGCGAACTTGCCGATTTCCACAACCTCTACACCGACATCATGGCGCACTGGCATGCCGTGTTGCCTGGGGTGGTGCATGATGTGCGCTACGAGGATTTCGTCGCCGACCAGGAAGGGCAGACACGGGCGCTGATCGCCCATCTCGGCCTGCCGTGGAACGATGCGGTGCTGTCGTTCCACGAGACCGACCGGCCGGTGCGCACGGCGTCCGCCGCGCAGGTGCGCCAGCCGATGTATCAGGGCTCGGTCGATCTGTGGAAGCGTTATGGCGATCGGCTCAAGCCGCTGCTGGATAGATTGGATTAGCGCGCGGGTGGCAGATTAACCCCCAGCTTCGTCATCCACGGGCGGAGCAGCCGCGAAGCAGCGTCGCGAACACCCGAGGATCCATTCCGGGACCTCGATCGAGGATGCAGCGGAGCGGAATTCTTCATCGTTTTCAATGCTTTAACGTAACGGCATGGATCCTATGGTCTGCGCCGCGTCGCTTCGCTCCTTGCTCCGCCATAGGATGACGAAGTGATGGGGGCTCAGTTGCTCAAAGCTCGATGAAGGGCCGGAAGCCGCCGAAGATCATGCGCTTCATATCGAACGGCATGGGCCCCCAATCGGGTGTCAAACGCGGGTCGGCCATCACCTTGGCCATCACCGCGTCTCGGCTTTGCCTGGATTCATAGGCTGCCCAGGCGAAGACGACGATCTCGTCGTCAGTTGCCTGAACGGCACGCGGAAACGAGGTGACCTCGCCATAGGGCACGTCGTCGCCGATACACTCGACATAGGCGAGCGCACCGTGTTCCATCCATATGGGGCCTGCGAGGTTGGCCAGCCTCTTGTAGTCGTCGAGTTTGGCCTTTGGCACGGCAAGCAAGAAACCATCGACATAGGACATGGCATATTCCTCTTGCTGAAATCGGGCGCCGGGCCGGCAGGGATGCGACCCGGCGCAGGTGAGCGCATCATCTCTTGCCAGCGGCAAGGCGTTGCCGCTCGAAGATTTACTTCACCGGGGCGTTCATCGCCCAGGCAACACCAAAGGGGTCACGCAGCTGGCCCCAACGGTCGCCCCAGAACATCACCTGCAGCGGCACCACTTCTTCGCAGCCGGCGTCGATGGCGCGCTGCCACCAGCTTTCGATGGTGTCGTCCTGGAGATGCAGCTGCATGGTGTAGCCCTGCGGGTTCTGATGCGGGTGGCCGTGCTCGGGGTAGGCGTCGCCCAGCATAAGCGTCGAGCCATTGATGTAGAGATGGATGTGCATGGTGCGGCCTTTTTCGTCCGGCGGATAGGCAAACACCTGCTCGGCGCCGAAGGCCTTCTTGTAGAATTCAGCCGCCTTGAAGGCTCCGTCCACCTGCAGATAGGGGGTCAATCCGCCGAGCACCTTCGGCGCGGGCTGAACGGGGGTCTGGTCAGTCATGTCTTGCTCCTCTTTGCGTTTGGCTTGGCCTTGCGAGCCATAGGACGCATGAGCTGACGGCAATCCTACAGGGCCGTGAAATTTTTCTCGAAGGCCGGGCCCGGACAAACCGGGCAATCGGCGGAGTTGAGCGACAGTGGCAGAGGCAGGCTGGTCGCGGTCATATGACCTTGGCCGAGAAGGTGGCTGCGCGGCGGCTGTTCTGCGCGTCGAAGAGTTCCGGAAAGCCGATGTCCTTGCGCAATTCGGCGGGCAGCGAGAGCAGGATGCGTTCGCTGCGATGGCGGGCACGTGCCGCCGCATATTGGGTTGCGATACGACCGATGGATGAAAGGACCGACATGATATGCTCTCCCTGGGTTGGCGCCGGCATCATCGTGTCGGCATCCCAAGGACGCGGCAGGTTCAGACGATCCGACAGAGCGCCGAAATTATTTCAGAGGACCGAGGCGGCCAGCGCGGTGTCGTAATACTCCACCATCGCGATGATCTTGCCGTCGCGTATCGTCCAGAAGTCAGCGGTATGCATGACAAGCTCCTGGCCGGTGGTTCTGCGCGTCAGATGGATTTCGACCTGCGCCGCAACCTTGTCGCCACCGTCGATGTAGTCCATCGGGACGAAGCTCCGGTATTCGAAATCCTTGTCCAGCGACATGAGGCGGTCAAGGAATTGCTGTTTGCCGTTGCCTGCCGCGATGAAAGGTGCATGCGGTTCTGCGACCCAGCGGAAGACGACATCGTCGGAACAGTGGCCCAGCGCGCCCACGATGTCGCGTTTTGCATAAGCATCATAAAGGTTCTTGACGACGTCCATCCCGCGCATGACCGTTTTCCTCCCTCGGTTCGCGAGGTGTCAGGATGCGCCTTTTTCAGGCGATGGAAAAGTATTATTGCGGGCTAATATTTCCTTGTGGGCCAGCACTATTGGCAGTGTCGGCCCGCGTGTCTGTATTGTCGTCAATTCGATCCCTCCGCTACGGTACTGAAGAACTCTTCCGGGTCCTCGACTTCGGTCAGCCGCCGTTTCTCGAACAGCCAGAAGCGGTTGCCGATGGCGCGGATGAAGGAGCGGTCATGCGAAGCGAGCACGCAGCTTGCCTGATGCGCCAGCAGCTCCGCTTCCAGCGCTTCCTGGCCGTCTATGTCGAGATGGTTGGTCGGCTCGTCGAGCAAGTAGAAATTGGGGTTGGCGAGCCTGAGCGCCAGCATCATCAGCCGCGCCTTCTGACCGCCGGACAGCACGCCAATCCGGCGCTCCTGCATATCGATGCCGACGCCGGCGCCGGCGAGCAGCGAGCGGACGCGCTGTTCGCCGACATCGTAACGGCGCGAGACCATCGCCAGCGGCGTGTCGTCGCCGCCGATGCCCGACAGCGACTGGTCACTGTAGCCAAGCACGGTCGACGGCGTCACCTTCACGTTGTGCACCGTCTCTGGCTCTAGGATGGCGTTGCGGATCAGGGTGACGAAGCGCGACTTGCCGACGCCGTTGCGGCCGAGCAGGACAATGCGATCGCCCTGGCAGATATGGCGCTTGCCGGTCCTGAACAGCAACGTGCCGTCCGGTGTTTCGACAGCCGCATCGTCGAGCGTGATCAACACCTTGGCGTGGGTGCCGCGATTGGCGAGCTTGATCGCGCCGGCCGATTTCTCGCGATGCGCCGGGGCAGCCGCCTCTTCCAGGCGCTCGGCGCGCTGATTGAGCTGCTTGGTCTTGACCGTCAGCAAGTCACTGCCCGAATTGATGCCGATGTTGTTGAGCTTGGCGGCCTGCCGGCGCAATTGCTGCGCCACCTTCATGTCGCGCTGGAACTTGCGCTCCGTCGAGGCGTCGACGTCGTCGAGCGCCTGCCTGGCGCGCGAGTAGGGCAGGGCAAACACCGGCGATTGTTCCGGGCGCAGGAACAGCGTCCGGTTGGTGGTGGCGTCGAGGAAGGCGCGGTCATGGCTGGCGATGATGACGGGCACCTCGCGCGGCAGCGTGTTCAGCCAGCTTTCAAGCTGGCTGATCCTTGCCAGATCGAGATGGTTGGTCGGCTCGTCGAGCAGCAGTACATCCGGATCGGTGACCCAGACGCGGGCGATCAGCGCAAGCCGCTGCCAGCCGCCGCTCAGCGCCTGCATTTGCCGTTCGCGCATAGGCTCGGGCACGTCGAGCGAATCGAGAACAACATCGACGCGCCACATCTCGCTTTCGGCCTGTTCGGGCGGCAAGGCGTCGGCCACCACCTGGTGGAACGTCCGGTCGAGAAGGGCTGATGCAACGGACTGTTCGACATGGCCGACGCGCAGGCCGCGCGTGCGGGTGATGTCGCCAAAGGTCGGCTCCATCTCGCCGGTCAGGCATTTCAGCAAGGTCGACTTGCCGCGGCCATTGGCGGCAACGATGCCGAGCCGATCGCCGGAGCCGATGGTGAGGTCGAGATTGGCAAAGAGCGGCACACTCATGGTGACGCCGAGGGATTTGAGGCTGATCAGGGCCATTTTGATTTCTCTGGTCTTGCCGGAGGAAAACTCCGGTTCAATGCACTTTGACGGTGCGCGTGCTGGCCATCAGGCTCGGCGTTGCAACACCACGAAGGGCAGACCAAAAAATCGAAGCGGGAAAAACCCGGACCGTCCCTGGTCAGCCCTGCAAGCTAGCTCGCAGGGCAGAAATCGGGCCACGCTGACGATGGTGACGAAAAAACGCAAACACGTGAGCCCCCCTTTCAAGACGTTTGAGTGCGGGAGATGACTACACCAAGGGCGAGGCCGATGGCAAGGCTGCCGCTTTCACCCGGCGCGGGAACGGATCGAGCACCAGCACGCAGCCGCCGATGATCGCCACCGCGCCGAAGGCCTGGATGATGGTCAGCGACTCGCCGAGCATGACCGTGCCGACCAGCACGGCGATCACGGTCACGGCGAACTCGACACTGATCGTCCTGGTGGCGCCGATGCTGGCGACCAGGCGGAAATAGACGACATAGGTCATCGCGCTCATGACGCAGGCAAGGATGGCGAGATAGAGGAAGTCGATGGCGCGCGGCATCGCCGGCACCGGCACGGCCAGCAGCAGCGGCAGCGTCATCAGTCCGCCGAAGAGGAAGGCGGCGCTGGTGAGTTCGAGCGAGCCGGCCGAGCGCAGATGGCGGTTGGCATAGTTGCTGCCGAAGGCTGCCGAGAAGGAACTGAACAGCGATGCGGCACAGCCGATCGCGAAGGATGCGGTGACGGGCAATGCCGGAAAGCCGACTAGAATGATGATACCGGCGGCGCCGAGCAGCAGCCCGGCCAGTCCGCGAACGGTGATGCGCTCGAGCCCCCACAACTGGCCGATGATCATCGAGAATAGCGGGATGGCGGCAACGAGGATGGCCGCCATCGCCGTGCCAATGCGGGGGGTGGCATAGGACAGGCCGATCAACTGGGCAGCGACCGTCGTCGCGCCGACCACGGCGAAGTGCGACCAGCCGGCGATGAAGTCGAGCCGGCGCCTCGTTGCCACCGCCAGCAGCAGAAGCGTGATGCCGGCGATCAGCGAACGCAAGGTGACCGCACCGATCCAGCCGAAGGCATGCACCACCTTGAGCAGCACCAGGAACGACAGCCCCCAGGTGACGGCCAGGAAGACGTAGGCAACGATGTCTTTGGACTTCATTGTGTGGGGCGCCGCGGGGCTTGCAGGTGGAATCGGAGAAGCTACCTCGGCCCGTATCGTTTCGACCGGCAACTGACAAGGGCAGGCGCATGGTCCAGCAGGTGCAACACCCGGATCAGACAGGTCTCAAATGACCACCGCCTAATCCATATTCCTTGTCGAGGTCGAGCAAGAAATGTCCGAAAACCGTGCTTGTACTCAGGTCGACAACGACCACGAGAATGGCGTTGAATCTGCCGGTCCCGATCAAGACCTGATCAAATCGGTTTCGAGCGTCTCGGTAGACATGTCGAACGTCATTCAGATAAGGCACGCCGATCTCATCAAGATCTAATGCTTCGACATAGGGCCATATGTCGACAGCCGCGGTTGCGGCGTTGGTGACTTCGGTCATTGGCGAAACGAAGCAGGCCTTGAACTCTTCTTCATCGAGTCTGCGAATGACGACCATCAACTACTCTACGCGACGGCATTCGAAGTCCGCAACCGATTGAAACCTTAAGCTCAAACCGGCTTGCAAGTCCCCGGCTGCAGTATCCTACTTCCCCGGCCTGCCCGTCTTGCCTGGCCGGCGCTTCTCGCGGCGGGCGTCGCCCTGATCCTCGTAGGAACCGATGCCGGCCCGCTCGCGCTTGACTGGTTTGTCGCCCTCGATCGGTGTCTCGGTCCGCCGCACCGTCATCTCATCAAGCGAGTTCTTCTTGAACAGCGGCTTGGTCGGCTCACCGGGAATGCCGAAGTCGGAGCCATGCGCTTCCTCGGCCGACTGTTTCTTGAACAGCGAGCGCGACACGGCGCCGGCAGGCGTCGGCATGTCGGTGCCTGGACCCATGGCGTCGAGCGACGGCTTGCGGAACAGGGCGGATTTGACGCGATCGTTTGCGGTCCCCTCCGGTTTGCTGACTGCCAGAACAGGGATGTTTCCCTTGTCGTCGACCGTCCTGTGGATGGCGCGGCCCTTGTTGTGCTTGCCCTTTTCGCGGCCCGAAACCGGGCTTTCCATGTCGGCATATTTGGCCAGCGGGTCTTCGGAGATCGACAGTTCCATCTCGCGCAGCCGCTTGATCTCGTCACGGATGCGGGCCGCCTTCTCGAAGTCGAGATTGGCGGCGGCGTCGCGCATCTGCTTGTCCATGGCGTCGAGATGGGCCTTGAGATTGTTGCCCATCATGGCGCCGGCGCTGTCGGTGAACTGCGAGATGTCGGCGCGGACATGGTCCTTCTCGTAGACCGAGTCCAGGATGTCCGAGATACGCGACTTGACCGATTCCGGCGTGATGCCGTTGGCCGCGTTCCACTCCATCTGCTTTTCGCGGCGGCGGCCGGTCTCTGCCATCGCCCGTTCCATCGAGCCGGTGACCTGGTCGGCATAGAGGATGACCTTGCCGTCGACGTTTCTGGCGGCGCGGCCGATGGTCTGGATCAGCGAGGTTTCCGAACGCAGGAAACCTTCCTTGTCGGCATCGAGAATGGCGACGAAGCCGCATTCGGGAATGTCGAGACCCTCACGCAACAGGTTGATGCCGACCAGCACGTCGAAAGCGCCGAGGCGCAGGTCGCGCAGGATCTCGATGCGCTCCAGCGTGTCGATGTCGGAATGCATGTAGCGCACGCGGATGCCTTGCTCGTGCAGATATTCGGTGAGGTCCTCGGCCATGCGCTTGGTCAGCACGGTCACCAGCGTGCGGTAGCCGGCCTTGGTGGTGTCGCGGATCTCGCCGACGACATCGTCGACCTGGGTCTTGGCCGGGCGCACTTCGACCGGCGGATCGATCAGCCCGGTCGGGCGGATGACCTGCTCGGCGAAGACGCCGCCGGCCTGTTCCATCTCCCAGCCGCCCGGCGTTGCCGACACGGCGACGGAGAGCGGGCGCATGGCATCCCATTCCTCGAAGCGCAGCGGCCGGTTGTCCATGCAGGACGGCAAGCGGAAGCCATACTCCGCCAGCGTCGCCTTGCGCCTGAAGTCGCCGCGATACATGCCACCGATCTGCGGCACGGTGACGTGGCTTTCATCGATGAAGACCAGCGCATTGTCGGGAATGTACTCAAACAATGTTGGCGGCGGATCGCCCGGCTGGCGGCCGGTGAGATAGCGCGAATAGTTTTCGATGCCGGCGCAGGAGCCGGTAGCCTCGAGCATTTCCAGATCGAAACGGGTGCGCTGCTCCAACCGTTGTGCTTCGAGCAGCCGGCCGGCGCGCTCAAGTTCCACCAGCCGGTGCTTGAGCTCTTCCTTGATCGACTTGATCGCTTGGTTGAGGGTCGGGCGCGGCGTCACATAGTGCGAGTTGGCGTAGATCTTGACGCTCTTCAACTCACCGGTCTTCTGCCCGGTCAACGGGTCGAACTCGGTGATCGCCTCGATCTCGTCGCCGAACATCGAAATGCGCCAGGCGCGATCCTCAAGGTGGGCCGGGAAGATCTCGATCGTGTCGCCGCGCACGCGGAACGAGCCACGCACGAAGTTGACGTCCTGGCGCTTATACTGCTGGGCGACGAGGTCGGCGAGCAGAGCGCGCTGGTCGAGCCGGTCGCCGATCTGCATCTGGAAGGTCATCGCCGTGTAGGTCTCGACCGAGCCGATACCGTAGATGCAGGACACCGAGGCGACGATGATGACGTCGTCGCGCTCGAGCAGCGAGCGGGTTGCCGAATGGCGCATGCGGTCGATCTGCTCGTTGATCGAGGACTCCTTCTCGATGAAGGTGTCGGTGCGCGGAACGTAGGCCTCCGGCTGGTAATAGTCGTAGTAGGAGACGAAATACTCGACGGCGTTTTCGGGGAAGAATTTTTTGAACTCGGAATAGAGCTGTGCGGCCAGTGTCTTGTTCGGCGCCAGGATCAGGGCAGGGCGCTGCGTCTCCTCGATCACCTTGGCCATGGTGAAGGTTTTTCCGGAGCCGGTGACGCCGAGCAGCACCTGGGTGCGATCGCTGTTGTCGACGCCTTCGACCAGGTCCTTGATTGCCGTCGGCTGGTCGCCAGCCGGTTCGAAATCCGACACCATCTTGATCGCGATGCCGCCTTCGGATTTTTCCGGACGGGCAGGGCGGTGCGGCGTCCACAACACGCCATCCTTGTGCAGGGGATTGCCGGATTCGATCAGTGCTGACAGCGCGGCCACCGTGGCGGTGACGCCGCTCGAGGTCATCGTCTCGGCTTCTTCCAGCGAAATGTCGAGGCCGGCGACCGGGTTGAGGCCGGCGGCCGTGCGCTCCCTGGCTGTCGCTGCACCGCCCATCGAAGTGCCGCGCGCGGTGCGCCCGGGCGAAGACGACCGCTCGGGGATCTTTTTCGACGGCTTCGGCGATTTGCCGCCGTCGCTCCTGCTGGTGAGGCGCCCTTCTTTTTCGGCTTCCTGCTCGATCTGCTCGGCCCAATCAGCGATCGAACCAGTCAGCTGCGTGCCCGACAGTTCGGCCTGCGGCATCTCGGCAAAGCCGCCCTTGTGCAGCGGCTCTGAGGCGTCGAGGAAATCGGTCAGCGGGCTGCGCCGCTTCGGGGCGGCGCGGTCGTCACTCGCCGTCGGCGGCGTTTTTTTGTCGGGGGATTTGGCCATGTCCCGAATATGGGATTTCCTGGCCAAAATGGAAAGAGCGCGGTGGGGAGAGGCGTATCGGACAACGCGGCTCCTGACAGTAGGCTGTCAGGAGCAGGGCAGAAAGTGCGGCCGAATGCTTCTTGGTATTACGCGCCCCTGGCGGCGGATGCGACCCGCGTCGGCGAAGACGACAGGCGCGGCACCACAACGAGGCGCTTGATTTTGCCCTTCTTGAAGGCGGCGAGGAAGCGCGCATAGTCCTTGAAGGCAACGCAACCGCTCGACTGGGCGTAGCGGCCCCGAAGCAGGTAGGTATGGGCCAGCAGGCCGTCGCGATTGTATTTGTTGCGGCCATCGACCGGTGTCAGGCGCAAAGCCTCCACACCATGAAAGCGCGACTCGCGCAGCGACAGATTGTAGGTGTTGGGCGGTGTCGGTCCGCGGTTCTTCTGATCGGCATAGCGCGGCTGGTCCGCCATGGCGCCAACGCCCGAATGCGCCTCGAGCCTCGAGCCGTCAGGCATGTAGACGGTCCCGGCGCTGATGTCGTAGACGGCGACGCCATTGCTGGCTCCGCTCCTGGAGCCCGGCGAGTTGAACAGGTTCTTGAATGCCTGGCCAAGGCCGCCGGAAGGTGTGTCGGGCTTGGCATAGGCCAGCACGTCGCCCTCGCCGGGCCTGCCTTGCCGCGCCGGCCTGGAGGGCTGGGCCTGTTGAACCATCTCACGGGCGGGCTTCTGCTGCTGGACGGGCTTCGACTGTTGCTGGATGGGCTTTGTCGACTGCTGTACGACCTTGGGCTGCTGCGGCGCGTCGAATTGCGGGCGCCGGGTCGGCAACGGCACGTCGTCGGTCAGCGCATCCGGCAGGGAAGCTGCATCGCCGGGCTGTGCCTGCTGGGTTTCGACAGGCGAAACCGCGACATCGGCCGAGGACTCGGTCATAGGCAGCGGCGAGGCGAACGCCTCGTCGTCGACCGGCAGCGACTGGACGAGGGCAAGCGCCAGCTGTGCGTTGTCTGGCGTCTGTGCGTCCGACTGGGCAAAGCCCATCGGCTGCGGCGCCGTCTGCACGACGACGGAGCCGGTATCCATCCGGGCGAAGCGTTCGGCCGCTGGAGCCGGCATGTCATCCGACAGGCTGGCCATGACCTTGACGGACGGGACCAGGGACGCTTCAGCAATTTGCGGCGCAACGGTGGAAATGACCGGGCGCGCGGATGCCTCGGCCGCGACGACAGGTTTTCCGGCGCCGGCAAAGGCAGCAGCGAGCTTGGCCGGCGACAGCGACGCCTCCATGCGCTCGAAACGCTCTTGCGATTTCGACTTTACAACCATCGGGGCTGGCTTTGCCTGCGCCACGAGGCGAGCGGATTTCTCAGCCTGCGGGTTTAACGCAGCCAGCTTGAAGCAACCCGCGCCGCATTGCACGGCATGGTCATGCAGCGCCTGCGCGCCGCCATTGGCATTAGCCAGCACGAACGGCGCCGAAGATGTCAGGAAACGCTGCTTCAGCGGATCGGCAAGGGCAAGCGCCCCCGGCATCGAAAGCGTCTGCGGCAGGCCGCCTGATGTCGCCGACAGCGAGGCGCCGACGGAACTCAGGCCAGCCATGGTACCGACCAGCCACAGGCAAATGGCCGCGCCGACACCGGGCACCGCGACCCAGCGGACGATCCGTTCAGGGTTGAAGGAAGAGGACCGTGGCGCGTCGCAGGCGGTCTCGCCGTCCCAACGCTCGTCCCCGCCAATTTTTTTACTCAAGAACGCCATGCACCAATCTTGCTCCAATCGGCTCCCACGTCCGCGGCTGTGATAGCCGCGACGACCATTCTGTGAGTGATCCCAGGTGGTCCCCGACGCGTTTGCCGCGCCTGTCGTTAGTTGCCGATTGCTTCAAAATATGGACAAAGTTGGTTAATCAATCCCTCTCAAAACCAAACGAGCGACGTGGACTTTTTGCCTCAAAAAGGCTTGTCCACCACCATCAACGCGGCATTGGAGCCCCTCCAATCCTGTTTTGCTGCCTGTTTTTGCCGCCCAAGTCAAGCAAAACAGCCTTTGCTAATTTACCAAAAAGGCCGTTCAGCGAGTCATGCGACAATGTCGCGCGCCATTGAGTGCTGCTGAACAGGCCGTAGGCACCGGCAAAACTGTTGCCCGCCTGCCACAAAATCATCGCCCGGACGGTCGCCCCTCGACGGCCATTGACTCGTTTTGGGAGGCAGTGCAATCGGATTGAAATGCTTGGGTTTGAGGTGGCAAAGGCCACTTTTGGAGGCTTTTTAATGAAGCGTCGGGACTTCTTGACGCTGTCGGCGGGGGCGGCGGCATTTTCCATTCTTCCGGGCGCCGCAAGGGCTGGCGTGCCGGTGCCGTATGATCGCAACGCCGAAGTGCCGGTGAATGACAAGAAGGCGTTCATCGAGTGGATGGTGGCCAATCGAGGCGAGGACCCGAAGTTGCTGGCCGAGCGCTTCGATCGCTTCCAGATCATGGTCTACAACAAGGACGTTCTGGACGACCGCAATAAGCGCGCCTTCCTGTTGACGCCGCGCGAGGAGTTCGTCCTGCCGCAGAATCTGGCGCGCGCCTATGATCACGCCTTCCTCGACATCGGCTATGGCGTGACCATTTCCGGCCCGCATCTGGTTGGACGCATGACGACGGCCATCGATGTCAAGCTCGGCGAATCCGTGCTCGAGATCGGCACCGGCTCCGGCTACCAGTCGGCCTATCTGGCCAACCTGACCGACAAGGTGCACACGATCGAGATCATCAATCCATTGGCGCAGCGCACCCGCCGCACCTATGACGCGCTGATCGAGCGCGGCTACAGCGAGTTCGGCTCGGTCACCAGCCGCAACGCCGATGGCTATTACGGCTGGGAAAGCGTTGGGGCGTTCGACAAGATCATCGTCACCTGCGGCATCGACCACATTCCGCCATCGCTGTTGCAGCAGCTCAAACCGAATGGCGTCATGGTCATCCCGGTCGGTCCGCCAGGCGCCCAGCATGTGCTCAAGGTGATCAAAGAGCAGCTCGCCGACGGCACGTTCAACATCGTCCGCTCGGACATCTATAATGGCAAGGTGGTGCCTTTCGTGCCCTTCACCAAGATGGAAGGCGACCAGATCGTCGGCACGCACAACAGCTGAGCTGGCCGCTTGGTAAGGCCTTGCTGAATCGCCAGATAAAAAGGCCCGCATGGCAGCCGTCGCACCGATCTCCCGACCAAGCATCGCCTCGCTGGAGGCGCCTGGTCTCGCGCATTACCTCGCAATCGGGCTGATTGCCGGCGCCATCATCGCGCTGCAGATATCGGTCATGCGGGTGTTCGCCGTCGGCAGCTGGTCGCATTTCGGTTCTCTCGTGGTCAGCCTCGCCATGCTTGGCTTCTCGCTGTCCAGCGTCGTCATCTTCGCCGGCAAGGACTGGTTCGACCGGCACTGGCAAGGGGCCGCCACAGCCGCACTGCTGCTGGTCGGCCCACTCGCCGTCGCCTCCAACATTGCTGCCCAGACGGTGCCGTTCAACGCCATCTTCCTGGTCTCCGATCCCGAGCAGAAATGGCGGCTGCTGGCCAATTTTCTGCTTTATCTCCTGCCGTTCCTGGCCGGCGCGTTCTTCCTCGGCATCGTCTTCCTGAAAAGCCGCACCGCCTTCAGTCGGGTCTATTTCGCCGACCTCACCGGCTCCGGGCTTGCCGGCCTCGTCGTGCTGGTGTCGATGTATCTATTCTCGCCGGAAACCATCATCATCGTGCCACTGCTGTTGTGGGCCGCCGGTTCGCTGCTGTGGTTCTTCGCCTTCGGCGCCTGGAAGCGTGTTGTCGCCGGCGCGGTTGTCGCGGCGCTGTCAATCGCCGGGTACCTGATGCTGCCCGGCCTGCTCGGCATACCCGACATTGCGGTGTCGCAGTACAAGGGCGTCGCCTATGCCCGCAACTTCCCGGACGGCAGGCGCATCTACCGCAGCGTCTCGCCGTTTGGCGACCTGCAGGTCTATGCCAGCTCCTACATGCATTTCGCGCCGGGCCTGAGCGACAATGCTGCCTTCGGCATGCCCGAAGTTCCGGCCAACACCTATGTCGGCATGTATCGCGACGGCGATGGGCCAGAAGGCATCATGCGCAATCTGGCGCCGGCCGAGCAGGTCTATTTCCGCTATCTGCCGATGCACTATCCCTATGTCATCAAGAACAAGCCGAAAACCTTCGTCGTGCAGTTCGGTGGCGGCATCTCCACCCAAGCCGCGCTCAACGCCGGGTCGACCTCGGTGACCGTCGCCGAGGGCAATCCGATGACATTGTGGGCGTTCCGCGACCCAGTGCTGAAGGATGTGACCGGCGACATCCTGGCCGAGCCGCGCCTCAAGGTGATCGACTATGACGGGCGTCTGTTCCTCGCCAACACCGGCGAGCGCTACGACGTCATTGACCTCAGCCTCGCCGACAGTGTCGGCCTGTCCAATCCGGGCGGCTTCGCCATCTCGGAGAAATACGCCTACACGCACGAGGCAATGCTGAGCTACATGCATGCGTTGGCCGATGGCGGCGTGCTGTCGGTGACCCTGTGGAACAAGGAAGAGCCGCCGAAATCGGTGCTGAAGCTCTATTCCACCATCGCCGAGGCGGCCCGGATGTTCGATCCGCAAGGTGCGGCCAACGATATCTTCGCCGTGTCGAGCTATCTCTCGACAACCACGGTGCTGTTCAAGCGCGGCGGCTTCAGCGCGGCGGAAATCAAGACGCTGCGCGACTACACCAAGTCGATGTCGTGGGAAGAGGTCTACTACCCCGGCATGCCTTACGACGGCTCGACGGCGCAGAAGATCCTCGACGACTATCGCGCCTCGATCTTTGGCAGCGGACAGGATGCGACGCTGACCCAACCCGCCGCCAATGCGACGGCGCCGGCCGACCCGACCGCTCCCAACGCAGCCTGCGACCCGACAGCGCCGGCCGATCCGACCCTCGATGCCTGCGCCGATACTGGCGGCGATGCCGGCCCCGACGTGCTGCCGGCCACCGCCCTGCAGCGCATGACCTGGCACGCGCTTTTGACCGGCGGCTGGACGAAGCTTGCCAGCGATTATGTCTTCGACGTGCGTCCGCTGAGCAACGACCAACCCTACTTCGCCGCTTACGTGAAGGTCGCAGACCTGCCGCTGACGCTGGACCGGCTCGACCTGTTCCAGGACGACTGGGGCTATCTGCTGATCTGGGCGACGCTCGGCATCGCCTGCATCACGGCCGCGTCACTGGTGGTGTTGCCGGTCATCTTCGGCTGGCGCATCGTGTTCTCGCGCTCGCGTGGCAAGCTCGGCACCATCCTTTATTTCGCTTGCCTGGGCCTCGGCTACATCATGGTCGAGGTCGGGCTGATCAGCCGCTTCACCGTGGCGCTCGCCAATCCGACCGTGTCGGCCTCGGTGCTGATCTCGTCGATGCTGGTGTTTTCCGGTCTCGGCAGCCTGTTTGCCGAGCGCATCTTCAACCGCGCCCGGACGCTGTTGCCTGTCGTGCTGCTGGCGATCTGCGTGCTGCTGCTGGCGTACGGCTTCTATCTGTCGCCGGTGCTCGACTGGATTGGTGCCTATCCCTATGCCGTCCGGCTACTGCTCTGCTTCCTCCTGGTATCGCCACCGGCCTTCCTGATGGGCATGCCGATGGCAACCGCCATGACCTGGCTGGCGCGGCTCGGCAAGGAGCATCTGTTCGTCTGGGCCTGGGGCATCAACGGCTGCTTTTCGGTGATTGGCTCGGCCGCCGTGCCGATCGTCGCCACAAGCTTCGGCCTCAGCGCGGTGCTGCAATGGGCGGCGATCGCCTATCTCGTCGCCATCCCGGCCTTCTTTGCCGTGCTGTTGCCGTCGAAGGCGCCAGCCATCCGGCTGGTGGCGGCCTGATGCCCGACCGGCGCGCCATCGTCGCCGGACTGCTGGCCGCGGCGGCGTTCCCGGCCGCGGGCGAGGGCGCGCGCTTGCGCAAGGCCATATCGGCCATCGTGCCGTTCAAGACATCGCCCTTTCCCTACCGGGGAAAGCTGCCCGATGGATCCGGGCCTTTTCTCGACGTGACATCAAACGGCCGGCGCGGGCACACCTCGCCGCGTGGCGGCGTCTATTGGGAAGACGAGACCTATTCCGACCGCAGCACGCTGCTGGCGGCGCCACGAGGGTTCGATCCGACCAGGCCGGCAGTCATCGTGGTGTTCTTCCACGGCAATGGCGCGACCTTGCAGCGCGATGTCGTCGGCCGCCAGAGGGTTATCGCGCAGGTCGAGGCCTCCGGCCTCAACGCCGTGCTGGTGGCGCCGCAGTTCGCCAGCAACGCGCAGGATTCGAGCGCCGGCAATTTCTGGACGCCCGGTCATTTTGAGAGATTTATGGCCGAGGCAGCGGAAGGCTTGGGCAAGTTGACCGGCGCCAAGGCGGCAAAATTCGATGCCATGCCTGTGGTGCTCGTCGCCTATAGCGGCGGCTACAATCCTGCAGCCTTCGTATTGGGGAATGGCGACATCGGCGATCGCCTGCTCGGCGTCATCCTGCTCGACGCCGTGTTCGACGAGGCCGACATTTTCGCCAACTGGGCCGCGCGCCACAGGAAGAGCTTCTTCGTCAGCGCCTATGGCCAATCCTCCGCCCCCGGCAATGCCGAGATCAGACAGTTGCTGGCAAGCCAGGGCATCGAGGCCAGTTCGGATCCGCCGCGCCGGCTCGAAGCCGGGACCGTCGCCTTGCTTGCCTCGGACGCCGCCCACGACAGTTTCGTTACGCGTGCTTTCGTCGCCAATCCATTGCAATGGTTGCTCGGCCGGCTGCACGGATTTGCGCGTTAGTTGAACCACAAGGCAAAGGTCAGGAACCCTGCGCCGCCGAACTGGCGCTGGATCTGGTCGAATTCCTCGCTGGTCAGGATCTTGCCGCTTTCGAGATAGGGCGCGATGGCCGGGCCGGTGATCGACAGCACCAGGTCGAAGGGTTTTGGCTCGTCGAAGAAGCGCTTCATGTTGATGCCCTTGCCGGTGATACGGAAATGCGGCAGCAGCAAGCGGCCTTCCAGGAGATCCTCGGCCATGGTCAAGGTGGCGAGCCAGGCCTGGACCTGCTCCTCGCCGACTTCGAGGCCGGTGAGATGGTTCTCGCCCTTCTGCTGCGGCCCGGGCAGCCATTCGCGGTCATTGTCGGTCTCGGCGCGGATCGCCTTCCAGTCCTCGCGCGACAGCCGGATCATTTCGAGCAGGTGGCGACGCGCCGCCTGCCGGCGCTCGGGTTCGACCACCGGCCAATTGACCAGATGCACCAGCGAAATGAAATCGGCGATGCGCCATTCCGACGAGAAGATGCTGCTGCCCATGTCGCTGCTCGGCGGCACGAGAATGTCCTGCAACGGCAGTTTGGCGCGCGGGAACAGCATATGGAATGAGCCGTCGAAGGTGCTCCTGAAATCATGCGCCAGCCAGAAATCGGCCTGCGCCATCAGGAATTCGGCGTAGCCCTGCAGCCAATAGCCGTCGGCGCGGTCGAAGCGGAAGGTGAGAACGGGTGCTGCTCCGTCCGACGCGCTGCCGCCGCGCGACAGCGAGGCCATGATGGCGGCCATGCTCTCATCCGGCGTGATCGCGCCGTCCTCGTTGAGGTCGATGCCGACATGGGTGAGATCGAGCACCATGCCGATATCGGCATCGGCCGGGACCGAGCCCAGCGTGGCGGCGGATTTCTCCAGCCGGTCGCGGAAGCCGACCAGAATGGCGCGGAACTGCTCATAGGTCAGCGGCTCTGGGTTGGGATTGTCCGGCACCGGCAGCCGCATCAATGGCAGCATGAAGGATTGCGGGCTTTCGAAACCATGGCGGTGCAGGCCACTGGCCAGCAGTTCCAGCGCGGTGAAGAACTCGCCGGCGCCCGCAGCGTAGGCTGACGCCGGATCTTTAGGCGCGGCGGCCTCAAGCGTTGCCAGGGCGGTGTCGCGCGCGGCCACGGTCTTGGCCTCGAATAAAGCGGTTGCCGCTTCGGGCATGGCCGCGCGCGCGGAAGACAAAGGCACAAGCAGAATGAAAGCGGATGCCAGCAGGCTTGCCATTCGTGTCATCTTTTCCTCCCATCCGTTGGTCGCGCCCGCGACCATACACATATTTGCGGCGCCGCGCCTGTCAGCGCCGAGGCGGCCAGCCGCCATCGTTGCACGATTGTCGACGGATGCGCTTCAACCCTCGAGCCCGACGGTCTACACAGGGCAAACGATTGGGCTTGGGCGTGTCGAACTATCCGCTTTCCTACAAACTGTCGTGGCTGCCGCGCTTTCTGAAGCCTTCGCTCGGCGGTGATGCCAATGGTTTCGCGCCGATGGCAGGGACGACGATGACACCGCCGCCGAAGCGGTCAGTGCGGCTCGCCTTCATCGGCGACATCTCGGCGGTGGCCAACCGCGGCGCGCCGGAGTGCGATCCGGCGATCAAGGCGTTGCTCGGCTCTGCCAACCTGGTGATCGGCAATTGCGAAAGCCCAATCGTTCACGGACCAAGTGCGGTGCTGGGGACAAAACTCGGCACGCACCATGCGATGAGCGAGCGCTTTCTGGTCGAAGCGCTGGCGGCCGTTGGCATCGCACACGAAAGGCTCGTGCTGTCGCTGGCCAACAATCATGTGCTCGACCAGGGCGTCGCCGGTTTCGACGCGACGGTGGCGGCGCTGGAGCGGCTCGGTATCCGCAGCATCGGCCTGGCTGCCGGCGGTCCCGTCCAGCGCTTCGCGGTCGGGCCGCTGAATTTCGGCTTCGCGGCCTTCACGCTGTGGCGCAACGCCGATGAAAACCTGTTCGCCGGCCGCGTGTCGTTGGAAAGCGATCCAGCGCACTGGCCGCGCGATGCCGTCGATCTTCTCTGCGCGGTGCCGCACTGGGACTGGGAGTTCCGGCATTTTCCGCGCGCCGAGACGCAGGCGCTGGCCAGGCGGCTGGCCGGGCAGGGCGTCGGGCTGATCGCCGGCCATCACGCCCATGTCGTACAACCGGTGGACCGGATCGACCAGACGATCGTCGCCTATGGGCTCGGCGATTTCCTCGGCACGGCCCTTGCCCGCCAGCCATGGCCGGGGCGGATTGGAGGAATATTCATCGTCGATGTCAGTACCGATGCCGGCACGCGCGGCACTGTTGCGTCTTACCATCTGCATCCCCTTGTGCGGCTGCGCGCCGGTGATCATGAGCGGCTGCTGCCGGTGGAAGGGTTGAAGGGGCGAGTGCGCGGCAAGGTGGAGGGTCGGCTGCGGGCGATTTTCCCTTCTCCCCCAGGCGAAGAAGGTGTCACCGCTTAACCGTCTGGCGGCACCCGCAAAACCGACTATCATGCGCCGGCAGAGGCAGGCTTGCGGGGGTGGCGATGGAAACAGCGGATTTCATGCCGAGCGAGGCGGTCACGGCCGGCATCCGGAAAGACATCGAGACCTATGAGGCGGCGAGGGCTTCGGCGGTCCGGCAGGTGCGATGGCGGGTGCCGCTGTTCGTCGGCGTTGTGCTGGTGTTCGTGGCGCTGGTCGCCTGGTTGTTCAACAAGGTCGCCGACCCCAACGAGCAATGGTTCTCGACACCACATGTGTTTCTCTATGGCATCGGCTTGGTGGCTTCGAGCGTACTCTACTTCCAGGCCATGAAACCGGAGACGCGGCTGCAGCAATCGTTCCGCGAGACGCTGCTGCCAATCATCTTCGGCTCCATTGCGGATATGAGTTACCAGCATGGAGGGAGGCCGAACTCTTTCGACCGGCTGCCACGCGAGGCGGTCGGCGCCTTCAACAAGCAGTCGTTCGACGATGTCGTTTCGGGCCGCTACGAAGAGTTTCCGTTCGAGCTTTACGAAGCAGAACTGCGAGTAGGGTCGGGCAAGGATTCATCGACAGTCTTCAAGGGTGTCATCGTCGCTTTCGAAGCGATCGAGCCGTTCCCGGGGGTATTGGTGGCGACGCGTCGGACCAATGCGGTCGTCGGCTTCTTCCGGGGCATGTTCGCCAGCAAGATGCAGGACTTGTCGTCCGGTGTGCCCGAACTCGATGCCGCCTATGAATTCCGCACCGACAACATCGAGGCTGCACGGCCGTTGGTGACCGGCCGGCTGGCGCAGGCGCTGAAATGGCTGGGCGAAACCTGGCCAGACGATCCGGCCCGCGTCGCGCTCAACGGCAGCGACGGTTTCCTGCTGCTGCCGCAGACGAAGAATTTCTTCGAGCTGCCGGCTATCTCGGTGCCGCTCGACTACACCAGGCATGTCGCGCCGATGATCGCGGACATGGGCGCCATGCTGGCGACGGCAGCACTAGTGCGCAAGATCGGCGCGAAGGACGAGATCGGCTGATCGCTGTCAGCAGTCGAAGCCGTACTTGTCGCGCATGTAATCCGCTTCTTCTTTCGACATTTTCTTGAACATCACACAGACAGTGAAGCTACCGACCTGGCGCCCGCCGCGCTTGTATCCCCAGTCGGAAATATCGTCCCTGGTGAATTCTATGTTCTGGCCGAGGACGACGCTCTGCACCTCTTCGGGCTGGTTCGCCAATATGCCGACAAAACCGGTCTCGGTGCGGCGGAACGGTATGACCCAGAAGTGTTCGGTGACATTCCCGTCCCGCACCTTGACCTTCAATTTGAACCGATCCGTGCCGGAGGGAGGAGCCTCGGACAAAGCCAGGAATTCATCCAGGCTGGCGAGTGCCTTCGCAGTCGCTGCCGCCATTTCGGGATCGCCGGGAGTAAAGATAACCGTCTTGTCGTCGTCCGGATCCATGCCTTGTGCGCCGGCCCAATCCCGGAGCAAACGCCAGCATCAGGGATATCATGGTCCGGACTGCAAGCTTCATGGAAGGCCCCCTTCATCGCGACGGTCGACACCATCCTGCATCCATTCCCGGATTGCAACCGGAGCGCGAGTTTCATCCGCTTTAGGAGGCGGTTTGAACTGATCCTTGAAACAAAATTTGTACCGATGACCGGTCAGCAGTCTGTTTCGTGATGCCGCCCGAGGTGGATTGCGGCTGCAGCGTGGTGATCGAAAGCTTCCCGCCACAATCAGCCAAGTGACTCTTTTCGTGGAAAGAAGTGCACTTGTCGGGGGGAGACTAAGCGGCCAGAAGCTGCATCGACGGCAGGCAATGTGTCGGAATTAAGCCTATGATATTGTTTGCGAAAATTCACCCAACGTGATTTGCGGAGGAGGAGCTTTCCGTTTCAGTTTCAGGCCGTTCGGTGCTGTCGTTGCTTAAGACGGCAGCCCGGAAAACCGAAACAGCACGGAGTGCTTACCGATGAAGAAGACCCTCGCAACCACCGCCGCCCTGCTCGCCTTCCTCGGCACGGCCTATGCCGCGACCGTTCAGGGCACCATCCAGTCGGTCGATCCGACGACCAAGTCGATCACTCTCGACGACGGCAAGATCTACCAGCTGTCGCCGGAAGCGGCGGTCGGCAAACTGAAGGTCGGCGCCAAGGTGGCGGTGACGGTCGATGACAAGACCGGCATGGTGACGTCGATCAAGAAGTCTTCGTAAGTCCAATCTCTGATGGGTAGGGCGCTGTCCCTCATCGCCGGGCAGGCGGATGAGGGGCAGCGCAACTCTTGATGCCGTAACAAAGCCACGGCTCCGCCATGTACTGCTATGGTTTTTGCCAAAGCGCCGCGCTATCCCTTGGCCAACGGGGGGATATCCATGGCCGAGGAACAACAAGGGTTTCGCCTGTCGCGGCGATTGCTGCTGGGTGCGGCTGTCTTCGGCGGCGCGGTGCTGTGGGGCGGCACCACGGTGGCGCGGCTGGCGCGAGGGCCTTCGGGACCGAAGAACGCCGGACGGATCGCCGACGTCGATGGCATCGCACTGCCGCTGAAGCCGATTGCCAGCCCGCCGGCCTTCGATCCTTCGCTGCCCTGGTCGGCAAAAGGCGGCGACATCAACGATGCCAGCGGCCTGTCGAAGACGCCGGTCTATGGCGTGGTCGAGGTCAGCGAGGAAGACCACATCGCCAAGGCGCTGGCCTTCGCGCGCGCCAACGGGCTGAAAGTCTCGTTGGCGGCCATCCGCCACTCAATGGGTGGGCACGCCTTCGACGACAACGCGCTGGTGCTCGACCTCAGAAAGTTCAACAAGGTCACCGTGGATGCCTCGGCGAAGACCATGACCCTGCAGCCGGGCGCGCGCTGGCATGACATCCAGAACCTTTTGCATCCGCGCTTCGCGGTGAAGGCGATGCAGTCGACCGACATCTTCTCGGTCGGCGGCTCGCTGTCGGTCAACGCGCATGGCATGGACCATCAGGCAGGTTCAGTTGCCGGCTCGATCCGCTCAATGCGGGTGATGCTGGCCGATGGTTCGGTGACAACCTGCTCGCCGACCGAAAACATCGAACTGTTCCGCCACGTCGTCGGCGGCTACGGCCTGTTCGGCGTGGTGCTGGAGGCGACGCTCGATATCGTCGACAACACGGTCTACCGCACCTCGCGCGAGATCATCAAATCGGACGATTTCCCGAAATTCTTCGCCGACGTGCTGGAACCGAACAAGGAGATCGGCCTGTTCTATGGCCATTTGTCGACGGCGCCGGGCAATTTCCTCGAGGACATGATCGTCTACCGCTATGACAAGGTGGCCGACCAGCCGCCGGCCGACCAGCCAGAGATCGGCGAGCCGGGTTCGGTGGGGCTGAAGCGGGTGCTCATCAATCTGGCGAAATGGGGCAGCCTGTTCCAGGAGTTGAAGTGGTTCACCGAAAAGACACTGGAACCGAAATTCGAAAGCTGCACGGTGGCGCGCACCTCAGCCATGGCCGAAGGCGAGGCCTGTCTCGTCACCCGCAACAACCCGATGCATGATTCGGTGCCCTATCTGTTCAACGACCTGATGGATGAGACCGACATCCTGCACGAATATTTTATTCCGCGCGCCGCCTATGTCGAGTTCATCGCCGAAGCGCGCGAAATCCTGCGCAACCAGAAGCTGCCGGTGCTCAATGCCTCGGTGCGCATCGTCCACAAGGAGGATATCGCGCTGACCTATGCGCCGGAGCCGGCCTATTCGCTGGTGCTCTACATCAACCAGCCGACCGATGCCGACGGCAATGCGAAAATGCGGGCGCTGACGCGGGCGCTGATCGACGTGACGATCAAGCATGGCGGTCGGTTCTTCCTGCCCTACCAGCTGCACTACACGGCCAGGGAATTGCTGGCGTCCTATCCAGAATTGCCGGCCTTCCTGGCGAAGAAGCGGCAATATGACCCGACGGAACTGTTTTCCTCGACCTTCTACCGTGCCATCAAGGCCTTGAGCGGGATGGTGTAGAGCGCGTCGCGTCGACACGGAATCCGGCGACGCGCTTTACTCATTTGTTGATTGCATGTCGTTGCCCCAAAACCGGGGCCACTTTTGGGCGACATGCAAATGTCAGGAGAACAACCAATGCGGATGGTATCAGCGGCGGCACTCACCCTCATCGCGCTGTGCGCTGGACCGGTCCAAGCCGAGGATCTCAAGGCTTTCAAGCTGACGATCGACGGCGTGACGGTCGATATCGATCCCGGCGAAAGCACAGATGTGACGCTGCCCGGCGGCAAACAGAGCAAGGTGACGCTCGAGCGCAACGACTTCGCCACCTTTTCCGGTGGCAGTTTCTCCTTCGTCCATCCGAGCGACATCTCGGTGACCAAAACCGATCTCGGCGAGAACATCACGCAGTATCTGATGGCGTCGGCGCTGGGCACGATCGTCGTCGTGCAGGAATACGGCGAGATGAATCCGGTGTCGCTCAACCAGTTGATGCTGCAGGAGATGACCAAGGAATCGGTGCAGGCCGGTGCGACGCTGACGCAGGAGCCGACGACGCGCAAGCTCGCCGACGGCAAGGAACTGACCGGCATTCTCGCCAAGGTGAAGACACGCACCGACACCGCCGATTTCGAGATCGTCGGCTTCGGCCACGCCGATCAGGGGCTGCTGTTCATCACCCGCGTTGCCCGCGAGGATGCGGCCACCGAAAAGCCGCTGATCGACAAGTTCTGGCAGAGCCTGAAGGTCAAGCTGTAAGGGCGTTGTTTCGACGCAATTCCCTAATGGAAAGCGCTACGCGCTTTCCCGGGAAGACCGCTTCACACTTGCCCTCGAATTGCGCTACAGGCCCTTCGGTACCAGTCCGGCCAGCCAGTTAGCCGACCGCTTCGCCGCATCGGCGGTCGCCGACACGGCGCGGCCAAGATCGGTCTTGACCACGGCGTAGCCGTTCTTCGTGCGATAGAGCACGCCGGTTCCGCCATCGACCACTTGTTCATAGGCGACGGGCCGGGCGGCCTCCGCTTCCACGGCCGTCGTCGGCGACCCGACCGGGACGCTCGGTCGGCGGCTCAATTCCGGCGGCAGCGGGCTTTCGGTTTCAACGACCCTGCTGGCGGGCTTCAGCTCCGGGCGCGACGCGGTCGCGGCCAGTTGCGAGGAGGACGACGAACCCTTGGCGCGGCAGATGCCGGAGATGAGCGGATAGTTGAAATTGCGCTCGTGCAGCATCTGGCTCTTCATCGCCGCTTCGCATTCGGCAATCGTCGACCACTTGGCCGGCGTCTCGCCAATATACTCGCAAAGCTTGGCGTCGCAGTCGCAGCCGACAATGGTCATGGCGACAAGGGCGGTCTTGATCACGGTCTTGTCCCTTCGAGATGCCCCCCGGCAGCCCATTTCGTTGCATATCGCGGTCCCAAACCCGGTTTCCGCTTTTGGACGACGTGCAACAATCCATCGCCCGCGAACAAGGCGGGATTTGGCCGCGATTGTGGAATGAGCGTGGCGGAGCGCCGAACCGTCGATCTATCGAGTGGCCGGCAAGATTCGTTTGAGGAAATTCGCGATCAGCCGCACCACGTCGTGCGGGCGTTCGACCTGCGGGATGTGGTTGACGCCATCGAGAACCGCCAGTTCGGCGTGCGGAAAAAACGCGGCAATCTCTTCACCCTGTGCCAGGGGCGTGGTCGTATCGTCTCGCCCCCAGATGACGAGGACGGGCGGCGTGAAGGTGCGATAGTTCGCGGGGTTGGCGGCAAGGGATTTTCGTTCGTCGTTGAACAGGCCGCTGAACAGCCAATGGCCGACCGCATCGGTGGTGCCTTCGACATTGAGGGGCCGCGCGTAGATCGCGATGCGTTCAGCCGTGACCACGTCGTCGTTCTCAATGAAAGAGCGCAGACCCGGTCCGACCATGAGCGGGTTGGTGAAGGTCGAGGCAGTGAGCAGTTCGCGAGGCCATCGCAGGTTCAGGACAGCGGCAAATGGCATTGTCGGCGCATCGGTCCGGCCGAGGCCAAGTGCGACGTCGAGCAGGATCAGAGCGTCGATGCGATCCGGAGCCTCGAAGGCGGCTTCGATCACGCCACCGCCGCCATAGGAATGGACGCCGACGCTGAAATGGCGGAGGCCGAGCGCGTCGGCGAAACCGAGGACGCGTTTTGCGTGGGCAGCGCGCGAATAGTCCTGGTCGGCCGGTCTTTGCGAATAGCCAAAGGGAGGCATGTCGGGCGCTATGACGCGAAAGCCCTGTTCTCCCAATGGCGCGGCGATATCGCGGTAGGTCTCGGCCCAGGAGGCCGTGCCGTGGAACAGCAGCAGCGGCGGCCCGTCCTGCGGTCCCCAAACCTGGTAGTGGATCTTCAGGCCATCGACGGTGGCAAACAGCGCTCCCCTCGGAGCTGCCTCCTCGGGTGACAGGTTCTCTCGCAGCGCCGCCGCGCCGCGAAAGCCGACAAGCACGACCACAATGAGCGCGACCAGCGTGAGCGTAAGCCAGCCGACGATGCGGATCAGTCTGCGCATTGCCCGGCTATCGTCTCAATAGTCATAGACATGTTCAAGCCTGGCGCCTGACTTGATCAGAGCCGGCAGCACAAGATGCAGCTTGCGCACGGCGACGGTCAGCCCTGTGCGGCGCGTCGACGGGTCAGCCGGTAGCGGATAGCTGAACAGGATGCGGATGCCTTCGGGCACAGCGATGGAGTCCGTCGAAAGCACGGTGACCATGATCTCGTCACTGCCGCCGATTTCGACGAAGGAGACGCCCTTGTCGATCAGGCGCGGAATCATCTCGGTAAAGACCTGGTAGCGCTTGGTGACGAAGACAGCGCCGTCGGCGCCGTAGTCGCGCTCCAGCAAGGTATCGGGCTCGTTGCGCGTCGCTTCTCCGACCGGCCCTTTGGCCCAGACATGGATGTCGAGGAAGGCTGGTGGGGATGTGGCTGCGAGTGCCTGCTTGATCAGGTCGGCGTAGGCCTGCTTGATGGTGTCGGCAAGGCCGAAGGCAAGCTTGCGCTCGCTGGTGCGGATGGAACTGTCGCCTGGCGCCGGCTGCACGGCAAACAGGCCGGCGCGCTTCTCGCTATAGGGAAATTGATACCAAGGCACCTGGTGGAGGAAAGCGGCATAGTCGGCAGCCACCTTGGCCTGATAGATGTCGGCGGCGGTGCGCTTGCCGGCGGTCGCCTCGGTGACGCGACCGACCGTGTTCTCATAGACCCATTGCAGGATATGTTCGATGCTGTGGCTGGTGCCGATGATGACCAGCATCTGGTGGTTGGCGAAGTTGAAATTGTAGGCAGAGCTGGCGCGGATCACCATGGCGTAGTCCTGCCAGAAGCGACCGACGTAGGACCAATAGGGAAAGCCGCTCGGCTGGTTCTTGTCAACGAAGCCGGCATATTCGCGGGCGGCGTAGACGATCGCCCATTCCGGGTAGGTGAGGAAGGTCGATTCCTCCGGCCGCTGATAGCCGGGGATTTCGGCGCGAACCTTGTCGGCCAGCGCCTTGGGCGGCGCGCCGTCGGCAATGCCGGGCAGCGGCGCCTTGTCGAGTGACGACGTCGTCAGGAAGCCATAGCTCAGCCCGACGATCGGGATCAGGACGATGATGACGATCAGCCACAGGATCGTCTTGATGATGCGCTTCAGCCAGCGAAACAGGAACATGGCCGGATCAGGCCGTGGCGAAGTGGTCGTGTATGCGCTTCGACAGCCAGAAGCCGACATAGACGGCGAAGCCGCCAATGACGATGTGCGGCAGGTTGGCGAAGAAGCGGGCCGGGAATTCGATATCGTTGAGGGAGCGGAAGCCGTTGATGAAGATGCCGGCATCGAGGCAGCCCGAACCGGTGATCAGGCCAAGCACGCCGTCGAACAGATAGACCGAGCCGAACAGCTTGAAATAGAACACCGCCTGGCGGTGTGAGATGAAGGCGGCGGCCAGCGCCCAGACGCCGGAGAAGGCGTGCAGCAGGTCGTCGTACCATTGCAGCGAGAACAGGCCGAACAGATTGCCGTTGGCATCGTTGAACGCCGGTATGTAGCCGATGGCGACGACGCCGAAGAACAGGAACGCATAGGCAACGGCAAGCTTCTGGATCAACGTCATGAAGTATCCCCCTTCAGGGAGCCATTCGCTAACGCTAACTCTGCCGGACGCCTGACGCAGTTTTCTGCACTTCCGATGCTCACGGACCCATATGTCCGCTGCGCTTCGGTTCTCGAAACCCACGCCGTACGCCTCTGCAGAGCGCGTTATCAAACGGACTCCGACGACGCCGAACGTTAGCTGATTTCAGCGCCGGTTGCAGTCATATCCGGAAACAGCGTAAAAATTGTAGGGGATAGCCAAAAACAACAGTCGGCGCCGGGATCTCTCCCAGCGCCTCCCTGTCAGATCAGGACACGGTCGCGGCAGCAACTTCCGTAAAGTCGTTGCGCCATGCCGGCCTTGATTTTGACGGTCCTGCCAGCCCGCCACCCGAGAGCAGCGCCCGTTCGGGACCACGCCGGTCTCCGCCCTTGCGGGCTTTGCCCTGCGCACCATCGAAGGTTTTTGCCGTCCTTCATGGCAGCATCGGTCCGCCGTCGGCGTTGGCACGCTTTCCGCGGCCCCGTAGGTCTCGGCATCCGTCCCTCCAGCAGGCAAGCCTGCTCTCGCTCAGGGCCGTACGGGCCTCAGGAAATCCGCCTTTCACTTCGCCTTTCGGCTGGGCGATCGGTAGCCGCCTGAGATGGGTTCAATGTACGCCGGGTAAGTGGTCGGCGACACTGCGGCAGGCCTGTGGATAGCGGGATTATCGGGGATCAATCAAGGACAGCGGATTTTCCGGTCCGCCGTGACGGGCGGCAGCGGTGGACATTCGCCCTTGCCCTGTCGGCGGGCGCGGGTTTCAATGCCGGCAAAGGAGTCGAGGCGCCGGGCGCCTTGATGTCCTTGCGGGAGGGTGTGCTTGAAAGTCGGGGTGGTCCTCAATCCGATTGCCGGTGGCGGCCGGTTGAAACGGCATTGGCCGGAGGTCGCCGCGTCGCTGAAAAGGCATTTCGGCGAATTCGAGCTGCGTGAGACGCAGGCCGAAGGTGATGCCGAAAGGCTGGCGCTCGATCTCGCGGCAAACGGTTTCGACCTGGTGATCGCGGCCGGCGGTGACGGCACTGCCAGCGACGTGGCCGACGGGCTGCTGCAGGCGTCCAAGGAAGGCCGCAGGACAACCGAGCTTGGCCTCTTGCCGTGCGGGACCGGCATCGATTTCGCGCGCGGGCTCGGCCTGCCGAAAGAGGTGGATGCGGTGGTGAAGCGGCTCGCGGAGGCCAAGCCTCGGAAAGTCGATGCCGGATGCATTTGCTACATCGACGACCATGGGGCACTGGCCAGCCGCCATTTCATCAACATCGCCAGCCTAGGCCTGTCGGGCGCCACCGATCGCGCCGTCAATGCCGACAAGCGCAAGGGCAAGATGTCGGCGAAGTCGCTGTTCCTGTGGCGCACCGTGGTCGAGTTCATCCGCTACCGCTTCCAGCATGTCAGGATCACCGTCGACGACGGCACGCCGGTCGAGGCGCGCATGGCGCTGGTGGCGGTCGCCAACGGCAAGTTCTTCGGCGGTGGGATGATGATCGCGCCGGATGCGGAACTGGCCGACGGGCAGTTCGACATCGTGATCCTGCGCGCCGCCGGCAAGCTGAAGTTGATCTGGGACATCCGGCTGCTCTATGGCGGTCGGCACCGCAACCATCCGGCGATCACCATCCTGCGCGGCAGGAAAGTGGTGGTCGAGCCGCTCGGCGATGTCGACAAAAACGGCGCATTGGTCGACATAGATGGCGAGTCGCCGGGACGCATACCGGCGACCTTCGAGATCCTGCCCGGCGCGCTGACGCTCAGATATTGAATCAAGTCGTTAACAGATCGATTCAGGTGAATCCGGAGGTGGGTACAACCAACTGAAATCGCTTGATTTCTTGCCTGGTATCAGACTTCGAGCTTAGACGGGAAACCGGGAGCGCGCAGGTCAGTGCCAACGGCATCTTCCAGCAATTTGACGATCTGGGTCGACCACGCGGCGCCGCCATAGGCTTCCCGGCCTTGCTCAAAAATCGCGTTGACGCGCGATGCCAGCTCGAGCGGCACGCCAGACTGTTCGCCCATGGCCAGCGCGAAGCCGAGATCCTTCAGCGCTAGGTCCATGGTGAAGCCGATGTCGTAGGAGCCGTTGAGAATGAGCTGGCTTTCGGTCTCATGGACAAAGCTGTTGCCGGAGGAGGCAACGATGGCGTGGTAGGATTGGGCGAGGTCGAGCCCACCTTGCTTGGCCAGCATCAAGGCCTCGCCGGCGGCGACGAGATGGATGAAGGCGAGCATGTTGGTGATCACCTTGATCACCGCCGCCGAGCCGACCGGACCCATCAGGAACGACTTCGCGCACATCGCTTCGATTGCTGGGCGATGGCGCGCATAAAGTGCTGCATCGCCACCGACCAGTGCGGTAACTTTTCCGACAGCCGCCAGATGCACGCCGCCGGTGACGGGGCATTCCAACGTTTCGATGCCCTTGGCCGAAGCGAGGGCAGCCAGACGCACGATCTCGTCGCGGCCGTTGGTCGACATCTCGATCCAGGTGCCGCCTTCGGGCAGGCCCTCTAACAAGCCGCCTAGACCGGCTAGCACCGCTTCGCTGACTTTGGGCGAGGGCAGGCACGTGATGGCGTTGCCGGCTTTAGCGGCGGCTTCGGCGGTACTGTCGGCAGCGGCCGCGCCGAGCGCGACGAGGCGCTCGACGGCGATGGGGTCGCGGTCGAAGACGGTGACCGCAAAGCCGTTGCGGATCAGGCTGGCGGCAAGATTGCCGCCGAGATGGCCAAGGCCGATGAAGGCGTAGCTTTCGCTCACGGCATCAGCGGCGTCTGCATCATCTGCAGATGCAGTTCCTTGCCAGTGTAGGGATGCGCATCGCAGACCGCTTCGTTGAGCTCGACGCCGAGGCCGGGCTCCTTCGACGGGATGACATTGCCGTCCTGCCACTCGATCTTCTTCGTAAGCAGCGTCGCGTGGAACCCGTCCCACTGCTTCAGCGATTCCAGGATGAGGAAGTTGGGCAGCGTCACCGCCAGCTGGATGTTGGCGGCGCCGACGATCGGCCCGCAATAGCAGTGCGGGGCGACCTGGATATGGTAGGCCTCGGCCATGGCGGCGATCTTCTTGGTTTCGAGGATGCCGCCCGAGCGGCCGAGGTCTGGCTGCAGGATGGTCGCGGCTCGGTTCTCGATGACCCGGGCGAATTCGAACTTGGTCGTCAGCCGCTCGCCGGTGGCGATCGGGATCGACGTGCCTCGCGCCACCTGCGCCATCACTTCGGGCATGTCGGGCGGCACCGGTTCCTCGAACCATAGCGGATCATAGGGCTCGATGGCGCGGGCCATGCGCAGCGCGCCGGAGGCGGTGAACTGGCCGTGGGTGCCGAACAGGATGTCGGCGCGGGTGCCGACCGCCTCGCGGATCGCCTTGATCATGCGGGCGGAAAGATCGATGTCAGCAAGGCGCGGCTGGTGGCCATCGAAGGCGGTGTAGGGGCCGGCCGGATCGAGCTTGACGGCATTGAAGCCCTGCTCGACATATTCGAGCGCGCAGGCGGCGGCGAGATCGGGGTCGTTGTAGACGTTCTTGCCGCGCGCATCCTCGGAGTGGACGCTGCCGGTGTGCGGGTAGAGGTAGGTGTAGGAGCGCAGCGTCTCGTGCACCTGGCCGCCGAGCAATTTGTAGACCGGCTTGTTGGCCTCCTTGCCGATGATGTCCCAGCAGGCCATTTCCAGCGCCGAGAAGCAGCCCATGCCAGACACGTCAGGGCGCTGGGTGAAGCCTGACGAATAGGCGCGGCGGAAGAAATTCTCGATGTCGTGCGGATCGCGGCCGATCAAATAGCGCTCGGCCATGTCCTCGACCATCTTCGCCGTGACATGGGCGGAGAAGGTGGCGTTGTAGGCCTCGCCATAGCCGACGACACCGCCATCGGTGGTTAGCTTGACGAAGATGAAATACTTGCCGCCGATGCCGGGCGGCGGGTTGCCGACAACCCAGGTCTTGACGTCGGTGATTTTCATTTTTGGTCCTCCAGAACCAGTTCGGCGCCCTTCCAACCGGTCATGATCGAGGCGGCGTTGGTGTTGCCGGTGATGTTGTCGGGAAATATCGAAGCGTCGATGACACGCAAGCCCTCGATGCCGTGCACCTTGAGGCGCGGATCGACGACGGCGCGCGAGGGATCGGGGCCCATGCGGCAGGTCGACACCGGATGATAGACGGTGCCCGAGCGCTTCCGGAAATCCTGGATCAGATCGGCGTCGGATGTGATCGACGGGCCCGGCAGGACCTCTTCCTTGATGATCTCGGCCATTGCCGGCATCGAGGCGATCTTGCGCACGAACTTCACCGCGTCGAGCATCTCGGCGACGTCGGCCTCGGTCGAATAGGCATTGGCTGAAATCCGGGGATAGTCGCGCGGATTGCTGGAACGGATCATGATCTCGCCGCGGCTCGACGGGCGGCAATTGGACAGGCCGATGGAGAAGCCGGGCCACGGGTCGGGCGTCAGGATGGGGCGCTCGCCGCTTTTCGGGATGACGGTCGAGAAGGCCTGGAAATAGAGCTGCATGTTGGGGCGGGTCGCCGCCGAGTCGGTGCGGAAGAACCCTCCGGCATTGTTCATCGACAGCGACAGCGGGCCGGAGCGCGTCAGGATGTATTGCATGCCGACCAGGAGCTTGCCCCACCACGGACGCAGCGTCTGGTTGAGCGTCGGCAGCCTGCCCTTGAAGGTGTAGTTGATGCCGACATGGTCCTGCAGATGCGCGCCGACATTCCCGTTGGCATGGACGACGGCGATGCCAAGCCCCTTGAGCAGCGCCGAGGGGCCGACGCCGGACAGCTGCAGCAATTGCGGCGAGTTGACCGAACCGCCCGACAGGATGACCTCACGCCCGGCACGCGCTGTCTTGGTCTCGCCGTTCTGCAGATATTCGACGCCGACGGCGCGCTTGCCTTCGAACAGCACCCGGGTCGCCAGCGCGTTCATCTCGACGCGGACGTTGGCGCGCTTCATCGCCGGGCGCAAGAAGGCGCGCGCCGCCGACATGCGGCGGCCGTTCCTGGTCGAGATCTGGTAGACGCCGACGCCTTCCTGGGCAGCACCGTTGAAATCGGGGTTGAGCGGCAGGCCGGCCTGCTGGCCGGCGGCGAGATAGCGCTTGGTCAGTGGGTGGACGGCGTCCGAACAGTCGGTGATATGCAGCGGGCCGCCGACACCGCGCCATGCGTCGGCGCCGGCCTGATTGTCCTCCAGCGCCTTGAAGGCCGGCAAGATATCGTCATAGCCCCAGCCTGGGTTGCCAGCGGCTGCCCAGGCATCGAAATCCTCGCGCGCGCCCCGGATCCAGACCATGGCATTGATCGAGCTCGAGCCGCCAAGCAGCTTGCCGCGCGGCCAGTGGTCGGCATTGCCGGCGAGGCCTGGATCCGGCTCGGCCTTGTAGTTCCAGTTCACCGCCGGATCGAAGAAAGTCTTGCCGTAGCCGAGCGGCATCTGCACGTAGAAGCGGCGGTCCGTGCCGCCGGCTTCCAGCACCAGCACGGAAAAGCGCCCCGAGGCCGACAGTTTGTCGGCCAGGACCGAGCCGGCCGAGCCGGAGCCGACGATGATGAAGTCATAGGTCTGCATGATTGGTGGGCGGCTCCGGAAATCTGGCCACAGCCTAGACGCGGCGGGTCCGCCGCGTCGCCGCGCCTTCCGGCATCGGTTGTGAAAAAAGCGACCGGGATGCCAGGTCGAGTTGCGGGGAATCCCGACAATCACGCTTGATATGCATGGGGTCGACAGCTTATGCGATGATATCAGCCAATCTGCGGAAGGCAGGAATCATATGCGCACCTTGCCTGATGCTTTCATTCCCGAATTGCCGGGCCACTACAGCGGCAAGGTCCGCGAAAACTACGACCTGCCGGACGGCAGGCGCATCATCATCGCCACTGACCGTCTCAGTGCCTTCGACATCATCCTGACCTCGATCCCGTTCAAGGGGGAGATCCTCACCCAGACTGCGCGGTACTGGTTCGAGGAAACCGCCGATATCTGCCCGAACCATGTTCTCGAATATCCCGACCCGAACGTCGTCGTCGGCACAAGGCTGGACATCCTGCCGGTCGAAATCGTCGTGCGTGGCTATCTGGCGGGAACCACCAGCACCTCGATCCTGACAAGGTACCGGCGCGGTGATCGCGACATGTATGGAATGACCCTGCCGGACGGACTGCGCGACAATGAAAAACTGGCAGAGCCGATCATCACGCCGACCAGCAAGGCCCTGCACGGTGGCCATGACGAGCCGCTGTCCAAGGCCGAGATCCTTGAGCAGGGCCTTCTCACGCAAGCGCAGTGGGATACCGTATCGGGCTATGCCTTGCAGCTATTCGCCCGCGGCCAACAGCGCGCCGCCGAACGCGGCCTTATTCTCGCCGATACGAAATACGAATTCGGGACCGACAAGGGCGGGACCATAATCCTTGCCGACGAAATCCACACGCCGGACAGCAGCCGATACTGGATCGCCGGGAGCTATGAGGAAGCCCTCGCCAGCGGCAGTCGACCGGAGAGCTTCGACAAGGATTTCATCCGGTCCTGGGTCTCCGAGCGATGCGATCCTTACAGCCAACCGATACCTGACATACCCGACGAGATCGTCGAGCAGGCATCGCGGGTCTATGCGCAGGCTTACGAGGCAATCACGGGCAGAGAATTCTCTCCTGACCTTTCTGGGCATACCGTCCTGGATCGCATTCGCTCGAACCTCGAGCGTTACTTCTAGCGGTCAAGCGAGACTTCGGTGGGTGGCGCGTTGACCTCTCGGCGCCGTAACGGTACGGGATCGAGGGCATTGACCTCGAAGGATTTCCCCCATGGTGCACTACGCTGAAGGACGGCCGCTCGGCGATCTGACGCTGCGCACGCTGGCCATGCCTTCGGATGCCAACGCGGCCGGTGACATCTTCGGCGGCTGGGTGATGGCGCAGATGGACCTTGCCTGCGGCATCCGTGCGGCCGAGCGCGCCAAGGGCCGCGTGGTGACGGCGGCGGTCAAGGAGATGTCGTTTGCCAAGCCGATGAAGATCGGCGACACGCTGTGCATCTACACCCATGTCGAGCGTGTCGGCCGCACCTCGATGACGCTCAAGGTCGAAGCCTGGGCGCAGCGCTATCTCTCAGACCTGATGGAGAAGGTCACCCATGCCGATTTCGTCATGGTGGCGCTGGATGGCGAGGGCAAGCCAAAGGCGGTTCCGGCGGAAGCCTGATAGGGGCTTCGGCGCACAGCCATGCCGGGTGAACTCGCGGCAGACGCGAAACGGGCCGCGCACGGTCTGTTGATGAACGAAGACAATCAGTCAACGATTGCTGAACGCCGCGCTGGCAGGTACCGCCGCGGGTTTGCCCTTGTCCGCTGACGGCGTTCGTCTGAAAGCCAGACCCGAAACCGGTCAACAGCCGCCGGCGGAATGCAATGTCGCTAGCGCAGCCATCGGCGAAAACCTTTTTAATACAATGGCTTCAGGCATGTGTCGCGTCGAATTTTTCACGTGCTGCCCGCACGCGCGTGGTGTTGACGCGCGCCCATTCGCCAAGTGCGCTGACCGGGATCAGCAATTCATGGCCGAGTTCGGTCAGCTCGTAATCGACGCGCGGCGGTATGGTCGGAAATACGGTGCGAGTAACGAAGCCGTCACGCTCCAATCCGCGCAAGGTGGTGGTCAGCATCTTCTGCGAGATGCCGCCGACAGCGGCGCGTAACTCATTGAATCGCAACGGTCCTTGGCCGAGCTTGCCGACCACCAGAACGGTCCATTTATCACCGACGCGCTGCAGGATTTCCGAAACGGCGCGGCAATCTTCGGTGTTGAGCGGGTTCCTCAGTAACAAAAAGGTGCCTCCTTGCGCCGCGAGTTGACAGTATCTCATATAGCGCCGGTATCCAAACGATACCAACTTTGCTTGCAAGGAAGAGCCCCATGTCAAAACCCAAGATCGCCATCATTGTCGGCTCCACGCGCGCCGCGCGCTTCGCCGACGTACCAACCCAGTGGATCGCCAAGATCGCCAAATCGCATGCCGATATCGACGTCGAGATCGTCGACCTGCGCGACTTCCCGCTGCCGTTCTTCGACGAGGTCGCATCCTCCGCCTGGGCGCCGTCGCAGAATGATGTGGCGAAGCGCTGGCAGAAGAAGGTCGCCGAATTCGACGGCTTCATCTTCACCGCCGCCGAATACAATCATGGTCCGACGGCCGTGCTGAAGAACGCCATCGACTACGCTGCCAACGAATGGAACAAGAAGCCGGCCGGCTTCGTCGGCTATGGCAGCGTCGGCGGCTCCCGCGCCGTCGAGCAGTTGCGCCTTCATGCGGTCGAATTGCAGATGGCGCCGGTCAAGTCGGCCGTCCATATCGCCTGGGGCGACTTCCTCGCCGTCCGCCAGGGCGAGAAGAAGCTCGAAGACCTCGAGCACCTGAACCAGGCCGCCACGGCGCTGGTCAACGACGTCGCGTGGTGGGCCAAGGTGCTGAAGGCAGCACGTCAGGCCGACGCCGTCGCCGAGGAAGTCAAGGCGGCCTGACCGCCGGTTAGAATTGTCCTCCCAAGGATCCGGGGCGGCGCTAGCGCCGCCCTTTTTCAATTGTAGGAGGCGTGCGTCTCCCGCGCCGGCCTTGGGCGGATGATGCAATCGGCGAGGCGATCCTTTTCGTTGAGCTCGTCGGCGTGGTGCTGGCCCCATTGGCAGAGCGCCAGCAGGATCGGCTCGAGGCTGAGGCCGAGACTTGTCGCCGAATATTCGACGCGCGAGGGGACTTCGGCAAAGATCTCGCGGCTGACGAGGCCGTGCTCTTCCATTTCGCGCAGCTGCTGGATCAGCACCTTCTGGGTGATGCCGGGCATCATCGCCTTCAGCGCCGACAGCCGCCGCGGGCCGTCGAAGAGATGGTAGAGAATGACCGCCTTCCAGCGCCCCGCGATCACTTTCAGGGCACGCTCCGCCGGCAGCATCGGCAGTCTCTTGATGGTCAGTCTCTTGCTCGGATTGGCCATGGTCACCTCTTGGTCAGCAGAGGACAAATGAGTGTGTAGTCGAGGCTGCGCAGATAGTGGCAAACCGTGGCCGATGCCATAGCGATCGGAGTTTGCCATGAAAGCCATTCAACTCAGCCGCTTCGGCGGTCCCGACGTGCTGGAGGCGGTCGACCTGCCGTCGCCCGTGCCGCAGGCCGGCGAGGTGCTGGTTCGCGTCCATGCCGCCGGGATAAATTTCTTCGAAGTGCTGATGCGCAGGGATGGCTACGCGGTGACGCCGCAACTGCCGATGATCCTTGGCGTCGAGGCTGCGGGCTTCGTCGAGGCCGTTGGACACGGGGTGGATGCGTCGCTGCTGGGCGCCCGTGTCGCTGCGCCTTTGTTCGTTTCGAAGCGTCCCCACAGCGGCTATGCGGAGCAGGTGACGATCGACGCGGATCTCATCGTGCCGCTGCCGGATGCCCTGTCGTTCGGGGATGCGACGGCGTTGATGGTGCAGGGGCTGACGGCCCTTCACCTGCTGCGGCAAAGCTCGCCCGGCGGCAAGTCGGTGCTGGTGCCGGCCGCGTCGGGTGGCGTCGGTTCGCTGCTTGTCCAACTGGCCAGGCTAAAGGGCGCACGCAAGGTGATCGCGGCCGCCGGAGGCAAGACCAAGCTCGATCTCGCTCTGTCGCTGGGCGCCGATGCCGCCGTCGACTATATCAAGCCCGATTGGCCCGCCCGCGTTCGCGACATCACGGACGGGCAGGGCGCCGATATCATCTACGACACGGTCGGCGGCCCGCTGACGGCTGCGTTGCTGCGGGCTCTGGCACCCGGCGGCGAACTGGTGTTCGCGGCGCTTGGCCGCTACGCGCTTGCGGCTTCGGACCTCGAAACGATGATCGGCCGCAACCAGTCTTTGAGAGGTTTCGCGCTGCTGCCGCTGCTGTCCACGGACGTGCTGAAAGCTAGCCTGTCCGAGCTGTTCCAACTGGCGGCAAGCGGTCGGCTGCAGGTCGCGATCGGCGGCCGCTTCCCGCTTGACCAGGCTGGCGAAGCGCACCGCTTGATCGACGAGCGCCGCTCGACGGGGAAGGTGGTGCTGATGCCCTGATATTGTGGTCGATCAATCGCTTCAAACTGAGCGGACTTCATTTTTTTGTCTGGGACAACGTCGCCTTGTTCGATGTCACACTGCCTTTCGATCGGAGCCCACCGGAGCCCCACAAGGCGCGCCCGATCAAGTTGCGTCTGCCCTTGCGTGGGACAAGATCGATATCGCTGACAAGCTTTGCACCGCCCTCGCGCCGCTCCAATGTGATCTTGCGGCTATGGAAGACTTCCAGCTCGGCGCGATGCGCAACGCTTATGATGGTGACCTTCGGCAATTCTTGAATGAGCACCTCCATCATCCTGCCCTGACTCTTCTCATCGAGCGCCGCGGTTGCTTCATCCAGCACGATGATGTCGGGGCTGTGCAGCAGGAGACGCGCGAAGGCGAGTCGCTGTTTTTCGCCACCCGACAAGGTCTGGTCCCATGGCGCGTCTTCCTCGATCTTGCCGGCGAGATAGGCGAGCCCCACTCTGTCGAGCGCAGCCTTGATCTCTTTAATCGTCCAGTTGTCGGCGGCGGCGGGATAGGCGACAGCGCGGCGAAGCGTGCCTGAGGGGATGTAGGGTCGTTGCGGCAACATGAACAACCGTCTGTCGGCATGGAAATTGACGCTGCCGCCACCCCACGGCCACAGGCCCGCGACGGCCCGCACCAGCGTGCTCTTGCCTGAACCGGATTCGCCGGCCACCAGCACCCGCTCGCCCGCTTCGATCACGACCTTGGTTTCCTTGACCACGGATGTGCCGTCGTCGAGCGTCACGGAGAGATTGTCGATGCTGAGCATCGCACCGTCTTCGGTTTCGCCGCGCTGGATGCGTCCCAGGGCGTCGCTCTGCTCAGCGCGTTCCAGGCCATCGAGCGACATCATCAGCGAGGCGATGCGCCTTGCCGAGGCGTTCCAATCGGCGAGACGGGGGTAGTTGTCGACCAGCCATCCGAATGCGCCCTGCACGATGGCAAAGGCGGAGGCGGCCTGCATGACCTGGCCAAGTGTCATGCTGCCTTCGAGAAACTTTGGAGCGCAAAGCAAAACCGGCACAACCGGCGCGAACAGGCTCGACCCCTGCGACACCAGTGCCGTGCGCATGTGCTGGCCTGTGAGGAGCGCCCATTGCCTGAGCACATGGGCGAACCTCTTGTCGATGCCGCTGCGCTCCTCCTCTTCGCCGCCGAGCAATGCGATACTCTCGCCGTTCTCGCGCACGCGCGTCAGCGTGTAGCGGAACTCGGCTTCCGCCTGGTTCTTTTCCTCGGAGAGGTGGACGAAATGGCGGCCAATCACTGCCATCGAGGTGGAGGTAATCGCTGCATAGATGATCGCGGTGATGACGAGGAAGCCGGGAACCGTGATGGTCGAACCCGAGACTGTGAAGCTCAGTGCCCCGCCGATCGTCCACAGCACCACGATGAAGGTCGAGGCCGACAGAAACGCGTTGATGACACCGGCGGTGAAGTCGACCGGGGATTCGGTGGCAATCCGCAAATCCTCCGACACGCGGGCTTCGGGGTTCTGGTGGTCGCCGCCGACGAGGTTCAACTGATAATAACGGCCGTTCGCGAGCCAGCGCGCGATGACCGCGGTGGTGAGCCAGGAACGCCAGCGGCGCTGAATCGTCATGCGAAGGAAGACTTGTGTAACGACAAGGCTTCCGCTCCCAAGCACCAGCGGCACGAAAACGGCGGTCAGGAAATACACGGTGTGGGCATCGCGTTGCTCAAGGGCGTCGAAAATCGCCCGGTTCCAGCGATTGATCCCATACTGGAAGCCGACGTTCACGCATATCAGGAACAACAGCCCGATCGTGAACGGCCAGGCGAGCCTGTCGCCGCCGCGGCCCCAGTAACCGCGGGCGCTGATCCAGAAGCGCTTCAACAAGTATTTCTTGCGCGCCTGCTCGGCCTCCTCGGGCGTCAGTTCCGGATCGGGTTCGATGACATCCGGCGGCGGCGCGGCCTGGCCGTTGACCTCGGGCGCGGCATGCCCGTCGACCTCAGGCCCGGCATGCCCCTCGGCCCCGGGCGCGGCTTCGACAGTCGATGCCTTTTCCTGGCGCGACTTTTCAGCACCGCGTGGTTTGGCACCATTGACAGATTTCGGCTTGGATTTGGCCCCGGACATAGGCCGATAACGGCTTAAAAATCAAAAGGTTTCACGATGTCAACGGATCGCGCTGATTATCAGCGTACGGCTTCTCGGTGAGCTCTGGGCAGGCGGGTGGCGAGGAGGCTGTCGATGAACGCGCGGGCCGGCATGGGGCAGGCCCGCCGCGGCCATTCAGGCGACCGCCGGGATGTGGCGCGGGCCGGCGAGCATGGCGAGGCCAAAGCCTTCGATCGAGGACGTGACCCAAACATTTTTGACGTGACGTCGCCGCGATCCGTATCCACGGCGTAGCGTACGGCGCCGCCGCCCATCCGACGGGGCGGAATGGACGTCTTGGTGTTTTAGCCGATCTCCGTTGAAAACCAGGTTCCAGTCCTCGATCCTCACAAGTCACTTGCATAATGCAATCCACTAGGCTATAAGTCACTTTCATTTTGAAAGAGACCAGCGACAATGGTTGCCAAAACAAGCTTTGAAACCCGCCCGTGCCCCATCGCACGCAGCCTCGACGATGTCGGCGAATGGTGGAGCATTCTTCTGTTGCGGGATGCGTTCCAGGGCCTGACGCGCTTCGACCAGTTTCAAAAGAGCCTGGAGATTGCGCCCAACATTCTGACGCGGCGGCTGAACAGCCTGGTTGAGCGTGGGCTGTTCGAGAAGCGTATCTACTGCGAGCGGCCGCTTCGCCACGAGTATGTCCTGACCTCAAAGGCTCGCGATTTTCGCCCGGTCCTGCTGTCGCTGCTCGCCTGGGGCAACCGGCATCTGGCGCCTGAAGGCCCGAGCTTGGTGGTGGTGGACAAGGCGGACGGGCGCTGGGCCGAGCCGGTGCTGGTCGATCGCCACAGCGGCAGGGAACTCGACAGTGAGGATTTCACCATGGCGACGGGACCTGCGGCTACCGATCGCATGCGGCAGCGGTATCGCTTCGGCAGCGAGGGCTCCGGCCTTCCGCTGGTCGACAACGCGCTGCACCAGCACAGCCAGGAAGAGGCGCGCGGCAGATGAACAAGGTTCTTTCACCGGCCGAATTGCAACCATCGGTCGCCCAAAATCCGACGCCTGCCATTTCCGTGGCCATGGCTCCCACGCCCGCCAGCAAACGACGCAGGCCATTGCTGATGTTGGCGGGCCTTGTCGTGATCGGCGTCGCCGGCTGGTACGGCGTCCAGTGGTGGCAGGCCGGACGCTTTCTCGTCTCGACCGATGATGCCTATGTCGGCGGCAACGTCACGCCGCTGGCCCCAAGGGTCGCCGGGCATATCGACCAGATCCTTGTCGAGGACAACCAGCATGTCGCCGCGGGCCAGGTGGTGATCCGCATCGACGACCGGCCCTTCAAGGCAGCGTTGGAACATGCCGAGGCGTCGGTCCAGCAGCAGCAATCGGCCCTCGACAATCTTCATGCCCAGGTCTCGCTGCAGAATTCGATGATCCAGCAAGCCGGGGCCGATCTTGACGCCAAGAGCGCGGCGGCCGTTTTCACCGATCAGGATGCGAAGCGCTATGAGGTGCTTGCCAGTACCAGGGCCGGTTCGCAGCAAGACGCACAGAGAAGCTTTGCCGCCGATGGCCAGGCCAAGGCGTCCGTCGCCGCCTCCCGTGCGGGACTTGCGGCAGCGAAGCAACAGCTCGACGTCCTCAACACCCAGATCTCGGAAGCGACCGCGGCGGTCGCGGCAGCCAAGGCCGATGTCGACACCGCGCAGCTCGATCTCGGCTTCACCGAAATCCGCTCGCCCATCGATGGCATCATCGGCAACAGGCTGGCGCAGGTCGGCACCTATGTTTCACCCGGCAGCTATCTCCTGACGATCGTTCCGGCCTCGGGGCTGTGGGTTGATGCCAATTTCAAGGAAGACCAGCTGCGCCACATGGCCGACGGGCAGGCGGCTACGGTCTATACGGATATTGCGCCCGACGAGCCGCTCAAAGGACATGTCACCAGCCTGGGGCCGGCAACCGGGGCCATCTTCAGCGTGATCCCGCCGCAGAACGCGACCGGCAATTTCACCAAGATCGTCCAGCGCGTCCCTGTCAGGATCACGATCGACCAGGACGAGGTGCAGAAGGTTGCGCTCAGGCCAGGTCTGTCGACCGCCGTGACGGTCGATACCGCGTCGCGCTGAGGACGCCATGCCAGAGCGCGCCGTCCCGCAATCCTTCCTCGCGAGCATCTTGCCGTTCATGGTGATGTGCGTGGGGATGTTCATCGCGCTTCTCGACATCCAGATCGTCGCGTCCTCGCTCCAGGATATCGGTGGCGGCCTGTCGGCTGCCCAGGATCAGATCGGCTGGGTGCAGACATCCTACCTGGTGGCGGAAATCATCGTGATCCCGCTGTCAGGCTGGCTCACGCGCGTGTTCTCGACACGATGGCTTTTCACCATCTCGGCGGCCGGATTCACCCTGGCAAGCATGCTTTGCGGATTGGCCTGGAACATTGAAAGCATGATCGCTTTCCGCGCACTGCAGGGGCTGCTCGGGGCGTCGATGATCCCGACGGTCTTCACCTCGTCGTTCCATTATTTCCAGGGTCCGAGGCGTGTCTATGCGGCCGCGGTGGTTGGCAGCATCGCTTCGATCGCGCCGACGCTCGGCCCCGTCATCGGCGGCTGGATCACCGATACGCTGAGCTGGCATTGGCTGTTCTATGTCAACGTCATTCCAGGCACCATCATCACCATCCTCGTCGCCACCTTGGTCAAGATCGACGAACCCGATCCGTCCCTTTTGAAGGGCGCCGACTACATCGGCATCGTCTTGATGGCGGTCAGTCTGGGCACGTTGGAATATGTTCTCGAAGAGGGTTCGCGCTGGAACTGGTTCGATGATGCGACAATCCGCAATGGCGCCATCCTCGCAGGGGTCACCGGAGTTCTGTTCGTCGTCCGCAGCCTGACCTATTCGCAGCCGGTGGTCGATTTCCGCGCCTTCGGCAACCGCAATTTCGCGATCGGCTGTTTCCTCTCGTTCATCACCGGTGTCGGCATCTTCGCCACGATCTTCCTGACGCCGCTGTTCCTCGGTTACGTGCGCGGCTACGACGCCCTGCAGACCGGGCTGGCGGTCTTTTCCACCGGCGTTGCTTCGATGGTTGGTGTCCCGGTCTACATCTTCCTCGCCAAGCGCTTCGACACACGCTGGCTGATGATGTTCGGGCTTGCCTCCTTCGGCGCGTCGATGTGGAGCTTCAGTGCCATCACCAGCGAATGGGGCGCCGCGCAGCTGCTTCTGCCCCAAATCTTTCGCGGCTTCCCGCAGGTTTTTGCTGTCGCGCCAAGCGTCAATCTCGGTCTCGGCAGCCTGCCGCCCGAACGGCTGAAATATGCCAGTGGCCTGTTCAACACGATGCGCAATCTCGGCGGTGCGGTCGGCATCGCCGTTTGCGGCGCGATCCTGAACGACCGCACCAACTTCCATTTCCTGATGATCGCATCGCATTTGACGCCACAGAATGAGGCTGCCATGCGTCTCGTCGACAACGTCGCGCTGCGCTATGGCCAATTGCCCGGCGCCGTCGGCGACGGTCACACCGCTTCGCTGAAGCAGTTGTGGGCGTTGGCCTATCGCGAGGCGTCGACCATGGCCTATGCCGATGCGTTCCTGGTGATCATGGTGGCGTTCGTCATCGCGACGGCGCTCGTTCCGTTCCTGCGCAACGTCACGCCGAAGGCGCCGCCTCCGGACGCGCACTGAAGCGGGACCGACGCGAGCTGGTCGTCAGCGCACCGGCTCGCGGTGCGTACCGGGCAGGCGGGTGGCGATGAGCTTGTCGATGCGGCGGCCGTCGAGATCGACCACTTCGAAGCGCCAGCCCTGTGCGTCGACGCATTCGCCGGTCGCCGGCAGGTGGTGCATGTGTGACAGCACGTAGCCGGCGACGGTCTCGTAGTCGCGGTTTTCCGGCAGGTCGATGCCGAGGACATCGGCCATCTCGTCGGCCTGCATGTAGCCGGCAAGCAGCCACGAGCCGTCCTCGCGCTTGACGGCATTCTCCTCGTCGCCGGCGTCGGTGTCCGCTCTGAAGACGCCGGTGATGGCTTCGAGAATGTCGGCCGGGGTGACGATGCCTTCGAAGTGGCCGTACTCGTCATGCACCAGCGCCATCGGCACGTCGGATTCCTTGAGCTTCTGCAGCACATCCAGCGCGTCGGCCTGATCATAGACGATGGGCGCGGCGCGCACATGCCTGCGCGGGTCGAGCACGCGGCCGGCAAGCAGTGCGGCGAGCACGTCGCGCGTCTGGACGACGCCGACCATGACATCGACGCCACCATCACCTGCCGGCAGGCGCGAATGCTGGGTCTCCATCAAAAGCTTGCGGATGGCGCTCTCGTCGGACTGCAGATTGATCCAGTCGACCTCGGTGCGCGGCGTCATCACGGCGCGTACGGCGCGGTCGCCAAGCCGCATGACACCGGCGATCATGCGCCGCTCGTCCGATTCGATGGTGCCGTGATGCTCGGCCTCGGCGACGAGCATCTTGATCTCCTCGTCGGTGACCTTCTCATCGCTTTCGCCGCGTTGGCCGAGCAGCCACAATATGGCGCGGCCGGAAATGTCGAGCAGGAAGACCAGAGGGGCCGAGACGGTGGCGAGGATGGTCATTGCCGGCGCCGCCCGCGCGGCAACGCGCTCGGGATCGCGCAAGGCGATCTGCTTGGGTACCAGCTCGCCAACGATCAGCGAGAAATAGGTGATGATGGCGACGACAATGCCGACACCGACCGGATCGGCGACGTTTTCGCGCATGCCGGTCGAAGCCAGGAAGGTGGCCAGCCGGTCGCCCAGCGTGGCGCCGGAAAACGCGCCGGAGAGAACGCCGACCAAAGTGATGCCGATCTGCACCGAGGACAGGAACTTGCCGGGATTGGAGCCAAGCTCCAGAGCCCGGCCGGCACCGTTGACGCCGCGGTCGATCATCGCCTTGAGCCTAGCCGGGCGCGACGAGACGATGGCGAGCTCGGACATCGACAAAAGGCCGTTCACACAGATGAGGACGACCACGATAGCGATTTCGACGTATAGCATGAGCGGTCAATAGCATTGCGGCGCGGCTTTCGAAAATAGTCCGCCAAGATTTTTAGAAAATGACAGTGACAGCTCTCAACCGATGTCGTCTGCGGCATCGGGGTCACGGCCAATTTTCAGGTCGATCCCAGACCATCTGGTCTCAGAACACATGATCTCATGGCAGTTGCTTCAACACGCCGACAACGGCCTCGCCGTCGGTGAAATAGGGATCGCCGCCGCCATTGCGCCCGCTGCTGGTGGCGCCGATGCCGGCCATGTCTCTGGTCGAAATCAGCGTGCCGGCGGTGGCCAGATCGCGCATCAGGAAATTGCGTTCGGCATCGATGTCGGGGCCGATGTGATGGGTGATGGCGCCGGTATCGTGGCTCAGCCCCACGCCGCGATCGAAGCTGGCCGAACCGAGCCACAGCGGCCGGCCGTCATCGCCGCTCGCGCCTGTCTGCCAGAGGCGGACATGATGACGCCGGTCGGCGCTGGCTCCCACCGGCTTTTCGAACGCAAGATCCTGGGCGCGGCCGTCGAACAGCAGCCGGCTGACCGGCGCATCGGGATAGGGATGGTCGAAGAGCACGCTTTCACCGATCTCGATCGCGGTCGTCAAGGTCACGGCGTCGGCAGTGTCCCAGCCGGCGACGGCGAAGGCATGGACCACTTCCTTCTTGGTGCCGATAAGGCCGACATTGATTGGATCACCCGGAATGCCTTGCGGCGTGTGCGTCACCATCTCGAAGCGCTGGGTGCGAAAGCCGCGATCCCGGAATGTCCAGAATTCCGGCGCGGCGAAATAGGCGAGCGCCAGATAGGCGGCCAGGAAGGCCGCCACCCAGATTGCAATGCGTCGCCGAAAACTTCGCTGGCTCATCACCGTCGCCCGAACGTTCCGGCATCACTCTATGCGATGTCGTGTTTCGCCGGCAAAGGGCGTCGACATGCTGTTGTCCGACGCTCTAGCGGCAGGCGCGATAACCGTTCCTGCGGTTCTTGATGTCGAAGTGGAAGTGGTTGCGGTGGTCGTAATTGTAGCCGGGGCCAAGCACGGTGGTGAAATACTGGCAGCCGTCGGCGCGCACATTGTTGAGGAAACCGCGGGTGCGGAAGGCGAACAGGCCGGGCTTGCGCACGTCGATGTCGTCGCCATTGTTGAGCTCGATGCTCATCACGTCGAGCGCGTTGCCCTTACCGTGCTCCGACAGCACGCCTTCGCCAGCAATGTTGCGGCAGGAATAGCTGGAACCCTGGTGGATGGTCTTGACGCCGGAGAAATAGCGCCAGCGGGCGGAGGGAACGAGTTCGTTCCTCGTCCAGCCGGCGAAGGTCGCGGCCATGTCGCATGTCAGCGTGGCGGCGGGCTTCATCTGGATGCTGCCGATGGCCGAGACCTTGACCGGATAGTCGATGCCGCACTGACCTTCATGGATCGGCGCCAGGTCGGTGTAGGCGACGTCGAGGCGCTTCAGCTGCTGGCGGCAGTCGGTTTCGCTGGCCGGCATCTGCTCGATCGGCGACATCGGCTCATCCATGCGCGGATAGGCGGCGCTCGTCATATAGGGGTTGGACGGAACAAGCTTCTGCATGCCCGTGTATTGCGGCACGGCAGCGGTCTGCGAGCCGACATCGACGGCCGGTTCAAGCGACAGCACGCTGCCGGTGTTGCAGGCCGAAACCGCCGCGAGGGCAAGGCCGGCGGCGACCATCGCAGCACGTTTCGATTGGCGCGCGGCGGTGGAAAACACGACGCGAAATTTGCCGGCCATTGGCGGAAATCCCATTTACGGATATCCGGCATTTTAACGATCAAGGGTAAAGGAAAACTCAGCGCCCGTGTTCATGCCTGCGGCCGAATTGCGGCACGCGGTCCCGGCCAACCATGCTCACTGGCAGAAGGTGCCACCATGGCGGCGCGGTTCGAGATCGAGATGGAAATGCAAGGCATGGTCGGGGTCGGCGCCTGGTCCGAGCACAGTCTTGAACGGTCCGCAGGCGGCCTTGCGCACGGCGTTGAGGAATTTCGCGTCCTTTTCCGGCGGCGTCGGGCCGACTTCGATCTTCTTGCCGTCCGACAGCGTGAAGCTGGCGATGTCGAGCGCGTTGCCGAAAGCGTGTTCCGACAGTTTTCTTGTGCCGTGGCGTGGCCGGCAGACAAAGGCCGATGCCTGGCCGATCGATTTCAGATCCGCGCCGAATTCGGCTTTCGCCGCCGGCTGGATGACATTGGCGGCGAAACGCGCCGCCGCTTCGGCCATCGGGCAATTGAGCTCGGTGCCGGGGCCGATGGCGATCGACTTGCCGAGTGTCTTCAGCACGATCGGGTAGGGGATCGAGCAGCCGATGTCGGGATTGCTTTCCGCCTTGTGTTCCTCGAACTCGACGCCGAGCGTCTTCAGCCGCTCTCGGCAAGCGACTTCCTCGTCTGGCATCTTCTCGTCGGGCAGATCGGCCGAGCGCGGGTCGGGCAGCATTTTCTGGTCGCCGGCATCCGTCGGCTTTTGCGGCGGCTGCGGGGCGATAGCCGGCGGCTCAACTTCGGGCTCCGCGGTCCCTGGCTTTTGTGGTGGCGTCGGCGCCACAGAAGGCGGTTCAGGGGTGTTTTCCGTATCGGCCGATGGTTCGGGGCGGGGCGGCTTTTTTTGATGCGACTTTTCTTCATTGAGCCGGTCAGCCGCTCCGTCGGTCTTTGGAGCTTGCGTCTTCAGCTCGTCCTTCTTTGAAACGTCGGCCTTCTGGGCGTCCGCGGGACGTGGCTCCGGTACCGGGACGTCGCCAAGCGATGTCAACGGGTCGATCGTTTTCTGTTGTATCTGCGACTGGCCCGGCGTGACGTGCTGCGAGCCCCGCCGTTTCAGGCGATGCCTGCCCCGCGGTTCCAGCGGCTGGTCGGCCCGCAGCGACATCGGCTGCTCCACCTGGGCCTTGTGGTGCCGATGGCGATGTCTGGCGTCGGCGGGCGTAACCAGCACAGCCGTGATGGCTACGACCAGTGCAATCCTGCAGGTTTGGGAAAAAGCAATCGACCCCATGGCCGTCAACGGCGCGGACGCAAGGTGGTTGCCTTGGCCCCATCACGAACGGTAACGACGGTGTTACGCGCCGATCGCCTCCAGCCCTTCCTCCAGCCAGTCGGCAAGCAGCGGCATGCCAAGCAGGTACTTCGCCGTGCGTTTGTTGGCGCGTTCGCGCGCCGCGGCAAGCGCATCCGCCCATTCGGTGCCATCGTAGTCGCCGCGACCGATCCAGGCCAGGGCGATGAGTTCGGCTGCTTCATCGACATTGAGGTCGTTGATCAACTCGCGCAACTCTTCCTCGGTGAGGTTTTCGGAACTTTCCTCGGCGAGGCCGTCATGATGGTGGTTGGCATGCGCCTCGCCGTCGAGTTCGACCTCGTGTTCGGCGCCACCGGCATAGTCTTCATTGACGGCGGCGCTCAGGGCCTTGGCCTTGAGGATGAACAGGCGCACCGTGTCGGGGCCGATCGAAAGCTCCCAATCCTTTTCAAGGCGCCGCTGCACATTCCGTCTCCGTCAGCTCGTTTGCCGGATGATAGCGGATTTGCAGCATCCGTCACCTGATGTTCTCCGATATGCTTTTTTTCCGGGATGAAACCCAGGGCGTCCGGCGTTAGTGTTGCATTCTCACCCCTCAAGGAGGCTTCGATGCATAAAAGAATTCTGATCCAGGCGGCGACTGCCCTTGTCGCGCTGCAGTTCTTTGCTGTTCCGGTGTTCGCCGCCGGCAGTAGCGGCGGCAGCGATCAGACCGTGACCCAGTGCAAGAAGGGCGAAGTCTGGGACAAGAAGAAGAAAAAGTGCGTCGCACCCCAGGAAGGCATGCTGGACGACGACAGCATCTATGATGCCGGTCATTCGCTGGCGCTGGCCGGCCGCTATGACGAGGCGATCGCCGTGCTCAGCCTTGCCGCCAACAAGCAGGATCCGCGCATCCTCAACTATCTCGGCTATTCGCACCGCCATTCCGGCCGCGTCACCGTCGGTCTCGGCTATTATGAGGAAGCGCTGCGCATCGACCCCAACTACACGCTGGTGCGCGAATATCTCGGCGAAGCGCATCTGCAGATCGGCGATCTGGCCGGTGCCCAGCAGCAATTGATGGAAATCGAGAAGCGGACCGGCAAGGGTTCGCGCGAATACGGGATGCTGTCCGAGCAGATCGACCATTTCATGCGGAGCTGATTTCGGCGCCCAATACTTCTCAATCCGGCCGCCAGCGATCGCGGCCGGATTTTTTGTTGCCGGCCATTGCCGGTTCGCATCTGCCGTGACAGCATTTGCGGCGACGGCATTTGTGAAAGCAGCGGATCATTTTCGCAAAACCTATTTTTGGGCGTGAAAAACCCGCGAAGATTGCTATATTCAGGGAAATTGCGGTGAAACGGTTCCGTTAGCCCGAGGCTCTCGGACCGTTTTCTTTTTGTACCCATCGACAAGGCTTTCCCCGAAACGCGGGGGTGGCAGCAGGAAAGGTCAGGCATCATGAACAAGGTCCCGATGACAGGCGAGGGGTTCGCGTCATTGAAGAAAGAGCTGCGCTGGCGCCAGCAGGAAGAGCGGCCGCGCATCATCGAGGCGATCTCCGAGGCGCGCTCGCACGGCGACCTTTCCGAAAATGCCGAATACCATGCCGCAAAAGAGGCGCAGAGCCTCAATGAGGGCCGGGTCAACGAGCTTGAAGATTATATCGCGCGCGCCGAAGTGATCGATGTCAGCAAGCTCAGCGGCGACAAGGTCAAGTTCGGTGCCACCGTGGTGCTGGTCGACGAGGACACCGAGGAAAAGAAGACCTACCGGATTGTCGGCGACCAGGAAGCCGACGTGAAGTCTGGCCGAATCTCGATCTCTTCGCCGATCGCGCGCGCGCTCATAGGCAAGGAAGTCGGCGACGCTATCGAGGTCAACGCGCCAGGCGGCGCAAGGGGTTACGAGATCGTCCAGGTGCAGTTTATCTAGGGGATGTGAGAAGCGCCGTTTTGCTTTTCAAGCCAAGGCTAGCGCCGCCCCTCATCGCCCTGCCGGGCACTTCTCCCCGTATAGTGACGGGGAGAAGGACGCCTTCACCAATGATTTCGCTAATTTTCAGCGTTCGCAAATATACGCTAACTTTGCGCTCTGCTCCCTTCTCCCCGTCACTATCCGGGAGAAGGTGCCGGCAGGCGGATGAGGGCAGCACTAACCTTTCCAATTGAATTGATTGAATAAATCAATCCGCCTGGCTACGCTCCAGCAGCCTCTCTGCCTGCGCCACCACTTGACCCGGCGTCAAATGGTCCCCGGGTGCGGCCAAAAGCGTTGATGCGTATGGCCCGCGCGGGCCGGTGAGGCCGGGCTCGGTGGCAAGAAAAACCGCAACCGTCGGCAGGCCGAAGGCGCTGGCGAGATGGGTTAGCCCGGTGTCGGCGCCAATGACCAGCGTCGAGCGGCCGATGATCGCGGCGATGTCGGAGAGCGGCGATTTGGGCACCACGACCGTTGACGGAACAGCGCCGGCGATCGCTTCGGCGACGGCCTTTTCGCGCTCGTTCGACCATGTGGTGACCGGCGTCGTTTCCCTTTCGACCAGCAGGCGGGCGGTTTCGATCCAGTCTTGGACCGGCCACTTCTTGTCTTCGCGGCTGGTCCCGTGCAGCAGGAACGCGATTTTTCCGGAGATGCCTACAAGACTGCCGGGCGGCGGGACAATGCCGGAGTCCAGCCTCGAAAGATCGGGCTGATAGCCGAGCGCCAGCCCAAACAGCCGCCGCGTGCGCTCGATGGCGTGCAGGTCGCGCGGCACGGCGTAGGTGACGTCGTAGACCAGCGACGCAGAAGGTTCGCGCGCGCTCGACCGGTCGAAGCCAGCTATCGGCGCGCCGGCCTGTCGTGCCACCAAGGCTGATTTCAGAAGTCCTTGCGCATCGATGACGAGGTCGTAGCGGCAGTCGCGCAGGGTGCGGCGCAAGGCGGCCGCTTCGCGCCATGTGCCGCCGTCGAGCAATGTCTTGCGCCAGCGCCGGATCGCCACCGTGTGGATCCTGTCGATCGCCGGATGCAACGCCACGATGCCGGCGAATGCCTCTTCCACGCACCAGTCGAAGGATATGTCGGGCCTGACAAGGCGGGCATCCTCGACGGCCGGAAAGGTGTGGATGACATCGCCCATCGACGACGTCTTGACGATGAGGACCTTCATGCGGCTGCCGGGATTTCCAGCAGGCGTTTCGCCGCCGCCGCGACCTGCTCGACTTCAAGCGTCTTCAGGCAGTTGAGGTGGCCGAGCGGACAGACCTTCTGGTGGCAAGGCGAACAGGACAGGCCGAGCCAGACCAGTTCGCGCCGTTCCGCCAGCGGCGGCGTATTTTGCGGCGAGGTCGAGCCGTAGACGGCAACGATCGGCGTGCCGACTCCCGCCGCGACATGCATCAGCCCGCTGTCGTTGGACACCGCCAGCCTTGCCGCCGAGATCAGGTCGATGGCGTCCTCCAACCGGGTCTGGCCGGCGAGGTCGACAACGCCGGGGGCGAGGGCGGCGATCTCCGCCGCCACGTCGCGGTCGTTCTTCGAGCCGAACAGCGCGACCTTCAAACCCTTCGCCATGAGATCACGGGCAAGCCCGGCATAGCTTTCGCTCGGCCAGCGCTTGGCCGGGCCGAACTCGGCGCCGGGCATCAGCGCTGCGAATTTCTGGGGCGCGAGCCCAAAGCGGTCGAGCAGAGCGGCCTGGTTCTTCGCGTCCACGGTCAGGCGTGGCGGCCGGAAATTGCCGCCCTGGGCGAGGCCGAAATAAGCCTGCGCCGTGCGTCGTTTGACGCTGTCGGGCAGCGGCACGATGTCGGTCAGCAGGCCGTAGCGCATTTCGCGCAAATAGCCGAAACGGCGCGGAATGCGGGCAAAGAACGGGATCAGCGCCGATTTCCAGCTGCCCGGCAGGACATAGGCCATGTCGTAGCGGCCGCGCAGCAGTCGGCCAAAACGCCGGCGAATGGTGAATTCCAGCGCGCCGGGCTTGAGCGGAAAGTCGATCTGCTGGCGGATTTCGGGCATGCGCTTGACCAGCGGTGCGGCCCAAGCCGGCGCCAGCACATCGATGGCGGCGTTGGGATGAAGCTCTTTCAGCGCCGAAAACAGGCACTGCGCCATCACCATGTCGCCCACCCAGCGTGGGCCGATCACGAGGATCGTTGGGCTTTCAGCCATTCGACATAGTCTCTGACACCGGTTTCCACTGTCCGGAATTGGCCATTGTAACCGACCGCGCGCAAACGGGACATATCAGCTTGCGTAAAGCTCTGGTAGCTGCCCTTGAGATGGTCGGGAAACTCGATGAATTCGATCTCGCCTTTGCCCAGCGTGTCGATGACGGTTTCGGCAATGGCACGGAAGGGCTGGGCGCGGCCGGTGCCGCAGTTGAAGATGCCGCTCGATCCGCGCTTCCACACCCACAGATTGACGTCGGCGACATCACCGACATGGATGAAATCGCGGCTTTGCTCGCCCGGTCCGAAGCCATCGTAGGCCCCGAACAATTTCGGGTTCTCGCCCCGCTCGACCTGGTTGAACAGGTGGAAGGCGACCGAGGCCATGGCGCCCTTGTGCGCCTCGCGCGGACCGTAGACGTTGAAGTAGCGCAAGCCCACAACCTGCGCATGATCGGTGTCGAAGACGGTGCGCCTGACATAGTCGTCGAACAGCTTCTTGGAATAGGCATACACGTTGAGCGGCCGCTCGAGCGCCGGGTCTTCGCGAAATTCGGCGCCGCCGCCATAGACGGACGCCGAGGAGGCGTAGAGGAAGGGCACGCGCAGCGCCTGGCAGGCATGCAGCAACCGTTTCGAGAAGGCGTAGTTCACCTCCATCATGAACTTGCCGTTCCATTCGGTGGTGGTCGAGCAGGCGCCCTGGTGGAACACGGCCTCGATGCGGCCGAACGAGGCAGCCTCCATACGGCCCAGGAAATCGTCCTTGTCGAGATAGTCGGCGATGCGCAGATCGGCGAGATTGGCGATCTTGTGGCCATTGGTGAGGTCGTCGACGACGAGGATGTCGTCATGGCCTTCGGCATTCAGCGCGGCGACGATGTTGGAGCCGATCATGCCGGCGCCGCCCGTGACGATGATCATGTTGTTGGCCCTGATACGCGTTTCGCTTGCCGATTCCGGCCCTTATAAGGGAGGCAGGGTGGGCTGTCGATAAAGCAGGCAGCGAAGCGGATGTCACAGTGGCGCCGCAAAGCTTCCGCTTCAGTCGGTTTGTGCCGCCCGTGACGATCGTGAGGGACAAAGAATGCCGTCGACCGAACTGCTCATCGCGTTTTTCGCCACCACGGCGATCTTCGCCTACATTCCCGGCCCGGCCATGCTCTACGCCGCCGCGCAGACGATGGCGCGCGGCCGCTGGTCCGGCCTGACGGCAGCACTTGGCATTCATCTGGGCGGCTATGTGCATGTCTTTGCCGCTGCCGCAGGCCTGTCGGTGCTGTTTCACGCTGTGCCGCCTCTCTACCTGGCGGTCAAGCTGGTCGGCGCGCTCTATCTGATCTGGCTCGGCGTTTTGCTGTTCCGCAAGCGCGTCGAGGGTGACATGGCGCTGCCCGCGATCGAGCGGAAATCGGCGCGGCGCGCCTTTTTCGAGAGCATCACCGTCGAGGTGCTCAATCCCAAGACGGCGATCTTCTTCATGGCCTTCCTGCCGCAGTTCATTGATACCTCGGCGGCGCTACCGGTCTGGCTGCAGTTCGTCGTGTTGGGCACCATCGTCAATCTGATGTTCTCTTCGGCCGATATCGTCTGCGTGTTCCTGGCCGGTGCAGTGATCGGCCGCTTGCGGCGTTCGAGCCGTGCACAGCGCCTGATGCAGCGGGCCGGTGGGGCGGTGCTGGTCGGGCTGGGTGTCCATGTCGCTCTGCAGAAGACCTGATCGCCCGGCCATCGTGGTGATGGCCAGCCGTTGCGCTGCGTGGATTTGCGGTATATCGGCTTCGCCATGAACGAACCGGCCCTTCAATTGATGATTACCCGCAAGGTTGAAATCGGCCTTTTCCACGCGTTGCCAGTGACATGATCAAGCACAATCCGCCTTCTCCCGAACCCCTGCACCGCGCCATTGCGCGGTTCGGCCAGGCCACCGTGCTGGTGGTCGGCGACTTCATCCTCGACCGGTTCGTCAACGGCGTCATCGAGCGGATCTCGCCGGAAGCGCCGATCCCGGTGCTGCACGGGCGCGGCGAAACCTCGACGATGGGCGGCGCAGGTAATGTCGTCGCCAACATCGTCTCGCTCGGCGCATCCGCTGTTCCCGTGTCGGTAATCGGCACTGATGCTGCCGGCAACAATCTCGTGCGCATGCTGCGCGAACTCGGCGCTGACACTGCCGGCCTGGCGCAGGCGCGTGGCCGCATGACCTCGTCCAAGAGCCGCTTCAGCGCGCTCAACCAGCAGGTGCTGCGCTTCGACGAAGAGGAGATCAAGCCGCTCGATGTTGCGGAGCGCGACGATCTGATCCGGCATTTCCGCGCGGCGCTGACGCGCGCCGACATCGTCGTCCTGTCCGACTATGGCAAGGGCATATTGCTCGACGGCGTCGCCGGCGACTTGATCGCCATCTGCCGTGATGCGGGAAAGCCGGTGCTGGTCGATCCGAAGGGCCGCGACTATGCGCGCTATGCCGGGGCGACCGCCATCACCCCAAATCGCAAGGAGCTTGGCGAAGCTGTTGGCCATGCGGTGTTCGCCGATGACGAGATCGTGGCGGCGGCACGCCAGCTGATTTCAGCGCATGGCTTCGATTTCGTCGTGGCGACGCGCAGCGAAAAGGGCATGAGCGTGGTCGACCCGACCGAGGCGCGGCATATCGCCACCCAGGCGCGCGAAGTGTTTGACGTTTCGGGCGCCGGCGACACGGTGATCGCGAGTTTTGCATTGGCGCTGGCGGCCGGTGCCGACCCTGTCGCGGCGGCATCGATCGCCAATGCCGCCGGCGGCGTCGTGGTGGGCAAGCGCGGCACCGCGCGGCTGACGGTCGAGGAACTCACCGGTGCGCTGTTCCGTTCGCACGGGCCGACCGCCCACAAGGATGCCATCCTCGACGCTACGTCGGCCGCGCGCATGGTCGCGGCGTGGAAGGAGGAGGGCTTGAGCGTCGGCTTCACCAATGGCTGCTTCGACATCCTGCATGCCGGCCACGTCAGTCTCTTGCATGCGGCGCGCAGCCAATGCGACCGGCTGGTGCTTGGCCTCAACAGCGATGCTTCGGTGCGGCGGCTGAAGGGCGCCGGGCGGCCGGTCAACGACCAGCATGACCGCGCCTGCGTGCTCGCCGCCCTTGCCTCGGTCGATGCGGTCGTGGTGTTCGAGGAGGACACGCCCCTGGCGCTGATCGAAGCGCTGCTGCCCGACATGCTGGTCAAGGGCGCCGATTACACGATCGACACCGTGGTCGGTGCCGATGTGGTGCGGAAGGCGGGCGGCCGCGTCGTGCTGATCGATCTCGTCGCCGGCAAAAGCACCACCAACACCATCGGCAAATTGCGCGCCGGCGGTACCACAAGCTGAGGAATTCATGTCTGACCTGAACGACTACTTGGTCCGCTCGGCGGCCGCGATTTCCGCCATGGTCGAGCGCGACCTGACGAGCGAGATGGAGCGGGCGGTGAGCGCCATTGTGACGGCTCTTGCGCAGGGCAAAGCCTTGCTGATCTGCGGCAATGGCGGCTCGGCCAGCGATGCCATCCACATCGCCGGCGAACTGGTCGGCCGCTTCCTCAAGGAGCGCAAGGCCTACAATGTCATCGCACTGCCGGCCAATGCCGCGGTGCTGACCGCCTGGGGCAACGACTATGGCTTCGACACGGTGTTTTCGCGCCAGGTCGAGGCGCATGGCTCGGCGGGCGGCGTGCTGCTGGCAATCTCGACCAGCGGCAATTCGCCGAGCATTCTCGCCGCTGCCGAGCAGGCGCGGATGATGGACATGACGGTGATCAGCCTGACCGGCGACACCGGCGGCAAGCTCAAGCCGCTATCGGACATCCTGCTCAACGTGCCCTCGACCTCGACCCCGATCATCCAGCAGGGGCATCTGTGCCTCTATCATCATCTGTGCGAAGTGGTCGAAGCGCGTCTCAGCAATGGCTGACGGGAAGTGGTCGTGAAGCCCGAACCCTATCCGCTCCAGGAGCCCGGACTGTGGGTCGAGCGGATCGATAGCAGGATTTTTCCGACCGGTACGCCTGCGCTGTTTCTCGACCGCGACGGCACCATCAATCTCGACACCGGCTATCCCGATGACCCGGCCGAAATGGTGCTGCGCGAGGATATCGCCGCTGCGATCGGTGCGGCCAATCGGGCCGGCATTCCCGCCATCATCGTCACCAACCAGTCGGGCATCGCGCGCGGCTACTACGGCTGGAGCGATTTCGCCGCCGTCAATGGCCGTGTGCTCGACCTGCTGAGCGCCGACAACGCGTTCGTGGATATGGTCCTTGCCTGCGCCTATCACGAGGCGGGCGAGGGGCCGCTTGCGATCGCCGATCATCCGATGCGCAAGCCCAATCCCGGCATGCTGCTGGAGGCGGCCAAATGTCTGGGGCTCGATCTGCGGCGTTCGCTGATCGTTGGCGACAAGCCGGCGGACATGGAGGCGGGACAGCGCGCCGGCCTCTCGCAGGGCTGGCTGGTCGACGGCGAAGCGGCCGTTCAATCCGGCTTTACAGTCCAGCCCTGGCGCGACCACGAGGATTTGGGTGGCCTGCTCGCCGCAATAGCGGCACTCGGCACCGTGTCATGATCTCGAAAAGTGGAATCCGGTTTCGGACAAGATCATGATCATGCTCAAGCACCATCCGTGGCGGTCTCAAGTCGGATCGTTGTCTCGTGAAGCTTCATAAAGCTTGGCCTCGGTGGCGAACGAATACACCATCACCATCATCGAATAGACGAAGCCATGCCGGCCGCACAGGAAGTAGCGCTTGGCCAGGTAGAATTTCAGGAAGTTGCCGAGCGGCGACAGGACCAGCCTTATCAAGCCTGGCTTCTTGCCTCTCTCGACCAGCGTGGCAACCTTGAGGCTGGAGTAGGTGTTGGCCCTTGCCAGATCCTCCGCGACAGTCATTTCGCGGCGATGCAGCAACACGCCATTTTCAATCGTACCGGTTTCGCCCGGCACCTCGAACGATTCATGGACCCGCAGGTCAATGTCCATGGTGGCCTTGTCGCGGCGGAACAGACGCAGCAGCCTGTTGTGCAGCACCCAGCGGTGCGCATAGCCATAGCCTTTCAGCTTGTCGCGCCGTCTTACGAACCATCCGTCGATGGCCTCGTTGTGAGGCTGCGTCACGGTCACGATCGACCGCCTGAGCAGGTCGTCGACGGCCTCATCGGCTTCAATCGAAAGGCACCATGGCTGCGTGGCTTGATCAAGCGCGAATTGCCGCTGACGTGGGAAACCCGGCCAATCGTTGTGAAACAGCCTTATCGGGTAGCCCTTGGCGATGAACTCCTGAATGACGTCCAGGGTGTTATCCGTCGAACCTGAATCGACGACGACGATGTCGGCGCAGAAGTCGACGCTCTCCAGGCAGGGGCCGATCATGTCGGCTTCGTTCATGCAGATGATGAGCGCCGAAACCGGGCTAGAAAATCGAGTCATGATCCCACTCTACAGTACACTGTTCTGTGAAATTACGCCGCTTGCGCCATCTGTTGTTACGCAATCCCTGTCGAAAAACCCGTCACACTTTCCTGAAATTGCCTTAGGAAACCAACAAAGCGGCCACGTCCGTCAGAACGCTCCGGCTTTCTACACCAGAGCCTGTCGAATGCGAAAGCGGCTCTGGTATGGCGAAGCCGGGAATTCGCATCGAGCGGGGACGATGTGGTGCTGCCGTCGACCAGCCTCAAGGCTGTGCAAACGAGACCAGCCCTTCGTCCTTGACCCGGCGGATGGTGAGCGCGGTGCGCACCGTGTCGACATTCGGGGTCGAAGTCAGCTCCTCGATGACGAAGGTCTGGAAGGCCCCCAGGTCGCTCGCCACGCAGTGCAGCAGGAAATCGGATTCCCCCGATACCATCCAGGCGTCGCGCACGATCGGCCAGCCGCGGGTGCGCTCTGCAAAGGTGCGCAGTTCGGCGTCGGCCTGGTGATGCAGGCCGATCAGGCAGAAGGCGACGACATCGAGGCCAAGCGCGGGGGCGTTGAGCAGGGCGCGGTAGCCGCGGATAATGCCGGCTTCCTCCAGCCGTTTGACGCGGCGCAGGCACGGCGGCGCCGAAATGCCAACGCGGTTCGACAGTTCGACATTGGTCATGCGGCCATCGGCCTGAAGCTCCCGCAGGATCTTCCAGTCGATGGCGTCGAGATCGGCCTTGAGCGGCATGAGGGCTCTCGATAAGTCAGGGGCAATACGCAAGAATCTTGCGTGATCTTGTAATTAAACGACTTCGCTGTCCATTCCATCCCTCGCTCGGAATATTTCGGCCGATCAAAGCGGCGACAGGGGTGCGACAAAGCTTTCCGGGGACGAATGCCAACCTGCCTTGCTGGCGCCGTGGGCAACACTTACATTACGCGCGATATCGACGAGTTTTCCATGCCGCAATTGCCGGCAGCCCTCCGCAGAGGCTTCCACATGACCACCAAGCACGCGCCCGTTCTCATTATCGGCTCCGGCCCCGCCGGCTATACGGCAGCGGTCTACGCCGCCCGCGCCATGCTGAAGCCGATGCTGGTCGCAGGCCTGCAGGCGGGCGGGCAGCTGATGATCACCACCGATGTCGAGAACTATCCCGGCTTCGCCGACCCCATCCAGGGTCCGTGGCTGATGGAGCAGATGCTGAAGCAGGCCGAACACGTCGGCACTGACATCATCAACGACATCATCACCGAGGTCGACCTCAATGTGCGGCCGTTCCGCGCCAAGGGCGATTCCGGTACCACCTACACTGCGGACGCGCTGATCATCGCCACCGGCGCGCAGGCCAAATGGCTCGGCATTCCCACCGAACAGACCTTCATGGGCTTTGGCGTCTCGGCCTGCGCCACCTGCGACGGCTTCTTCTACCGCGGCAAGGATGTCGCGGTGGTCGGCGGTGGCAATTCGGCGGTGGAAGAGGCACTCTACCTGTCGAACCTCGCCAAGAGTGTGACGGTCATCCACAGGCGCAGCGATTTCCGCGCCGAGCGCATCCTGCGCGAGCGGCTCCTGAAGAAGGACAATGTCCGCGTCATCTGGGACACGGTCGTCGACGAGATCACCGGCCGTCCCGGCAAGGCGCCCTTGCCGCCTTCGGTCGAAGGGCTGAAGCTCAAGCATGCGGTGACCGGCCAGGAAACGCATCTCAAGGTCGACGGCGTGTTCGTGGCCATCGGCCACGCGCCGGCGGTCGAATTGTTTGCCGGCAAGCTGAAGCAGAAGCCGAACGGCTATCTTTGGACGGCGCCGGATTCGACCCGCACCGACGTTCCCGGCGTGTTTGCGGCGGGTGACGTGACCGACGACATCTACCGCCAGGCGGTGACCGCGGCGGGGCTCGGCTGCATGGCTGCACTCGAGGCGGAGAAGTATCTGGCCGGCATCGAAGTGCACCGCGAAGCGGCGGAATAAAGAGTTCAGAAGGCGACTTAGAAACGCCGTGTAAAAGCCTGATTTTTCATTCAGACGCCAAAACAGAATGAGGGGTAGCATGGCGTTGGACTGGGACAAGCTACGCGTGTTTCACGCTGCGGCGGAGGCAGGGTCGTTTACCCATGCGGCCGAGACGTTGCATTTGTCGCAATCGGCGATCTCGCGGCAGGTCAGCGCGCTCGAACATGATGTCGGCGTGCCGCTGTTCAACCGCCACGCCCGCGGGCTGGTGCTGACCGAGCAGGGCGAAATGCTGTTCCGCACGGCGCATGACGTGCTGATGAAGCTCGAAACCATCAAGTCGCGGCTGACCGAGACCAAGGATCGCCCGTCCGGCGTGCTCAGGGTGACGACCACCGTCGGGCTGGGCGCCGGCTGGCTGACCGAGCGGGTGCAGGAGTTCATCGAGCTCTATCCCGAAATCAGCCTGCAGCTGATCCTCGCCAACGAGGAACTCGACCTGACCATGCGCCAGGCCGATTGCGCCATCCGGCTGCGCCAGCCGCAGCAGCCGGACCTGATCCAGCGCCGCCTGTTCACCGTGCACTTCCACCTCTATGCCTCGCCCACCTATGTCGCCAAGCACGGCAAGCCGGCTTCGGTGGCCGAGCTGAAGAGCCATCGCATCGTCACCTTCGGCGTGCCGGTGCCATCGCATCTGTCGGAGTTGAACTGGCTGGAAACGATTGGCGATTTCGAAGGCGGACAAAGGGTGCCGACGCTGCAGATCAACGACATATTGTCGATCAAGCGCGCGGTGCAGGGCGGCGCCGGCATCGCCATGCTGCCCGACTATGTGATCAGCAAGGACTCCGACCTGGTGCAATTGTTGCCGGAGACCGAGGTGCCGTCCTTCGACACCTATTTCGCTTATCCGGACGCGATGAAGAACCAGGCCAAGCTGCATGTCTTTCGTGATTTCATCATCGCCAAGGCCCGTAGCTGGTCTTTCTGATCCACCCCTGGCGTTCGACTTTCTGGTCTTCATCCTGTTTTAGAATTACCCCCGCCAGGGCGTCAGCCGCGGCAGCCAGCCGGGCACGGCGCGCCGATAGGCCTCGTATTGCACGCCGTAGCGGCGGGCCAATGTCGGCTCCTCGTAGAGCCGGACGAACGATACCATGGCGACCGCGCCGATGGTCGCGTAGGCGGCAAGCGTCCAGCTCGAGAACAGCAGCGCCTGGCCGAGGATGATCGACAGCACCGCGACATACATCGGGTTGCGGACATGGCGGTAGATGCCGCCGATCACCAGTCTCTCTGTCGGCGCAACCGGAGCGGGCGTGCCCAACCCCTCGAGCGCAAAGCGGCCGAAGGCATGCAGCAGTGCAGCGATCGCGGCGACAATTAGGAGCCCGCCGACAGGCACAAAGCCCGGCAGGCTCGACCATGGCAATCTCCAATGATCGGTCAGCAGCCAGGGCACCAGCCCGGCAACCACGCCGGGTGCGGCGATGAAGAACGCCGCGCTGCCGGCGATCGCCGAAAACGTCCGCATTGGGTGCTTCCTCCTTGATTGCCTGATAAATGAACGGCTACTGCCTGCTTCCACATCATTGCGCGGTTTTGGCATTTGGGCACAGAAATCGATCGCGATTGGCGATTCTGTAGTGTGAATCGCAGCGCCTGGCGCTCCGTTTCGCTGATTTTGCTGGTCCTATTGGTCTCGGATATGGGTTAGACCACAGCCTGCGTCTTTTTGCATGCGTGTGTTGCAAAATAGATGCTTGTTTCTTGGGCATGATGAGCACATATATAGATCATCTCCTGGGCGCGTTCTCCTCCCATTAGCGCCCTAGAGTGTTCCCCTCTGGAGGTTAGCCTTAACAGGCACTTCCAATCAAACTCAGCCGGATCTTCGTTGATCCGGCTTTTTTGTTGCCTGGGCCCTGCGGGAGCAACTCAAAAATTCATCAGAATTGCCACGTAACAGTGACATGTAACCTCAGGTAACATGACATGGACGCCCGACACGTGCTATCCAGACCATAGGACGCGGTGTGGTCGTGCGGGAGATGGGGGCATCACTCGAACGGCCCGGGCTCAGGCGGCTACCGCGTCCGAACCTTTTCCGCCGCCGAAGCTCGGCGGCGCCAGATGCGGCGGACCTTCCGTTTTACTCCCGGGAAACGGTTCGCGAATAAAACGACGTCCGGTCCCCGCCGGGCGTCGTTTTCATTTTGCCCCCCTCGAACCGAGGTTCGAGGGGGAAGATGGAATCAGGCAGCCTTGCCGTTGGCGTTCATCGCTTCGTCGGCGAGACGCCCGGTGAGTTCGGCCATGTGGTCGAAGACGGCGCGGTAGCTGGCGACGCCAGCGGTCGCCGAGCGCAACTCGATGATCAGGTCGCCGATCTCGGCCTGAGGCATGGTTGCCTCGACAACATCCCATCCCGGCCAGTCAGGCCGCGCATCATAGCCGAGGATCTGGCCGCGCCGCTGCGGGATGAGCGCGATGATCTTCGAGGTCGCGTCGGAGGGCGTGACGATCTCGACCTTCATCACCGGTTCCAGAAGCACCGGCGAGCAGGCGGCCATGCCTTCCTTCATCGCCAGTCTGGCCGCCATCTGGAAGGCCATGTCGGAGGAATCAACCGCGTGGTAGGAACCGTCCGACAGGTTGACGGCTACATCGACGACGGGAAAGCCGAGCGGGCCCGACTTCAGATAGTCGCGCACGCCTGTCTCGACCGACTGGATATAGGTCTTCGGCACGACGCCGCCGGTGATGGTGTCTGTGAACTGGAAGCCGGAGCCGCGCGGCAGCGGCTTGATCTCGATCACCACGTCGCCGAACTGGCCATGGCCGCCAGACTGTTTCTTGTGACGGCCGCGCTGCTGCGCCGATTTTCGGATCGTCTCGCGATAGGGCACCGCCGGCGCATGACCTTCGACCGGGATCTGGTTCTTGCCTTCCAGCCGCTCGCGCACGACCCGCAGATGCATCTCGCCATGGCCCGACAGCACGGTCTCGGCTGAGTCCTGGTTGTGACGCAGACTGAGCGAGGGGTCTTCCTCCGCCAGCCGCTGGATGGCGGCCGACATCTTCACTTCGTCCTTGCGCTCCTTGGGGCGCAGCGCGAAAGCGAAGACCGGCTGCGGCGGCTCGAACTCAAGCAGCGGCTTGATGCCGCCCTTGGCCGAACTCAGCGTCTGGCCGGTCTTGACCTCATCCAGCTTGCCCAGCGCCACCGTGTCGCCGGCCTTGGCGATGGTGAGCTTGAACTGATCCTTGCCGAGCATTCGGTAGATGCCGGAAACCTTCGCCGTGTTGCCGCCAGGCAGCCAGAGTTCGGAGCCGTCGACGACCTGGCCGGACAGGATGCGCGACACCGACAGCTTGCCGCCATGCGGCGTGTGGATGGTCTTCATAACCTGAGCCACGGTGGCCGCGCCGTCGGGTGCGCCGAGCCGCTTGCGGGTCGCCTCGATGTCGGGCGCGTCGTGGCGGATCGCCTTCAAGAGGCGCAGCACGCCGTTGCCTTTCTCGGCGGCGCCGATCAGCACCGGCGTCACCGCGCCATCGCGCAGATCGGCGGCGAGGTCGTCGAAGATGGCGTCCTTGGGCGGCTCGATCTCCTCGAGCAGTTGTTCCATCAGTTGGTCGTCATGATCGGCCAGCGTCTCCAGCATGGAGAAGCGCGCCTCCAGTTCGCGTGCCTTGTCATCGCCAGGTATCTCGGCCACTTCGCTTTCGGCATATTCGCGATAGATGTAGGCGCGTTCCAGCGCCAGATCGATCGAGCCGATGACGACGCCATCCTTGCGCAGTGGAATCTGGCGCAACAGCAGCGGCACGGCGCTGGCCGGCTGCAGCATCTTCAGCGTGTCACGCACGCCGGCGATTGCCTTGTCGACCTTGTTGAGGAACAGGATGCGCGGCACGCCGAGATCGTCGAGCCTGCGCATGATCAGCTGCAGGGCAGGGATCTTCTTTTCGTCGGCCTCGGCAACGACCACGGCGAGGTCGCAGGCGGCCAGCACCGGCTCGGCCTCGAAGGAGAATTCGATGGAGCCGGGACAATCGACGAAAGTAAGCTGCTCGCCCATGAATTCGGTGGTGGCGAAGGTCGCCTCGACGCTCATCGCGTGGGCCCGCGCCTCTGGCGAATGATCTGAAACGGTGTTGCCCGATGAGACGGGGTTTTGTCGGGGGATTGAGCCCGTGCGGGCCAATATGGCTTCGAGAAGTGTCGTCTTACCGCTGGCGAAGGGACCGATTATGGCAATGCATTTCGGTCCCGTGCGTCGTCCTCCGGCGCGAGTACCCATGACTGACCTCCACTCAGGCGTTTCCCGTAGGACCGACTGGCATGCATGGTTCAGGCTTGGTCAATCGGTCCTGAGCGGCGGCCGGCCTGTTCGACCGTCGCGGGCGGGGTTCTTTTGGTTTGGCCACCTGCCCAAAGCCATCGTCCCACTTGTTTGCCGGCAGGGCAAGAAAAATAGAAATTCTTCGGCCGTCGCCTCAGGCGCTCAGCGCCAGCGGCTCGGCATGGACGGCGCGCAACGAACCAAGCTTGTCGCGCGGCGCCGGCCGGCCGAAGAAATAGCCCTGGAAACGATTGCAGCCGGCGGCCTTGGCCAGGGCGAATTCCTCCTGCGTCTCGACGCCCTCGGCGACGATGGTGACATCCTGGATGCGTGCGATCTGGGCGAGCGCCGAAACGAAAATCTGCGCCACCTGGTCATGGGCGAGGCTGCGGATGTAGGAGCGGTCGATCTTGATGCTGTCGATGGGCAAGGTCTTCAGATAGTTGAAGCCGCAATGGCCGGTGCCGAAGTCGTCGAGCGCGATGTGGAAGCCGAGGCCGCGCAACGCTTCGAGGCGTCGCAGGATTTCGGGCGTGGCGGCGGTCGCCACCGTCTCGGTGATCTCGATGACGAATTGCGCGGCGGAACGGCCGGTTTCCTTCAGCACGCGATCGCACATGGTGACGATCTCGTCACGCTTCAGCTGTTCGCCGGAGACGTTGATCGAGATGCGGCGTCCGGGGAAATGGCTGATATCGGCGCAGGCCCGCTTGAACACCCACTCGCCGAGCATTTCGATCAGGGTCGAGCGTTCGGCGATCGGAATGAACTCGGCCGGCGAGATCAGACCACGAACCGGATGGCGCCAGCGGATCAGCCCTTCGAAGCCACAGGTGGAACTGTCCGGATTGACGATCGGCTGGTAGTACAGCTCGAGTTCGCCGAGATAGACCGCGGCGCGCAACTCCCGCTCGACCAGGCGACGATAGCGCTTGTCGGACAGCATCTCCTCGTCGAACACAGTGACGCGGCCACGGCCCGCCGCCTTGCTTTCATAGAGCGCCAGGTCGGCGACCAGCATCAGTTCCGTCGTGTTCGAGGCATGTGCCGGCGCCAGCGCCACGCCGACGGAAATGGACAGCGGGATGGTCTTGCCCTCATGCGATTTCCCGGCCCGCATGGCATCCAGCACGCGCCTGACTTTCTTGTTGATGATGGCGAGATCGTTGTGCGGGACGATGACGCCGAATTCGTCGCCGCCGAGCCGTCCGACCATGCCACCGGCAAAGACGCGCTCGGCCGTCTTGACCAGATGCGCCAGAGCGAGGTCGCCGAACTGATGTCCGAACGTGTCGTTGAGCTGCTTGAAGTGATCGACGTCGATCAACAGCAAGGTCGCATCGCGCCGGTCGCGCATGCTGCCGAGACTGTCGTGCAGCGCTTCGAGGAAATAGCGGCGGGTCATCGCCCCGGTCATCGCGTCCCTGGTCAGGAAATGATGCTTTTCCGCCTCTGCGGCGGCGGCCGACCGCAAGCGATGGACGACGCTGCTGCGCATATACATCAGGGCCAGCAGGGCCAGGCTGGTGGCGAGGATCGAGACCGCGAAGGCGTTGCTGGAGGGCAGGTCTCGCGACAGGTCGACCGCGCCAAGCACCGCAGCGCCGATGCTGATCAGAAGCAGCAACTGGATGCCGCGGTAGGTCCGGCCGCTGTGATCCTTGATCGTCGCCAATATGCTCATCTCATCGCCCCTTGAAATGCGGGCTCAGGGCCAGTGCGCAGCTGTTAAGAAGACATTGAATTCGCCATCTTTCCGTGCCCCGACACGGTGCGGGAGCGTTCATGGTTAAGGAGAAAAAACGGTCTTGCGGCGGTGCGCGAAACGGCCGGTTGCGCCTGGGATGATATCGGCCGAGAATGCATTTTTCGTCACATGTCGGGCGGCGTCTGTCGCCGGCCGCTTCACCAGTTCCAGGACCACCCCGATGAAGATCATTGCTTGCGGCAGCGTGCCGACCATCATAGCGCCGGAAAAGTATTTCACCGGCCGCGTGTTGCAGACGCCGATCATCGAGAAGGAGGCGCCGGCGCGGCTGCGGGCCACGCTGGTCAGCTTCGAGCCGGGCGCTCGCACCCACTGGCACACGCACCCGCTCGGCCAGACGCTCTATGTCACCTCAGGCGCCGGCCTTGCCCAGACATGGGGCGAGCCGGTCCAGGAGATCAGGGCCGGCGACGTCATCTCGTTCGCGCCTGGCGAAAAGCACTGGCATGGCGCGGCGTCGAAATCGGCGATGACGCATATCGCCATGCAGGAGGCGTTGGACGGTGTCCACGCCGACTGGCTGGAAGAGGTGACGTCAGTCCAATATGGCGGCTGAGTGTCGAGCCTGTGAGGAGGCGTGGTTGCGAACAAAAAACCCGGCGGTGAAGCCGGGTTTTCAATTTCAAGACTGGCCTGATCAGGTCAGCGATGCCGTGAAGCGCTGGATGCGCGTGCAGGCTTCCTCAAGCAGCGTCTCCGAAGTGGCGTAGGAGATGCGGAAGTTGGGGCCGAGGCCGAAGGCCGAGCCGAACACCACAGCGACGCCCTCGGCCTCGAGCAGCTCCGAGCAGAAGGTTTCGTCGGTGTCGATCAGCCTGCCGGCTTTGGTCTTCTTGCCTATCAGCTGGGCGCAGGACGGATAGACGTAGAAGGCGCCTTCCGGCGACGGGCAGGTTATGCCGCGCGCCTGGTTGAGCATCGACACGACGAGATCGCGCCGGCCCTGGAAGATCGCCTTGTTCCTGGCGATGAAGTCCTGCGGGCCGTTGAGCGCCTCGACCGATGCCCATTGCGCGATGGTGCAGGCGCCCGAGGTCTGCTGGCCCTGGATCATGTCCATCGCCTTGATCAGCGCCACCGGACCGGCGGCATAGCCGATGCGCCAGCCGGTCATGGCATAGGCTTTCGACACGCCGTTCATGGTCAGCGTGCGCTCGTAGAGCTTCGGCTCGACTTCGGCGATGGTCTTGAAGACGAAGTCGCCATAGGTCAGGTGCTCGTACATGTCGTCGGTCAGAGTCCAGACATGCGGATGCTTCAACAGCACGTCGGCCAGCGCGCGCAGTTCAGCCTCGGTATAGGCGGCACCCGACGGGTTCGACGGCGAGTTCATCAGCAGCCATTTGGTGCGCGGCGTGATTGCCTTTTCCAGCACAGCGGCGGTCAGCTTGAAGCCGTTGTCGATCGAGGTGTCGGCAAACACGGAGGTGCCGCCGCAGATCGCCACCATCTCGGGATAGCTGACCCAGTAGGGGCGCGGTATGATGACCTCGTCGCCGGGGTTCAGTGTCGCCATGAAGGCGTTGAACAGGATCTGCTTGCCACCGGTGCCGACAATGGTCTGCTCGGGCTTGTAGTCGAGATTGTTCTCGCGCTTGAACTTCTTCGCAATCGCCTCGCGCAGCGGCACGATCCCCGACACCGGCGGATACTTGGTTTCGCCGCGGCGGATCGCCTCGATCGCCGCATTCTTGATGTTGTCGGGCGTATCGAAATCCGGCTCGCCGGCGCCGAGGCCGATAATATCACGCCCGGCATTTTTCAGCTCGCGCGCTTTCTGCGTCACCGCAATGGTCGCGGAAGGCTTTACGCGGGAAAGGGCGTCGGCGAGAAAGGCCATGACCGGATATCTCCAAACAAGGTCGGCGCAGGCCAGGAGCGGCCGCGGCGCTTCTCATGTCGCATGATTTCGCGCAGTGCAAGCATTGTCGGCTGATCCAGGCCTCAAGGACCCGTGATCGGCAACGATAAATTCATTAACGGGCGGTAGAGGCTTGCGTGACAGGATCACAGTTTGACCGCCAGTTTGCGGAGCGAGGAACCGTGTCGCGCAGCATCGGGCTTGCCCACATCATCCGTCAGGACGACGGCACCTCCACAGGTGTCTGGGGCATCTACACGCTGCAAAGCGCCTTCCAGCCGATCTTCGCCTTCAACGAGGGCAAGCTGTCGGTGGCGGCGTTCGAAGGGCTGATCCGGCCGTTCCGCGACGGCGAGCCGCAATCGCCGATGAGCTTTTTCAGCACCTGTCCGGCCGCCGACCGCCTGCATGTCGAGGCGCTGACCAGGACGCTTCATCTTCTGAACGCGGGCGCCTGCTTGCCGGAGGAGGCCTCGATCTTCGTCAATTTCGACCCGTCGGTGTTCACCGAGCGCACCATTGCCGACAATGCCTTGCGCGAAATGCGGCTGGTGCTGCATGAGGCCGGCATCGATCCGCGCCGTGTGGTCTGCGAGGTGACCGAGCAGCGCTCGGCGTCGCAGGAGACCCTGCACAGCTTCGTCGCCGCGCTGCGGGCCAACGGCTTTCGCATCGCCGTCGACGACTATGGCGCCGATGATTCCGACATCAACCGCGTCAAGGAGCTGAAGCCCGACATCGTCAAGTTCGACGCCTTCTGGATCACGCAGCTGATGGAGTCCGGCGCCGGCTTCGCGCTGTTGACCACCATGGTGAAAAGTTTCGAGCAGCAAGGCATCCGCACGGTGTTCGAGGGCATCGAGGAGGGCTGGCAACTGGAACTCGCCGAGAAATCGGGAGCGTCGATGGTGCAGGGTTTCGTGCTGGCGCGGCCGGAACTGGCGCCGACAAGCTTTCGTGTCTTCGGCAAATCCACGCAGCAGGCCGCCGCCGCGGCCGTTGAAGCCGCGCCTGTCCAACCGGCCTCACCGCATGCGACACGGCCGGCGAAGGCCTTCGGGCGCAGGGTGACGCCATGAGGCGCGAGCGGCGGCGCGATGTTGGCAACGCGATCCAGGTCGACGAAGTCGGTATCGAATACGGCATCCATGGCGAGTTCCGGCTGCGCAGCGCCTATCAGCCGATTTTCGCGCCGCGCGGCCGCTTCCTTCACGCTGTCGCGGTCGAAGCCCTGATCGAGCCGCACCGTGCCGGCCGCCCCGGCGCGCCGAAGGTGTTTTTCGAAAGCATCGCCGCTTCCGACCGGCTGTTTGTCGAGACCATGTGCCGGGTGCTTCATCTTAGGAATTTTCATAACATCGGCGTCGATGGGCTCGATCTGTTCTTCAACTACAATCCGCTGATCAACGACCATCCCGGGCGGGCGCTGGCCGAGATCCGGCTGATGACCAGGTATCTCGGCGATTTCGGCCTCGCGCCGGGGATGCTGGTCTGCGAAATCACCGAACAGGCGGCCGACGACGCACTTCTCATCCGACTGGTGCGCGAAATGCGGCGCGACGGCATCCGCATCGCCATCGACGATTTCGGCACCGGCCACTCGACGGAGGAGCGGGTCAGCCTGCTCCACCCCGACATCGTCAAGATCGACGGCACCTGGTTCGCCGAGTTCTGCCGCCATGCCGCCGCCGAACGGTTCTTCCGCCCTCTGGTTTCGACCTTGCACGACCGCGGCGCCAAGGTGCTGGTCGAAGGCATCGAGCAGCCCACCCATCTGCGCGTCGCGCTCGAAGGCGGCGCCGACCTGCTGCAGGGGTTTCTTCTCGCCCGCCCGGCGTTGGCTGGCACGATCTTCAACGAAGAGCCGCTCGCCATCGACACGCTGCTTGGCAGGGATAGCAAGGTTGTGCCGCTGTTCGGCTAGGGCGTGCTTGTGGTTGGCGAAATCCGTGGCGAGAGCATCCTTCTCCCCGTCACTATGCGGGGAGAAGATGGCGGCAGCCAGATGAGGGGCAGCGCCAACTTTTCGCGTTAGACGGCTCAGCTGCGAAGAGGGAAATCCTGATGCGCCGTGCTGCCCCTCATCGCCCTGCCGGGCACTTCTCCCCGTAAACGGGGAGAAGGACGCTTTCATCAGCGGCGCTGATGGTCGTGCCAAAACAAATCATTGGTTGAGGACGCGGCCGCTGCGATAATCGCGTCGGCAGAGGCAGCGCACCGGGGGCACCGCAATGATACTCTACGGCATGATCGACAGCGGCAATTGCTACAAGCCGCGCCTGCTGATGGCCAAGCTTGGCCTCGCCTTCACCAATGTCGAGGTGAGTTCACATACGGGTGAGACGCGAAAAGCGGACTATGTCGCCAAGAACCCGAACGCCATGGTGCCGCTGCTCGAACTCGACGACGGCCGGCGGCTGGCCGAATCCAACGCCATCCTGCTCTATCTCGCCGAGGGCACGCGCTTCCTGCCGGCGGACAGATATCAACGGGGACTGGCCTATCAATGGCTGTTCTTCGAGCAATACAGCCACGAGCCCTATATCGCGGTGCGCAAGGCGCTGCTGACTTTTCCAGAACGCGCCCGGGATGCGACGCCGGAGCGGCTGGCAGTGACGCTGGAGCGAGGCAACAAGGCGCTCGGCGTGATGAACAAACATCTGGAAACCAATGCGTTCTTCGCTGGCGGTGCCTACAGCGTCGCCGACATCGCGCTCTATGCCTATACGCATACGGCAGAGCAGGGCGGCTTCCAGCTTGATGCCTATCCAGCGGTGGCAGACTGGCTTGGCCGGGTGGAAGCGGATCCCGGACATGTGCCGATCGACTGGGTGGGGTGAGCAACGTCGGCGATTGGCGAAAGCGGCAGCACAGCGTCCCTCTCTCCGTTTTACGGCAGGGCAATCGCATATGGCGGCGCCAGCCCCCCACTCCGGCCGCTGCGCGGCCACCTCTCCCCCATGTCCATGGGGGAGAGGAAACCCAAGCCTTTCAAGGCTGCGACCCCGGCGGTTGGCATTTCCTCTCCCCACGAATGTGGGGGAGAGGTGGCTCGGCGAAGCCGAGACGGAGTGGGGGAGCGCCATATGCGATAGCCCTGCCGTTTACGGGGAGCCAGATGATGGGCGGCGCCAGACTTCGTTGTGTTTGGGGCTGCGGTCGTTACTCTTGAGGAGGCGTTAGCACAGCCCCTGCCGGGCGTTCGTCATTCGAAAAGCCAAGCAATTGGCTTTTCGTCCGCTGCGCGGACCACTCCTCAGCTCCCCGTGGGAGAAGGACGCTGAACCCCAGACAAACAAAAAGGCGGGATAAATCCCGCCTTCCCATTTTCGGTAGCCTGATCGGGAGCGTCCGGTCCGGTCTGGCAGCTATCTGCTGATCCAGTCTGTCGGGTCTTTCCGCTCCGGCGCGCTTCTCGCGCGACTGTCAGTACATCCGTGACTTGCCGCGCGCCCCGGGCTGTCGCCCGGCGCGCGCCATTCGCAAAATCAGGCTGCCTTGCTCAGAGATCCAGCGGACGACTTGCCAGTGCGGCGGTCCTGCTCGATCTCGAAGTTGATCTTCTGGCCTTCGACCAGGGTCGACAGTCCAGCGCGCTCGACAGCGGAGATGTGGACGAATACGTCCGCGCCGCCCGCGTCAGGCTGGATGAAGCCGAAGCCCTTGGTGGCGTTGAACCACTTGACCGTTCCAGTTGCCATTTAGATAGTCCTTCACATTTGCTTTAGATTGACCGGACCGAAGTCCAGCCGGTGTGCATCGAGATTTTGGAGATAGACGTCAGCAAACGCGATTATCGCGAGGCCCGGATCGATCGGCCGAAATATCAATGGAACGCATATAGGCTGCTTTCGCACGAAAAACAAGACTGCGTGAGAAGGCCGTGATCAGGATGCCGCCCAATGGCCGCCCCAATCGCGTGAGAGCGTCGCAACAGGATCAGGCCCCGGCGTTGTTCAATCCGGGAGGAGCTTGGGGGAGAAGACCATGAAAACCATTCTGCTTGCCGCCTGCCTGACGCTGGTGGCCGCCCAGGCGCAGGCGATCTCGCGCTATGACCCGACGCGTATGAGCTGCGGGCGTGTGCAGTCGACGATCGCGCGCCACGGCGCGGTCATCCTGCGTTACCAGTCGACGCGGGTGCCGGGCCTGCAGCTCTATGACCGCTATGTGCAGAGCGAGCAGTTCTGCACCATGGGCGAGGTGAGGACGCGCGCCTACGTGCCGAGCGCCGACACAAAGTCCTGCCCGGTCTACAACTGCAAGCGGCCGGATAACGAACATTTCCGTCACCGCTTCCTGCGGCGCCACTAGACTCCGGGGTACTCAGAACCCGAAGGAAACCTGCGCTGGTGGCGGCGGGCCGACGCGCACGCCTTCCATGGCCAGCATCTTCTCCTTGGTGTTCGAGCCGCCGGGTGCCGAGAAGCCGCCGATCTTGCCGCCGGCGGCAAGGATGCGGTGGCAGGGAATGACCAGCGGCACCGGATTGGCGCCTAGGGCAGCACCGGTTTCGCGCGGCAGACCGCCATGGCCGGCGCGTTTGGCCAGTTCGCCATAGGTCGTGGTTTCGCCATAGCCGAGCTTTCGCGCCGCGTCGTAGATGGCAAGGCGGAAGTCGTCTATCCCGTCGAGATCGACCGGTACGCCGGTGAAGTCGACATCCTCGCCGGCGGCATAGGCCTTGATCGAGGCGATCAGGTCGACGACCCATGGCGGCTGGGTGGTGGAGGCGGAAACGCCGACATGGCGCATCAGCCGCCGCTCCACCGCCTCGCGGCTGCGTTCGGGCAGGCAGAGCCGGATCAGGCCCTTTTCGCTCCAGGCGATGCCCATGAAGCCGATCACTGTTTCTAACACTGCGTGGCCGGCTGTGATCGAAGGTGTCGTTTCCATGATGCGTTCCTTTCCGCAAAGTGGCCAAATCCGGGATTCCTCCCGGTACATATCCAGAACAATATGGCATCCCGACCGGAGTCTCGCCACCCGAAAACCACCTGATGGCCCCGATTGCCGGTCGTGAATCGCTGGTGTAAGGAATTTCTTAATAACCCGACAAATCGGACCCGAGCGCGGCTTGCCAGCAAAACACACTCTTATCGCGATCGGCGTGATCCTGGCTGCCGCCGGCATCAGCGGTTGCACGTCGACCTCGCAGATGAAATCCGCGCCTGCTCTGACCGAAACCGCGACTGCCGCCGCTGATGCCGGCTTCACCATACCGTTGCCGGACACCGTTTCGGTGCTTCCGCAATCATCGGGAATCGCGCCGGTTCAGACGGCTGAATTGACGTCCGGCCCGGCCACGCCGGCACCCGATGCCGCCGTCCAGCCGGCTGCCGCGACCGCCGCCTTCGCCGGATCGACCCCGGCAGCGCCGGCAGTCCCCGCCATCATGACCGCCAATGCCTGGCAAGCGCCGCCGCCGGCGACCGCAGGTGAGACCGTCAAGACGGCCGAGACCTATACGACCGCCGGGCTCGTCATGCCCGCGACCGCCAAGGGCGATCGGAAAGTCGTGCCAGGCGTCCAGCAGGTCGCCTATATGGTGCCGCAGAATCCGGCGGCCCTCGTCCAATTCCCGATGGCACCCGCGGAGGAAGAGCACGCGCCGGGCGTGCGCGGTGACGTCGAGCGGCTGATCGAGAAATACGCCGCCCTCTACCAGGTGCCGGTGGACCTGGTGCGCCATGTCGTCAACCGCGAGAGCACCTTCAACCCTAAAGCCTACAACAATGGCCATTGGGGGCTGATGCAGATCAAGCACGCGACGGCGCGCGGCATGGGCTATGACGGACCGGCCAAGGGTCTGTTCGACGCCGAGACCAATTTGAAATACGCGGTCAAATATCTGCGTGGCGCCTGGCTGGTGTCCGGCGGTAACGCCAAGCGGGCCGACTGGCTCTACCAGACCGGCTATTATTTCGACGCCAAGCGCAAGGGCCTGCTCGAGGCGACCGGGCTTGGTCGCGACCGCCAGCGCAGCCGCCTGCAGCCCGACGCCTGAGTGCGATGCCTGAACCGCGCCCGCCGGCCCTGAACGATATCCGGCTGCGCAAGATCCTCGACGAGACGTTGGTTCCCGCGCACTGGCCGGAGGGCTTTGTCATGCGCTGCTTCGAGCCCGGTGACGCAGCGCCCCTGCATGCGCTCTTGACCGAAGTGTTCGACGACGGTGCCGATGGCCCGTTCGACGAGTGGTGGCCACGCATATCGGAGGATCCCGAATTCGACCCGGCGCTGTGTTTCCTGGTGATCGATGCCAAGGGCCGGCTGGCGGCGGCCGCCCTGTGCTGGAAATCGGCCTTCGTCAAGGACCTCGCCGTCCATCCCGAGGCGCGCGGCAAGGGCATTGCCGAAGCGCTGATGTGGCACGCCTTCGCCACCTTTCGCGCACGCGGCGCTGATCATGTCGACCTGAAGACGAACACCGAAGAGAACGCCGCCGCAGTGCGGCTCTACGATCGGCTCGGCATGTTCGAGGTGGATTGGTACAGCTGAGCAGGGCGCTTAGATGTCCGGCGCGTTGCCGATCTTCCGCTTGAGGTCCAACGCCCAGGCGCGGCCCTCGTCGCCGCCCCACAGCAGCCAGGCGATGTAGCCGGCCGACGGGTTTTGCTCGTTGCCGTAGTTCCTGCCGCGCTTGTCGACCTCGTGGCGGGCGAAATAGCTGACCATGCGGCGGATGGTGGAGGGCGCGAGCTTTTCCCTGTTCTTCAGTTCGGTGGCGCGGGCCACGCCGATCTCAGTGCCGCCACGGCCGAATTCGCCGCGCAGCCGCAGCCCCTTGGCTGCATTGTCGGCCACCACTTGCGGGCAGCGCAGGTCGATCTCGTCGCCATCGTCATGGTGCATTTTATCCCCCCAGATCCGCCGGCTTATCCTGTGGTGAGAATGCTGGAAAGTCAGGGAGGTTCCGCTGCGAGAAAGTCGTTTCGGCCATTCGCAGAAATGTCGGAGCCGATCGCCGCCAAACGTCCTTGGGTCGCAGAGCAACCGCGCCGGGACGCCGGCGCCGCGACCGAAGGAGCCGATCATGATCACCTTTCCCAACGAATCCGCCAAATACCGCACCGCCCGCGAAAAACTGCTGCAAAAGGAAATCGGGCTGCGCCGCGCCATGGAAGAGGTTGCGGTTGCGCGGCGCGCGCTGCCGCCCGGCGGGCTGGTGCCTCAGGATTATGTGTTCGACGCGCTGGGACCGGACGGCAAGCCCGCGAAGGCAAAGCTGTCGGAGCTGTTTGCGCCTGATAAGGATTCCCTCATCCTCTACAACATGATGTTTCCCCGCCACCCGCGGGAGACGCGCGACGTGGCGACCAGCGGCGGCACGGCGAAGCTGGCGCGGCCGGACCAGCCATGCCCGTCCTGCACGGCGCTGCTCGACCAATTCGACGGCGCGGTCGGCCATCTCGAAGCCGCTGGCTTCAACTTCGCCGTGGTGGCGAAAACCGCGCTCGAAAACCTGGTCACGCTCGGCCGCGACCGCGGCTGGCGCAACATGCGGCTGGTGTCGTCGGCCAACAACGGCTTCAAGCGCGACTACAATGCGGAGGCGGCCGACGGCGCACAGTCGCCGCTGCTGTCGGTGTTCCATCGCGACGCCGACGGCATCCGCCATTTCTGGAGTTCCGAACTGGATTTCGCGCCAACGGACCCAGGCGAGGATCCGCGTGGCGTCGGCACCTGCGAGCCGCTGTGGAACCTGATGGATTTCACACCCGAGGGCCGGCCGAACTGGAACGAGCAGCTGCAATATGGCGAGGCGTGTTGTCACTAGGAGGGCTTGCCTTCTAGGCGTCGAGTTGGAGCACGCCTTATCCAAAGATCAGCGCTCTACGGCGCCCCCCTCTGTCCTGCCGGACATCTCCCCCACAAGGAGGGAGATTGGCAGCTGTGACGCCGGCTCTTTTTTTCAACGAAAATTGGCGAAATCAGGCGCGACATCCGATCTCCCCCCTCCTGGGGGAGATGTCCGGCAGGACAGAGGGGGGCGCCGTAGAGCGCCACGGCAGGCGTTCATCGCTCCACAAACCCGAGGAGAGCATTCCATGCCAAAGATCGACCTGTCAGCCGTGCCCGTCCGCAAAGGCTCCGGCTACCCCGCGCCTTTCGATCAACCCTGTGCCGACCGCACGCGGCGGCGGCTGGGCGATGCCGGCGGGCTCACCGATTTCGGCGTCAATCTGATGACCTTGCCGCCCGGCGGCTGGTCCAGCCAGCGCCACTGGCACAGCCATGAGGATGAGTTCGTCACCGTGCTGGAAGGCGAACTGACGCTGGTCGAGGACGGCGGCGAGACGCTGCTCAAGGCAGGCGATTGCGCGACCTTTGCCAAAAACAGCGGCAACGGCCATCATCTGATCAACCGTTCCACCGCGACGGCGCTCTATCTGGAGGTCGGCTCGCGCAACCCGGAGGATGTCATCACATGCTCCGACATCGACATGATGAGCCCCAGCTCCGACGGACGTTTTTTGCACAGGGATGGCACGCCGTATCCAGGGCAGGGGTAGCTCTGGACCATGCATCCGCGCTGGCGTTCTCCGGGCGGCGGGATAAGCTCCCGGCAACCCAGGGAGGATTGCCGTGAAGAAAGAAATCGTCGAAGTGCCGGTGCTGTCGGCAGCCGTGCGTGCCTTGGGCTTGCCGCTGTCGCTGGTGACCAAAGCCGCCGGGCTGGTCTTCGTGTCCGGCACGCCGCCGCTCGACATCTTGACCGGCAGGCTGGTCAAGGGCGACATCGAAGCGCAGACCGAAGCATCGCTGAAGGCGCTGAAGCATTGCCTGGAAGCGGCTGGCACCTCGCTGGACAATGTGGTGATGGTGCGCATCTACGCCGTCAATTCCGGCTTCTACAACGCCATCAACCGCGTCTATGCCAGGCATTTTCCCGAGAATCCGCCGTCGCGGACCTTCGTGCCGGTGGCGTCGTGGCCGATGGAGTTCGATATCGAAATCGAGTGTGTGGCGGTGGCCTGAGCTGAGCGGCTCTGGACCATGGTTCGGCGCTGGCGTTCCGCCGGCGCCGGGATAAGCTCCCTGCAAACAAAGAGAGAATTGCATGAAAAAAGAAATCATCGAAGTGCCTGTCATGTCGGCCAAGGTGCAGGCGCTCGGCCTTCCCTGTTCGACAGCTGTGAAGGCGAACGGCTTCGTGTTCATCTCGGCGACGCCGCCGGTGGACATGGTGACTGGCGAGATGGTGCGCGGCGACATCGAAACGCAGACCGAGGCGTCGCTGAAGGCGCTGAAACATTGCCTGGAGGCGGCCGGCACTTCGCTGGAAAACGTGGTGATGGTGCGCATCTACGCCGTCAATTCCGGCTTCTACAACGTCATCAACCGGGTTTATGCCAAGTATTTCAGCGTCAACCCGCCGGCGCGCAGCTTCGTGCCGGTGGCGTCATGGCCGATGGAGTTTGATATCGAGATCGAGTGTGTGGCTGTGGCGTGAGGTATCGAGCTTTCCCTGATCGATCTGACGCTGCCGGCGACTGCGCTACCTTCGCCAAGAACAGCGGCCAACGCATGATCAACCGCTCGTCAGTCACGGCGCGTTACTCGGCGTGAGCGACCCGGACGATATCATCACTTGCTGCGATATTAGCAAGATCAGCCTGTGTTCTGATGGGCGCGCTTACTGCACAAGGATGGGAGGCCGATTGCGGGGCAGGAGTGAGGTGCCAATCCTGGCGAACTTGGACGACCGCCCGACGATCAAATTCGCCAATGCTCCGGATGCACGAGGCCACATGATGCATTATCTGTGGCCAGCAAGAATGCTTGAACGATGAGAGCGGGACTAGGCCCTAAGACATTTATACCGTAGACAAGCACCGGATGACATCGAAGGCATGACAGAATGCGCCTTCGTGTTAGGGGCCTTATTTCTTTTTCTTCTTTTCCTCGCGATCCTTTGTGGCCTTGTCAAACTCAGACCACCTATTGCTCCGCCAAGACGCAAAATGGGCTCTATGCTCAAGGATCACGTCTTCCAATTTTCGAATAATCCGCGATGTATCTTTTTTAGTCACTTGTGATACTTTCATCGGTCAGCCCTCTCCACGAGGAGAGTAGCAGATTCGGAAGTGCATTGTGAGCCATTTAATCCCGCGTATCGAATTTCCCGAAATTGTGATTGGCCTAGTAGCTCCCATCGGGACGCCGCTTGGCCCGACAGTAAGCGAATTGCGAGGCCATTTTGAGGCTGTCGGCTATCAGGTGAGGCAGATAAAGGTAACAGACATATACAAATTGCTTTCGCAATTCATATTGCCAAGGGATCCCTTGAATGAGAGTACAAAAGTAGACAGATATAAATCTTATTATGGGAATCAAATTCGAAGAGAGATGGATGACAATTCTATATTGGCTGCATTAACGATTTATAGGATCGTTGGAAGCAGAATAAGAAATGCGCAGAAAGACAGTGATAAGTTTTCTAAAGTGGTATATATTCTAGATCAGTTTAAAAGACAAGAAGAAATAGAGTTATTTAGAGCTGTATACGGTAGAGTTTTCTTCCAGTTATCAGTATACTCTCGGCGATCGGCTAGGGTCGATTATTTGGCTCGTAGCTTTGCTGTAGATGCTGGCGAATTGAATCACGATCATTTTAGATCTGCCGCAGAGGAGTTGGTAAATGAAGACCAAAACCAGCAGAAAGAAAAATACGGACAAAGAGTTGCAAAGATATTCCATGATGCGGATTTCATAGTCAACAAAGACATTTCTGACCCGGATGTGGCTTCCCAAATTAAGCGATTTTTTGAGCTGTTATTCTCTGCTAACTTCCATACACCAAGTAAAATGGAGTATGGAATGTTTGCTGCGAAGTCGGCTGCCTTGCGAACAGCTGACCTCTCGCGGCAAGTTGGCGCCGCCATCTTCTCAGACAGAGGTGAAGTAATTTCTTTGGGTTCTAATGAGGTTCCCAAAGCCGGAGGCGGTACTTATTGGCCAGATGAGCAAAACGACGATCGTGAGTTCAAAAGAGGAAACGACTCCAACGATGCGAGAAAACGAGAGATACTGAACGAGATTTTGAAAATATTGGAAAAGGACGTGTCTCAACTGGATAAGGAAACAAAAAGAAAGTTGGACGATGCGGCATTGATGGACGCTTTGGAATACGGACGAATTGTTCATGCTGAGATGTCAGCATTACTTGACGCTGCTCGTATTGGTAGATCTGTTAAAGACTCCGTCCTTTTTACTACTACTTTCCCTTGTCATATGTGTGCAAAGCACATAGTAGCTAGCGGCGTCTCAGAAGTTGTTTTCCTTGAACCTTATCCAAAGAGCCTAGCCGCAAGGCTGCATGCTGACTCTATAGAAATTGAAGGTCAAGAAAGGGGTGGCTACAAGGACTACCCCTCGGTAGAGTTTAAACATTTCTTTGGCGTCACACCGCGCAGGTATCGAGAATTTTTTGAGAGAAGTCGACGTAAAGAAAAGAACGGAGATTTCGAACATTATATGTCCGGACAGAAAAAACCGTTCTTCGATATTAAGTCCCCTTTCTATACCCAGCTTGAAGAGACAGTTCTACAAAGTATTCGATCTGCAATCGAACGCTTCGGGGCTGTCATCGAGGGATAGGTTATTCCGATCTTTTGATGCGGTCACGCAAAATACTCCTGCAGCGGCCTGACCTCCAGGCTCCCAGCCTTCAGTGCCGCAATCGCCTCCGCCACCGCGGCCGCTCCCGACAGCGTCGTGTAATACGGCACCTTTTGCATCAGCGTGGCGCGGCGCAGCGACTTGGAGTCCGACACCGCCTTCTGGCCGTCCGTGGTGTTGAAGACGATCTGCACCTGGCGGTTGCGGATGGCGTCTTCGATGTGCGGGCGGCCTTCCAGGACCTTGTTGATCTTCTCGGCGACGACGCCGTTTTCGGCGAGGAAGCGTTGGGTGCCAGAAGTGGCCAGCACCTTGAAGCCGAGCCCGGAGAGGCGCTTGACCGCCGGCAATATGCCTTTCTTGTCCTCGTCGCGCACCGAGACGAACAGCGTGCCGGAGCGCGGCAGGTCGACGCCGGCGCCGAGCTGGCTCTTGGCGAAGGCCAGCGCGAAGTCGCGGTCGAGCCCCATGACCTCGCCGGTCGAGCGCATTTCCGGGCCGAGCAATATGTCGACGCCGGGGAAGCGGGCGAACGGGAACACCGCTTCCTTGACCGCGATGTGGCCGGGGTTCCTGGGGTCGGGCATGGCGCCGTAATGGGCGAAAGCGTCTTCCAGCGTCTCGCCGGCCATGATGCGGGCGGCGATTTTCGCGATCGGCCGGCCTATGGTCTTGGCGACGAAGGGCACGGTGCGCGACGCGCGCGGGTTGACCTCCAGCACATAGACCGTGCCGTCCTTGATCGCATACTGCACGTTCATCAGGCCGCCGACATTGAGCGCGCGGGCCAGAGCCGCCGTCTGGCGCTCCAACTCATCCACCAGCTCCGAAGGCAGAGAGTGCACCGGCAGCGAGCAGGCACTGTCGCCTGAATGGATGCCGGCCTCCTCGATGTGCTCCAGAATGCCGGAGACGAAGGTCGCCTTGCCGTCGCAGAGGCAGTCGACATCGACCTCGATGGCGCCTGAGAGATAGGTGTCGAACAGCAGCGGGTTCTTGCCCAAGAGCGTGTTGATCTGGCCGGTCTTGTCGTTGGGGTATTTCTGCTTGATGTCCTCCGGCACCAGGCCGGGCACGGTGTCGAGCAGGTAGGATTGCAGCATGCCCTCGTCATGGATGATCTGCATGGCGCGGCCGCCGAGCACATAGGACGGGCGCACGACCAGAGGGAAGCCGAGCTCGCCGGCAACAAGGCGCGCCTGCTCGACCGAGTAGGCGATGCCATTCTTCGGCTGGCTGAGGCCGAGCTTGTGCAGCAGCTTCTGGAAGCGGTCGCGGTCTTCGGCAAGATCGATCATGTCAGGCGAGGTGCCGAGGATCGGTATGCCGGCCTTTTCCAGCGCGTCGGCCAGCTTCAGCGGCGTCTGGCCGCCGAACTGGACGATGACGCCGACCAGTTCGCCAGACGCTTGTTCGGCGCGCAGGATCTCCAGCACGTCTTCCGCCGTCAGCGGCTCGAAATAGAGCCGGTCGGATGTGTCGTAATCGGTCGACACGGTCTCCGGGTTGCAGTTGATCATGATCGCTTCATAGCCGGCGTCGCGCAGCGCAAAGGCGGCGTGGCAGCAGCAATAGTCGAACTCGATGCCCTGGCCGATGCGGTTGGGGCCGCCGCCGAGGATGACAACCTTCTTGCGCGACGACACCTGCGCCTCGTTGGCGAGGTGGCCGGCGAACGGCACTTCATAGGTCGAGTACATGTAGGCGGTGGGCGAGGCGAACTCGGCCGCGCAGGTGTCGATGCGCTTGTAGACCGGGTGAACGTTGAGCTTTTCGCGAGCCTTCTGGACTATCTCGATGTCGGTCCTGGTCAGCGAAGCGAGGCGGGCGTCGGAAAAACCCATCGCCTTCAGCATGCGCAGATTGACGGCGTCGCCCGGGATGCCGTGCTCGCGGATGCGGGCTTCCATGGCGACGATGCCGGCGATCTGCTCGAGGAACCATGGGTCGATCTTGCACATGGCGTGCACGTCTTCCAGCGAGGTGCCCATGCGGATCGCCTGCGCCACCATGCGCAGCCGGTCGGGCGTCGGCGTGCCCAGTGCTGCGCGGATGGCGTTGCGGTCGTCGGCATGGTTGGCGATCGCGGTCCCATGGCCGAGGCCGGGGATCTCGATCTCGTCGAGGCCGGTGAGGCCGGTTTCGAGACCACGCAAGGCCTTCTGCAGCGATTCCTGGAAAGTGCGGCCGATAGCCATGACTTCGCCGACCGACTTCATGGCGGTGGTCAGCACCGGCTCGGCGCCGGGGAATTTCTCGAAGGCAAAACGCGGGATCTTGGTGACGACGTAATCGATCGACGGCTCGAAGGAGGCCGGCGTGGCGCCGCCGGTAATGTCGTTCTCCAGCTCGTCCAGCGTGTAGCCGACGGCGAGCTTGGCCGCGATCTTGGCGATGGGGAAACCGGTCGCCTTGGAAGCCAGGGCGGAGCTGCGCGAGACGCGCGGGTTCATCTCGATCACCACCAGACGGCCATCGGCCGGGTTGACCGCGAACTGCACGTTGGAACCGCCGGTCTCGACGCCGATCTCGCGCAGCACCGCGATCGAGGCGTTGCGCATCATCTGGTATTCTTTGTCGGTGAGCGTGAGCGCTGGGGCGACGGTGATCGAATCGCCGGTATGCACGCCCATCGGGTCGATGTTCTCGATCGAGCAGACGATGATGCAATTGTCCGCCTTGTCGCGGACGACCTCCATCTCATATTCCTTCCAGCCGAGCACGCTCTCCTCGATCAGCACTTCGGTGGTCGGCGAGGCATCGAGGCCGGACTGAACGATGTCGTAGAATTCGGCGCGGTTGTAGGCGATGCCGCCGCCGGTGCCGCCCATGGTGAAGGACGGGCGGATGATGGCCGGCAGGCCGACATGGTCGAGCGCCTGGGCTGCGATCGCCATGCCATGGCTGATGTAGCGCTGCTTGCGGTCGCCTTCGCCGAGGTTCCAGCGGGTTTCCAGCGCGTCGAGCGCGGCGTCGAGATCGGCCGGGGCCTCAGCCTTGACGGCGGCGCGCTCGGCCTCATGCGTCTTGCGGTCGGTGTTCTTGACGTCGGTGGCGTTGGCCAGCATCGACTTCGGCGTTTCCAGCCCGATCTTCTTCATCGCCTCGCGAAACAGCGCGCGGTCCTCGGCCTTGTCGATCGCCGTGGCGTCGGCGCCGATCATCTCGACATTGTAGCGCTCGAGCACGCCCATGCGGCGCAGCGACAAAGCGGTGTTGAGCGCGGTCTGGCCGCCCATGGTCGGCAGCAGCGCATCGGGCCGCTCCTTGGCGATGATCTTGGCCACGACTTCCGGCGTGATCGGCTCGATATAGGTGGCGTCGGCCAGTTCCGGATCGGTCATGATTGTGGCCGGGTTGGAATTGACCAGGATGACGCGAAAACCCTCTTCCTTCAGCGCTTTGCAGGCCTGGGTGCCGGAATAATCGAACTCGCAGGCCTGGCCGATGACGATGGGGCCGGCCCCGATGATCAGGATCGACTTGATGTCAGTGCGTCTTGGCATGGGCGATAAGTTCCGTTCGGCGGGCGGCTTGCACAAAAAACCGGGACGGGAAGACCCGGCCGGTTGTGCTCGCGATTCTGGTATCAGGCTAGGAGGGCCTTATAGGGAAGAGTTTTGCCCGATGTAACCCCGAAAATGAGGGGAGTAGGGGAGTAGGGGAGTAGGTAGAGTTTGGAGCGCGCTGCAAACATACTGCCTTACTGCCCTACTCGCTTACTCCCCTAAGACTAATCCCCCAGCGCCAGCTGATCCGTTATCTCGAAGCGTTCGGAGACGCCGATGCGGATCATGTTCAGGCTGCCTTCACGGGTGAAGCGGAAGTCGGTCTGCCCGTCCGAGCCGGCCGGCTTGCCGGCGACGAAGGAGATGACGCGGGTGCCGCCGTCGGGCCAGGTGACGGTGACGTCGGCCTTGTCCGTGCCGGCGTGCACGACGCTGACCGCGCAGCGCGTCATCGGCTCGCCGACATAGCGGGCGCAGGGAATTTCTTTGGTGACGTGGTCAGATGGGGTGGCATGGCCGGCTGGCGGTTCCAGCCGCGCGACGGCTTGCGAGTCAGGCGGCGGGGCAATGGATGCCGCGGCCGGCGGCTTTTCGATCTCGCCGGTCGTCGGGTTTTCCTGCACCGCGAAGGCCAGGCCGTAGGCGTCTCGCATGGCCGTTTGGCCGATTTCGACGGCTGATCTCTGGGTGCTTTCGGCGCCAGCCTCCGGACCCGCGCCACCCAGGCGCGCCGCCAGGTCGGGCGGCGTTGCGATCGGCGGCTGTGGCTTGGCGGGGTCGCCGGTTTGTGGTTTGTCCGGCGCCGATGCCTGATCGGCCTCATTGCCAGTGGAGGCGACCGTCGGTGCGTCGGCCGGTCTTGCCTGACCTTCGACATAGGGGGCCGGATTGAGTGGGATGAGGTAGCGCGCCGGCGCCCATCCGCTCAGCTTGTCCTTGCCGGTGCTCTCGACCTTGCACCATTTGTTGCCGTTGACGTCGTTGCAGCCGAGATTGGTGACGCTGGCGCCTCCGGCCAGACGCGCTTCGACCGTGGCGACCGGCGATGCTGCTGTGCGGATATTGAGAAGGTCATCCGGCGCAAGGCCGGTGACGATGGAGATGACGAGATCCGGCGATTCTTCGGCCATGGCGGGGCCAACAGCCGGCCAGGCCGCCATCAGAAGCGGAGCCGCAATCAGCGCATGCAGGGTTGTTCGGAGCGTAACTGTGCGCCTCATCATTCGGCCGTGCGCTGATACTCAAAGACACCGTGCACGCTATGGATCGAGCCCGTCGCATGCCCGGCCGGTTTTATAAGCGACGGCGCGCCGCCATGTAAGCCCGAAAATTCGAACGAACCATGGTGCTGGGCGGACGGGAGAAACCCTGCTGCTCCTTGCGAAGCCCCAGCTGATCCCCTCGCCAGGTCAATCCTCCCGGCCTGGCTGAGGGCATTTCGTGTCTAGCCGCGGCGGCTTGGCGTTGCAAGTTTACGGGTCAGGGAGGCTGGCGGCATCAACGAGTTCAGCCCGGCATGAGCTACGCTCAGCCCGGCATGAAGCCGGTCCTGAGCGCGTGGGCCCATTCCGGGCGTCCCGCATCTTCGGCCTGTCTGGCCGCGGCTTCGTGGTCGTAGTCGACGGCGATGGCCTCGAAGCGGTCGGGCTGGCCGGCGCTGCCCAAGGTGACAATGCCGTAGCGCGCATGCGGCGAGCCCTGCTCCGAGACATGCGCGGGCGGCGTCGAATCGTCATAGGCGGGGCAGCCGATGCTGCCGGGATTGAAGACGACCGGACCATCGGGAATGCGGATCAGCTCGGCCCGGTGGCTGTGGCCGCACAGCGCGATGCGGCAGGCCGGGTCAAGCGCCTTCAGCCGGCGCCGGATCGCCGCCAATGGCGCGCGCACCAGCTGGCCATCGGTGATCGCATCGAGCAGATATTTCTCGTCATGGTCGGGACGGGCGTGGAAGGCGATGATGCCGGGCGCGATCTCCAGCGCCAGCGGCTGCGCGAACAGCGCCTCGCGCTGCGCCAGCGTCAGCCGCTGCTGCGCATAGGCGTCGGAAGGCCACATCTCGTCGCTGGTCGGATCGGCGGCGACGCGGCGGTCGTGGTTGCCGCGCACCGTCGGCAGGTTGAGCGCCTCCAGCCGCGCAAACGTCTCGCGTGGCCACAGCGGGCCGGAAACGCTGTCGCCGAGATTGACGGTCAGGTCGGCGCCGCCGCGCTGCTTCAGATCGTCAAGCACGGCGTCCAGCGCCAGCACATTGCCATGGATATCGGCGAGGACGGCGATGCGCATCTTGGGTGGCTCCGAACGTGGGGCAGCGTTTTCTCTTTCCCCCGCTATGCGGGGCGAGGAACCCAATTCCTGCAAGGGTCAGGCGGAAACTTCAAGATCGTGGCCACCGACCGCGGGCAGCGCGGGATCGTCTCCGGCGGCGGCGATGACGCTGTCGAGCAGGCCGGGGAAGCGGGCGTCGAGGTCGGCGCGACGCAGCGTTATCATGCGGTTGGTGCCAACGACTTCGGCGCGGGTGACCCCGGCCTCGCGCAGTTTGGCCAGATGATAGCTCAGATTGGTCTTGGAGCCGAGGTCGAGGAACTGGCTGCAGTTCAGCGCCACGCCTTCCTTGCTGGCGAGATAGCGCACGATGGCGAGCCGCGTCGGGTCACCGAGCACGCCGAGCACGATCGGCAGGCTGATCTGGTCGGTATTGGGGTGTGGCAAGGTCATGGCTGGAAACTAAGCACAGTTCGGGCCGATTTCAACGCATCCATCCTGCTCTGCGCATACGCGCCGTTCTTCCGTTGCGATCCGTGCTGACCGACTGTGCTGACACAGGGCTGTCAGGAGGGTGCTGCTATTTTTCCCTGGCTTCATTGACATCATGCCCTGCCATGTCCAATTGTTCAATAACTTTTGAACTAAGGACCCGCCCCATGGACAAGCGCCTCTTCTGGCTTGCGCTCGGATCGTTCACGATCTCGACCGAAGGCTTCGTCATCTCCAGCCTTTTGCCGGACATCGCGGCGGACGCGGGCATCTCCATTCCGCTGGCCGGCACGCTGATCACCGCCTTCGCGCTGGCCTATGCGGTGGGCACGCCGATCCTGGCGACGCTGACCGGCGAATGGGACCGGCGCCGCGTCATCCTGTGGACGCTGGTGTTCTTCGTCATCGGCAACATTGCCGCCGCCTTGAGCTCCTCCTTCGAACTGCTGTTGATCGCGCGCATCGTCATGGCGCTGTCGTCGGGCCTGTTCGCCGCGACCGCGCAAGGCACGGCGGTGGCGCTGGTCGATGACCATCACCGGGCCCGCGCCATTGCCGTCGTCGTCGGCGGCACCACGGTGGCCGTCGCGGTCGGCGCGCCGCTCGGTGCGCTGGTTGCGACAATCGCCGGCTGGCGCGGCACGTTCTACGCCATCGCCGGCCTTGGCGCGCTTGCCGGCGCGATCCTTTGGTACCGGCTGCCGCGCGGCATCGTCGGCACCAGGCTGCCCCTGAAGCGCAGGCTGGCAGCGGCCATGCGTCCCGGCGTGATGCCGATCCTGCTGACGACGCTTCTGGCGCTGACCGGCGCCTTCACCGTCTTTGCCTATGTCGCGCCGCTCGCCATCGAGGGCGGCGGGCTCAGCCAGATCGCGCTGCCCGGCATGCTGCTCGCCTTCGGTGTCGGCGCCGTCATCGGCAACATCGCCGGCGGCCAGGCGGCCGACCGTTTCGGCGCGACGCGCACCGTCGGCTGGTCGCTGACGCTGAGTGCGGCGATGCTGGTCATGCTGTCGGTTATCCCGACCTTCCTGCCGTCCCATATTGCCGGGCCGGCGCTGATGGCGATGATGGTGCCGTGGGGCATTGTCGGCTGGGCGTTCCCACCGGCGCAGGCCAGCCGCATCATCAAGCTGGCGCCCGACGCCGCGCCGATCGTGCTGTCGCTCAACGGTTCGGCACTCTATCTCGGCGTGGCGCTGGGCGCCGTGGTCGGTGGCGCCGTGCTGCGCTACGGCGCGCCGGCCGATCTCGGGCTGGTCGCCGCGGCCTTCCCGATCATCGGGCTCGGCATCGTGCTGGCCGGTCGCTGGGCGGCGCGGCCGGTTGCAATGCCGGCTGAATAGTCTTTTCGGAAGCCCGTCGGCTGCCTTAGCCGGCCGGCGGCAGCTCGAAATCGAGCGCGGCGATATCATCCAGCGCCGCGCGCAGTTTTGCCGCCTGATCCTTGCCGACCACGTCCTCGAAACGCTGCTGGGCGACGTGCCACAGCTTCATCGCCTCATCGAGTTTGACCAGACCTTGCGGCGTCAGCCGCACGCGCTTGATGCGGCGGTCGTCCGGATCGGCGAAAGTCTCGACATAGCCGTCGCGGATCAGTGGCTTCAGCGTGTGGCCAAGCGCCGACAGGTCCATGATCAGGGACGCGGCAATGGCACCCATCGCCGGCTCGTTGCCGATATGGATCTGGTAAAGCAGGCCCTGCTGCGTGGCCTTGAGGCCCGAAGGCGCGAGCACATCATCATAATACTGGCCGAGCTTGCGTGCCGCGCGACGCAGCATGGCGTTGTTGCACAGCGTCAGGCCGGGCAGGGCATCTTTTGACATGTTTTTCTCTCGGCTCTTTCTCTCGGCGACGGCTGCATCACGCCCGACCGCTTACCCCTAAATAATCTCAGTCCCGATCATTGACAAGATAGTGGCATATGCCTATTTCAAGGATAGTGGTATATGCCACTAAATGAAATCAGATGACTTTGGCGGCAAGGCAAGGGCAGTTGCCCACGGTGCCGGCGGCAAAAGTCGAAGCGAAGCAATCAGTCGAAGAAGGAACAAGACAATGAGTGGACAGAGCAACAAGGGCACGGCGGTGGTCACCGGAGCTTCGGCGGGCATCGGTGCGGTCTATGCGGATCGGCTGGCAGGGCAGGGCTATGACCTGCTGCTGGTGGCGCGGCGCGCCGACCGGCTCGAGGAACTGGCGGAGAAGCTGCGCTATGCCTACGGCCGCAAGGTCAGCGTGATCAGCGCCGATCTCGCCGACGACAATGATGTCCGCCGCGTCGAGCAGGCGATCGCCGCCGACGACAGCGTGACGGTGCTGGTCAACAATGCCGGCATTGGCGGCCAGCAGGTGGTGGCGACAGCCGATGCCGACGCCGTCGAGCGCATGATCAAGGTCAATGTCATCGCCTTGACGCGGCTGACCCGTGCGGTGCTGCCAGGTCTGGTGGCGCGCAACCGTGGCGCCATCGTCAACATCGCCTCGGTGCTTGCCTTCGACACCTCGTTCGGCGGCATCTACAGCGGCACCAAGGCCTATGTCGTCAACTTCACCGAAGCCCTGCAGCGCGAAGTTGCGGGTACGCAGGTGAAGGCGCAGGTGGTGCTGCCAGGCGCGACCCGGACCGATTTCTGGGAGATCGCCGGCAGCGATATCGATAGCCTTCCGCAGGAGATCGTCATGACGGCGGACGATCTGGTCGATGCCGCACTTGTCGGCCTGGCCAAGGGCGAAACGGTTACCGTGCCGGGGCTTGCCGACGCCACCAAGCTGGACACTTTCCTCGGCGCGCGCCAAGCCTTCTACGGCAGCCTGCATGCCAACAAGCCGGCGGCACGCTACGCGGCTTGAGCCCGCGTGTGGCGGTTGGCGTTCAGGCCGACCGCCACATTGGAATGATCGAGGCGGCAAGCACCAGCGCCATCACGATGTTGAGCGCGCGCCATTGCCATTCTGTCTTGAGCAGCCGGGCAAGCAGCATCCCGGCCACGCACCACAGCGACAGCGAGGCAGCTGCTGCCAAGCCGAAGGTGGCGCCTAGCAGCAGCGCAAGCTGCAGCGGGCCGCTGGTCAAAGCCGCGAACGAGGCTGCCGCGCCGAGCCCCATCGCCCAGCCCTTGGGGTTCATCCATTGAATGCCGGCGCCGCCGAGAAAGCTGTTCGGACTGGCCATGGTGACGTCCAGGTCGGGCGGTCCGCTGCGACCGATCTTGATCGCCAGCCAGACGAGATAGAGCGAGCCGACGACCTTCATCGCCAGTTGCAGCGAGGGCACCGCAAGCAGCAGGCCGGCGAGCCCGGCGGCCGCGGCGGCCGTCACCGTGGCGAGGCCGGCGGCACTTCCAACGAGCAAGGGAACGGAACGGCGAAAGCCGAACTGCGCGCCGGACGCCGTCGACAGGGTCGTGGCGATGCCGGGCGTGGTGGTGGCAATGATCGCAAACAGGACGAGGGGGATGATCGGCTCGAGCATGCGGCTTCCTTTAAGCGTGTCGACACGCTTCAAGTTTTGTTTCTGCATCTCGTTCTCCCAAAACCGCTGCGCATTTTTGGGCGACATGCATCGACGGACACCGCCATCCTAGCCGCGCATGAACTTCAGTAAATACAATGTTTGCTATGCTTGGCATTAGAAGACATAATGCAGCTATGATCCGAAATCTCGACATGGCGCTGATCCGCACCTTCGTCACCGTCGCCGACAAGGCCAGCATGACGGCGGCTGCCAATGCGCTGCACCTGACGCAAGGCGCCGTCAGCCAGCAGGTCAAGCGGCTGGAGGAGGCGCTCGGCGCCAGCCTGTTCGAGCGCGACCGGCGCGGCCTCAGACTGACGCGCGCTGGTGAGCGGCTCTTCGGTAAGGGCAAGCGGCTGCTGGCCTTGAATGACGAGATCTGGGGCGAGATGGCGGGCACCGGGGTGGCCGGCCAGGTGCGGCTCGGCGTGCCCTACGATCTTGTCGGCACCTTGCTGGCGCCGGTGCTGAAGCGCTATGCCGAGACCTATCCGCAGGTCGAGATATCGCTGGTCTGTGCCTCGTCACCGGAACTGACTGCTGCTCTCGCGGCAGGCACGATCGACCTTGCGGTGATCGAGGAACGGGTCGGCCCGTCGGCCGGCGAGTGCCTGGCCATAGACCGGCTGGTCTGGGTCGGCGCCAGGGCCGGCGTTGCCCGGGCCAAGCGGCCGCTGCCGGTTTCGATCGTTGCCGACACCTGCGCCTTCCGGCCGGCAGTGCTGTCGGCGCTCAGCGAGCACGGGCTGGAATGGCGCACCGTGTTCGAGAACGGCAACATCGACGCGACGACGGCAACGGTGCGCTCGGACCTCGCCGTCACCACATGGCTGGCCTCCACCGTGCCGGCCGATCTCGACATATTGCCATTGGAGTCCGGGCTACCGCCGCTGCCGAATTTCTCGATCAACCTGCATTTGCCGAGGCATAGTGTCGGACCCGCTGCACAGGAATTCGCGCGGTATTTTCGCGAAGGGCTGGCACGGCGGCTGGTGGCAGCGTGAAGGTTGCAGTTCACTAGAGCACCCCTCATCCGTCTCGGCGCTGTGCGCCGATCCACCTTCTCCCACAAGGGGAGAAGGCAAGCGCGCACGGATGTCATTGCTGATCGTCAACGTTGAGATTGGCTGCGCCGTATATGCCAGGCTTCACCTTCTCCCCTTGTGGGAGAAGGTGGCCGAGCAAAGCTCGGTCGGATGAGGGGTGCTCCAGCTTGATACCGAGTCCGACACGCTACTTCCAATTCTTGCGCCGCTCGATCTCTGCCTCGGACGGCTTTTCCGGCGCGAACGATCCGGTCTTGATCTCGCCGCCGCGCTCATAGGTCGCCATGATGACGCCGGTGCTGGAGGCCTGCGAACGGGTCAGCTTCAAGCCGGAAGGCATGGTGCCGTTGCCGAACAGCCGCTTTCCCTTGCCCAGCACCAGCGGGAAGATCAGGAGGTTGATCTCGTCGATCAGATCATTGGCGAGCAAGGTCTGGATCAGGTCGCTCGAACCCTGGATCAGCAGGTCCGGGCCGTCTTGCTGCTTCAGCTTGCGCAGCGTGGCCACGACGTCGTCGCCCAGCGACTGGCTGTTGTTCCAGGTCAGCGTGTCGTGCCGGTGCGTCGCTACATATTTGGTGACGGCGTTGAAGCTTTCAGCGATCGGATCGTTGTCCTGGTACGGCCAGTGCGCCGCGAAGATGTCGTAGGTCTTGCGGCCAAGCAGCAGGTCGAAGGGCTTGGTGAAGGTCTCGCCCATGAACGCGCCCATGGCGTCGTCCCAGTAGTGGAACGTCCAGCCGCCGAACTTGAAGCCGCCGGCCGGATCCTCTTCCGGACCGCCTGGGGCCTGCATGACGCCATCGAGGCTGACGAATGTCGCGGCGATGATCTTTCTCATTCCAGTGCTCCGGTTTCTTCAATCCAAGCCGTAGCGGCTGGACTTCAGCCCAAGGACGAGCGAATAGCCGCCCGTCCGACACCGCTGGCAAAATTTTGGCGGGCCCGCCGTCGATGCATCATCTGCGAGGCCTTGCATCGAGGGCGCGCGAGGAGAACCAGACCTCGCCGAAGATTGCTGTGGCGGTGCGGTCCGGCACCTTGTCCGACGTCAGCCAGATCGAGCGGCTGCTCGCGGCCTGGTCGCGCGTCGGGATCTTCGCCGTAGCATCTACCACCGAGGCGCCGACACATGGAATGAACCATGAGCGCATGAAGGGATCGCAGGCGAAGCCTTTTGCGGTGCGGGTCACAATCACCGCCAGCGGAACGCGCTCGGCCGGGCGCCAGGGAAAGATCATGCGGCCGCCTGGGCGCAGCGCCTTCAGCCATCCTGCCGGCGGCGCGGCGACGCCGGCATTGACATAGATGATGTCGGATGGCGGCAAGGGCGTCGTCACGGCATCGCCATGGACGACGGTCACGTTGCCATAGGTTTCGAGATTTTGTCGTGCGAGTTCGGCCAGGTTTTTGTCGAGTTCGAGAGCGGTGACGGTGCCGCCGGGCGAAACCAGTTTGGCCAGCGCCGCGGTGTAGTAGCCGGTGCCGGCGCCGATGTGGCAAACGGCTTCGCCGGGTTTCGGCGCAAGCTTGCCGATCCACATGGCGTGCAGGAACGGCTCGCCATTGTTGATGCCCTTGTCGTTGTCGAGCGCCACCAGCACGTTCTGGTAGATGTGAGCCGGATCCGCGCTCGGCGTCGTGATCTTGCCGTTGCCGGCGATGATCGTCCACGGCCCAGGACCGAGGAAGGCTTCGCGCGGCACCTCGGCGAAGACCGCCTCCAGGCGCGGATCGGGCGAGCCGGCATTGGCGGCCATCAGCCTCGCGTAGAACTTCCTGACGTCTTCGATCCCGCTCATGACGGGGGAGAAGATAGCGCGGATTGCCGATTTGTCGCCGGACTATCTCTCAGCAGAGCAGTCGATTTCGGGTCTTAGCCGACCCCGAACATGGTGTCGTAGAGTAGCTTGAAGTTGAGCACCAGGATGATCGCGGCGACCACCCAGGCCAGTGCGGCGACGCCGCGCGGAATGGCGAGGTTGCCCATCTTCTTCCTGTCGGAGACGAACTGCACCAGCGGGACAACCGCGAAGGGCAGCTGCATCGACAGGATCACCTGGCTGAACACCAGCAACTGGCCGGTGCCTTTTTCGCCATAGAGCGCGGTGACGATCACCACCGGGATGATGGCGAGCCCGCGCGTCAGCAGGCGCCGTGCCCAGTTAGGGATGCGCAGGCGCAGGAAACCTTCCATGACGATCTGGCCGGCCAGCGTCGCCGTCACAGTCGAGTTCAGGCCCGAAGCCAGCAGCGCGACGGCGAACAGGATCGAGGCGATGCCGAGGCCCAGCAGCGGCGACAGCAGCTCGAAGGCCTGGCCGATCTCGGCGACATCCTGGTGGCCGGTGTTGTGGAAGGCGACCGCCGACACGATCAGGATCGAGGCGTTGACGAACAAGGCGAGCATCAGGGCGATGGTCGAGTCCGTCGTCGCCCATTTGATGGCGTCGCGCTTGCCCTTGTCGGTGCGCTCATAGGCGCGGGTCTGCACGATTGAGGAGTGCAGATAGAGATTGTGCGGCATGACGGTGGCGCCGATGATGCCGATGGCGATGTAGAGCATTGCCGGATTGGTGACGATCTCGGACGACGGAATGAACATTGCATGCAGGATCGAGCCGGCCGGCGGGGCGGCGACAAAGATCTGGATGGCAAAGCAGCTGAAGATGATGATCAGGAGCGCGATGACGAAGGCTTCGAGATAGCGAAAACCTTTGTTCATCAACAGAAGCACGAGAAAGGCATCGAGCGCCGTGAGCATGGCGCCGCCGATCAGCGGAATGCCGAACAGAAGCTGCAGCGCGATCGCGGTGCCGATGACTTCGGCCAGGTCGCAAGCAATGATGGCCAGTTCGCACGCGATCCACAGCATGAAATTGACGGGGCGCGGATAGTAGGCGCGGCAGGCCTGGGCGAGGTCGCGGCCGGTGGCGATGCCGAGGCGTGCAGCCAGCGCCTGCAGCAGGATCGCCATCAGGTTGGAGAGCATGATGATGAACAGCAGCGTGTAGCCGAACTGCGCGCCACCGGCGAGGTCGGTCGCCCAGTTACCCGGATCCATATAGCCGACCGAGACCATATAGCCTGGGCCCATGAAGGCGAACAGCCGGCGGAACCAGACGCCCGAATTCGGAACCGCGATGGAAGAATTGACCTCGCGCAGGCTGGGCTGCTCGTCCTCCTCGGGCCTGGCGAACCGCCAAGTGGATTGGGAGGCTGTGGCTTCTGCTTCAGACATGAGGGGCTTTCCGCGAGACGTGTCGGTGTTGCCCTAAGCTATGCCATGGCTCAACATTATGCAATATGCTATATTTCATTGTCGGTGCTTTTTGTTCGGGCCGTGACCTGGCACGGGAACGGTCGCCGACAACGCCGGTTGCGCCTGTGGCGGAATGCAAATAAACGGCCTGAAGAATCAGAGCCCGTGCTATGAATGCATGGACGGCTAAACTCCCAGGAGGGGCGCGCATTGGCGCTGAAGAACAGACCGGTCCCGCGCGAAAAGCCGCTGCCTGACGCCGACGTCCATTCGGAAGGGTTCAGGCACACGCGCGAAGCGCGCCGCAGCGCGCTGGTGGAGGATTATGTCGAGCTGATCGCCGACCTGATCGAAGACGGCAACGAGGCGCGCCAGGTCGATATCGCCGCACGGCTCGGCGTCGCCCAGCCGACGGTGGCCAAGATGCTGACCAGGCTGTGCGCCGATGGGCTGGTGTCGAGAAAACCCTATCGCGGCGTGTTCCTGACCGTGGCCGGCCGCAAGGTCGCGGAGGAAAGCCGCATCCGCCACCAGACGGTGGAAGCCTTTTTGCGTTCGCTCGGCGTCAGCGCCGAGACCGCGCGCATCGATGCCGAGGGCATCGAGCACCATGTCAGCGCCGAGACGCTGGAAGCGTTTCGTAAGGCGATGACGGCGGCGCGCTGAGCTGCGTCAGCGCCGCGTTTCCCGAACGACGAAGCCGCGCGGGAACCACCTGATGTCACGCACGTTGCTCCTCACACCGCGCGATTGACGTGCGCGCCAAGGGAGGAAGCGATGGGCGTTGAACAGGCACCGACCGCAAAGGGCAGGCAGGCGGCCAAGGGACTGAAGCAGGCGGCGGCGAAGGACGAGCGCAAGACCGAGGCCGAGACCGGCCATCCGCTGAAGAAGGGCGCCGCGCGTTTCGAGGAGCGCTCTAAAAGTTCCGATGGCAAGAGCGCCGGCGCCAAGCAGAGGGATTAGGCGCCTGTCGGCCAGACATCGGCAATTGTCGGCGAAAGCCGTTTGCTGAGACGCAGCAACCGCACCTTCGTTGTGGCAGAACCGCTTGTCCCTAGGCTATGGCCCGGGCGTTAGCCCTTTGAAAGGACCGGTGGGCCTATCAATTTGCCTGCGGCAAAACCGGGCTCTCACTCCCTGACATCTTGCACCCAGCTTCTGGGGTGGCCGTCGACACGGAACTGGAAGATGAAATAGGGCGGGATGCAGGTCCCTTCACCAGGCTTGGCCTGGGGTAGGTCGTCATAGCCGGCGGTGCAGATATAGTCCTCGCGGCAGGGATGCGCCTTATCGCAGGCGCGCAGGCCGGCGGTCTTGGTGAATTCCTTGGTGCAGAATTTGTGGTCCTTGCCCGACGCAATGCAGTCGTTGAAACCGGTCTTGGCCAGCCTGCCGCACGTCGCCTCGTCGGGAAGCTTGTCGCAGCTCGCCTTGCGCAGCAGACCGCCGGGAAAGCCGCCGGTCTTTTGCTGCGGATTGTCGTAGCGCTGGCGTGCGGCGCCGTAGCCGGCAAGCTTGACCGGCGGCTTCTTGTCCCGCGCCGGATCGATGGCGCATGCCTTGGCGGTGGCCGGCGACAGCCGGCAATACTGGTCGTTGCCCCACGTCGACATTCTTATCTCGCCGAACTCGACGGGGTCGCCCACCGCCGTGCCGGCCTCGCTGACGCAGGTGCCAAAGCCCGGATGGATAGCGCTCTCGTGGACGCCGGCGCAGCGCAGGCCTTCGCCGCAGCTCCAGTCCTTGAAGCTCAAATCCTCGCCGCCATAGCAGATCGAGCCCCAACCATTGTAGAGGTCGGTGCCCTTCAGCGCCTCGGCGTATTTCTGGTCCGGACGGGCGGCAAAGCCACGCGTGAAATCCGGATGGCCGCCGGCGGCGAACTGCTCGACGATGGCGCGGCGGCGGGGCAGATCGGCAAAGAACACGGCCGAGCCCGGCACGAAGACAGCGTTGCGGCGTGGCTCGCTGGCCGGGTCTGCGCCGGTATAGTGGAAGCCGGCGATGCCATGCGTCTGGTGGCAGCCGGTACAGGTCATCTCATTGAGCCGCAATTCGAAGCCGGCCACCGACTTGACGGAGGAGAGCGTGTTGCCCTTGGCAACGTAGTCCTTCAGCGCCTTGTCGATATCGGCGTCGTCGACCAGCCCATAGGCGATGTTGTTCTGCGACCGGCTCAGGCCGCCGGGTGCTACGGAGACGGCGCTCTTGGCCAGGAACTTTTCGTCGATGACCAGCCGCCCATGATCGAGATCGTAGATGTTGCGGTCGGTGAGCAGCCATTTGGCGAATGACGGTTTATCGGCCAGTACGATGGCCCGATCGATCTGGTTCTCCATCTTCGATTCGTAGAAGCTCGATATGGCCGGATCCCATTTGAAGATCTTCAGCAGATATTCGGCGTGGCCGCCGAAATCGCGGCGCGTCGAGGCCGATAGCCTGAGCACCTGCATGTTGAGTTCGAGCCGCATGATCTGCGACGAATTCAGCATGGCGCCGGAGAGCGGCCCTTCGTCGGAGCGCAGCCACGCCGCCAACTGGTCTGGCGGCAGATCCTTCTGCCCGGCTGCAAGCCAGCGCTTGGCGATTTCGGCGCAGGACACATCGATTGCGCTCGGCAAATCCCTTGAAGCACGGGCCTGGGCCCGCGTGGGCTTGGCATTGAACACCAGGCTCATGGTCAGCGGCAGGCGTGAGGAAATGCGCTGGCCCGCCTTTCCCTTCACCGGCTTTTCCGCGACCGAATAGTGGAAGCGATAGATCAGCCGGATCTCCCCGCATTCGGTATGGCCTAGATAGCCGCGATCCATGCGGTTGACGACCCCGGTCAGGTCGAGCGTCGAGCCGTCGTCGTCGATGTATTTCGGATTGAATTTCTGGCTGGTGTCGTTCGACTTGGCCATGGCCGCGACATAGGGGTCGGGACTGGTCTTCGGTTCGTCGGCGATCTCAAGCTTGACGGTGTCGCGGACAGTGGCCAGCGCCGGCACCGAAAACAGGCCGCGATTGTCGACCTCGCGGGTGAGGCCGAGTGCCGGACCCAGCAGGCGGCTGATCGACAGGCCGCCACGCTCCAGTGCCTGCAAAGTGGCGGGATCGGTGACGGCAACACTGGAATCGAGCGTCACCGCGCCGGCACTTGCGAGACCAAGGCAGAGCAGGGCCGCGAGCAGCGACACGAATTCACCGATCGTCTTCAAGCCTCGCGTACCCCCCTCCGTTTGCAGCGATGCTACAAGCCTTCCGTGGTCTCGGCCAGAGCGGCGAGGCCGCCATATCGGCAGGGGTGCAGTCTCGAAAAATGCTGTGACTTGGTGCAACCATTGGGATAATTGTTTGTTGGGTTGAGCCGGCCATGCCGGAACAATGGGGAAGTTCGCAGCGCGAGGAGTTGCCATGCTCTGGAGAGGCCGTCGTCAGAGTGACAATATCGAGGACGACCGCAGCGACAGCGGCGGCGGGCTCGGCGGCGGCAGCCCCGGTCAGTTCCGCATCCCCATCGGTGGTCGCGCGGGGGGCGGCGGCAGCATCTTCCTCGTCATCCTGGTGGTGCTGGCCGGATGGTATTTCGGCTTTGATCCGTCGACGATCCTGGGTGGCGGGGACGGCGGCCTGCTGCCGGGCGGCGGCGGGCAGATCACCGACGACAGCGGCGGCCAGGACAGCGGCGCGGGTGCGCCCGCCAACGACGAGATGAAGCAGTTCGTCGCCACCGTGCTGGCCGAGACCGAAGACACCTGGACCGGCATCTTCAAATCGCAGGGCCTGACCTACGAAGACCCGAAACTGGTGCTGTTCAGCGGCCAGGTCCGCTCGGCCTGCGGCTTTGCCTCCGCAGCAGCCGGACCCTTCTATTGCCCCGGCGACCACAAGGTCTATCTCGACATGACCTTCTTCCAGCAACTCGACCAGCAATTCGGCGCCTCGGGGGAGTTCGCCCGGGCTTACGTGGTCGCGCATGAGGTCGGCCACCATGTGCAGAACCTGACCGGCATCATGTCTAAGTTCAACCAGATGCGGCAAGGCATGAGCGAAGCCGATGCCAATCAACTGTCGGTGCGCATCGAGCTTCAGGCCGACTGCTTCGCCGGCGTGTGGGCGCATTACACCGCGCAGAAAGGCATATTGGAGCAGGGTGACATAGAGAGCGCGCTGAACGCCGCCAAGCAGATCGGCGACGACACGCTACAGAAGAAGACGCAAGGCTATGTCGTGCCGGAAAGCTTCAACCACGGCACCTCGCAGCAGCGGCAAACCTGGCTGGCGCGCGGCTACAAGAGCGGCAAGCTTTCGGACTGCAACACGCTGAGCGGCCCGATCTGAGCGACGGTTTCCCCAGACCGTCCTGACGGCGAAGCCGCCGTCAGGGGATGTCAGGATGAAAATATCAAGCCTGTTCCCTTATTGTTCCGGGCGACGAGCTCGCTTATAAGGTGCGTCCGCCTGCGCCCCAGGGCGAGCAGAGGAGCTTGACCCTTTATGATCGACCCCAAAACCGCCAGACGGGGCCTTGCGCTCGTCTTCACCACGCTGCTGCTCGATATCATCGGCTTCGGCATGATCATGCCGGTGCTGCCGGCCTATCTCAGGGAGTTGACCGGCGTCAGCATCAGCGGAGCGGCGATCGAGGGCGGTTGGCTGTTCTTCGTCTATGCGGCCATGCAGTTCTTCTTCGCGCCCATCATGGGCGGCTTGAGCGACCGCTTCGGACGGCGGCCGATCCTGCTCGCCTCGGTGCTGACCTTTTCCATCGACAACCTGATCTGCGCCGTCGCCTGGTCCTACCCGATGCTGTTCATCGGGCGCGTGCTGGCCGGCATTTCCGGCGCCAGCTATTCGACGACATCCGCCTTCATCGCCGACATCTCCAACGATGAGAACCGGGCGAAGAATTTCGGCCTGCTCGGCATCGCTTTTGGCGTCGGCTTCGTCATCGGGCCGGTTCTGGGCGGCCTGCTCGGTACGTTCGGGCCGCGCGTACCGTTCTATTTCGCCGCCGGGCTGGCTTTCGTGAACTTCCTGATTGCGCTGTTCCTGTTGCCGGAAACGCTCGACGACAAGCATCGCCGCCGCTTCGAGTGGAAACGCGCGAACCCGGTTGGGACGCTCCTGCAGATGCGCCAATACAAAGGCATCGGCAGGATCGGGCTTGTCTTCTTCCTGATGACGCTCGGGCACATGATGTACCCGGCGGTGTGGTCGTTCGTCTCCAACTACCGCTATGGCTGGAGCGAGCAGCAGATCGGCTTTTCGCTCGGCGCCTTCGGCCTGTGCGGGGCGATCGTCATGGCGACGGTGCTGCCGCGCGTGATCCCCAGGCTTGGCGAGTGGAAGACGGCAGCCATCGGCCTTGCCTCCACGGCGCTCAGCGCCTTCGGCTACGCCTTCGCGTCGCAGGGCTGGATGATCTATGCGGTGATCGTCGTCGGCTGTCTGGAAGCGCTGGCCGATCCGCCACTGAGGAGCCTCGCCGCCGCCAAGGTGCCGCCTTCAGCGCAAGGCGAACTGCAAGGCGCGATGACCTCGATCTTTTCGATCACCTCGATCATCACTCCGCTGCTCTATACGGCGATCTTTTCATGGTTCACCGGGCCGAATGCGCCCGTGACCTTCGGCGGCGCGCCCTATCTGGTTGGCGCGTTTTTCCTGACGCTGGCGCTCATCGTCTTCGTCACCAAAGTGGCAAAGCCCGTGGTGCTCAGAAACGTCACCACCAGCGTGGCGGAAGATGGAGCGCAGATATGAGCCATGACGGGCGCGTGGGGCGGCGCAAAGCTTCCGGCTAAGCCCGCTCCGCCAGCAATTCCTCGCCGCGCTTTTCGCGGATCAGGTTGACGAAGCGGCGGAACAGATAGTGCGAATCCTGCGGGCCGGGCGAGGCCTCGGGATGATGCTGGACCGAGAACACCGGACGGCCGGTCAGCGTGATGCCGCAATTCGAGCCGTCGAACAGCGAGACATGGGTTTCCTCGACGCCTGATGGCAGCGAGTCCGCATCGACGGCAAAGCCGTGGTTCATGGAGACGATCTCGACCTTGCCGGTGGTGTGGTCCTTGACCGGATGGTTGGCGCCGTGGTGGCCCTGATGCATCTTGGCGGTCTTGCCGCCCAGCGCCAGCGCCAGCATCTGGTGGCCAAGGCAGATGCCGAACACCGGGATGTCGGTCTTCAGCAGGTCCTGGATGACCGGCACGGCATAGTCGCCGGTGGCTTCGGGATCGCCGGGGCCGTTGGAGAGGAAGATGCCGTCCGGCTGCATGGCAAGAATTTCTTCAGCGCCGGTCTTGGCCGGCACCACGGTGACCTTGGCGCCAAGGCCGGCGAGCAGGCGCAAGATGTTGCGCTTGACGCCGTAGTCGATGGCAACGACATGCATCGAAGGCTCGGCCTGTTCGCTAAAGCCTTCGTTCCAGACCCATGGCGTCTCGCGCCAGACCGAGGACTGACCTGACGTGACTTCCTTGGCGAGATCGAGCCCGATCAGGCCCGACCATGCGGCGGCGCGCTGCTTCAGGTCGCCGAGGTCGAAGACGCCGTCGGGCGCATGCGCAATGACTGCGTTGGGCATCCCTTTTTCACGGATCAGCGCGGTGAGCGCGCGGGTGTCGATGCCCGACAGGGCGACGATGCCGCGCTTCTTCAGCCACTGGTCGAGACCGGTACCGGCGCGGTAGTTGGACGGGTTGGTGACATCGGCCTTGAACACGGCACCGACAGCGCCGGCGCGCGCGACCGGATTGAGATCCTCGATGTCCTCTTCATTGGTGCCGATGTTGCCGATATGCGGGAAGGTGAAGGTGACGATCTGGCCGGCATAGGACGGGTCGGTGAGGATTTCCTGGTAGCCGGTCAGCGCGGTGTTGAAGCAGACTTCGGCAACGGCGGATCCGGTGGCGCCCAGGCCGCGACCCTCGATGACGGTGCCGTCGGCCAGAACCAGAAGGGCGGTCGGCTTTTCGGTTGCCCAAGCGGGGGTCATCTCGGCCATGGCGGCGCTCCTATCAGTCTGCGCGCTGCAATCGGCCCGGCGGGTCATCTGCGCGGCAAATAGCGCGAAGCGGCGATTTCGCGGCTTCCACGCAGTCAAGCTTCAGTTCATGCAAGGCCCAGTACATAGGGGAAGGGCGCAAAGCGGTCAATGATCATGCGCAATCCGGCTCCGATTTATTTCATCTAGCAATATCAGTGGCTTGCCTGGCAATATCAGGGTTTGCGTTGGCCTGTCCCCGGCGCTATTGTCCGCGCCGATCGAAGGAGAAAGCACCATGCGTGGCAAAATCGCCGAATCCCTGAAGAGCGCGATGAAGGCACAGGACAAGCACCGGCTGCCGACATTGCGGCTGATACAGGCGGCCATCCACGACCGCGACATCGCCAATCGTGGCGCCGGCAAGGGCCCGGCCGGCGACGAGGAAATCCTCCAAATCCTGGCCAAGATGGTGAAGCAGCGCGAGGAGTCAGCCAAGGCCTTCGACGACGGCAAGCGGCCGGAACTGGCCGCGCAGGAGCGTGGCGAGATGGAAATCATCCGCGCCTTCCTGCCGACGCAGTTGGACGATGCCGCCGTGGCGGCGGCGGCGCGCGAGGCGATCGCGTCGACAGGTGCGGCCAGCCAGAAGGACATGGGCAAGGTGATCGCCGCGCTGAAGCAGAAATATGCCGGCCAGATGGATTTCGGCAAGGCAAGCGGCATCGTCAAGGGTCTGCTGCAGTAGGCTTGCCGCCCATCGCTGACCGGGGCTTGCGACCGTCAGCGGTTGCCAATTCGGCCTGACCGTTCACCAATGCCTTCGACAACGATGCGGATCAGGTGCCTGATCTCGTCTTCGCTGAAAGGCCCTCCCGAGAGCGCCGAAAGCATCGCCTGGCTGGGCGGCAGCCTATCCGGGTGCGGACTTCAAGACCCCTTGCAGATCGGCAGTGGCTGGGGCGGTGGTGCCGGATGATCCGTCTTGTATTGGGCGATGATCGGCTCGAGGGTTTTTCTCGGCCAGAATTTCGGCGCGCCGATTTCCTTCAGGCAGGATGCGTTCCAGTAGGGCACACCGCCCGACTGCGAACGGTGTGCCACTACCGCGGCAATGTCGCGTGATTCCGGATAGATGTAGAGTGTCGTCGGATTGTCCTTCACCATCGAGATGATCTGCCGCGCATCCGCCGGCGACCAGCTGGTGCAGCCATTGCTGCGGCCGCCAGGATAGTCCACCAGCTTGCCGAACGGCACCAAACCGTCATGGTCGGCATATGAGCTGTTCGGATTTTTGCGCATGCACTGGGCGCGCAGTACCTGCGCCGCATGGCCGCCTATCACCCGCTGCCTGGCGTTGGCGGCTTCGCCTTCGCCGTCGAACTGTATGAAGGTGCGCAGGAAAGCCGCAGCCTGCTTGGCGCCGGTGCTATAAAAGCCCTTGAACGAGGTTTTTGCCTCGCGGGTCATGTAGGCGCCGCCTGCGGTCAGTTCCGAATCCATGGCATTGCCGAAATTCTTCGAGCATCGCCTGCCATTTGAAAAATCGACAGTGCCTTTCAGGTTGCGGCCGCCGCCGTGACCCGACGGAATTGCGCGAAACGACTGGCTGGCTTCGCAGATGACATAGTACCGGCGCCCGAGCACGCCATTGCCGAGATCGCCGGGTCGTGTGGCGTCCATGGCGAAGTAGCAGGGATTCCTGACCTCGCCTTGCGCCACCTTTTTCAGGTAAAGCGCGCGCGCCCGCTCCAGGACCACTTGCGAGATCTGACCATCGTTGTCGCCGACATGGGCCTGCAACCAGGCGGGAACATCGGGAAGCGCGGCAAACGACCGCGCCGACACCGTCAAAGCGATGACAGCAAGGAGGAGGCTGGCGACGACACCCAGAGGGACAGATCTCAACCGCACCTGATCAATTCTCCCACCGTTCGCAATTCCCCGCGGTGTTGCCGCCGCGAATCGATCATAAATCGCCTCGCGCCAATCGGCGAAACACATCTTGTTTAGCAGGCCGCCCAAGCGGTGTTTTCAAAATGGTCAGTCAATCCGCAAGCCAACCACGCGAAGCCGGAAACCAAGGCGTGTTTGTCAGGCGGTTGCCGTCAGGTTCAGCAGGTGCGCAATCGGTGTCGGATTGTGCTGTGCGCGCAGTGCGTCGGCAGACTGCCGAACGACTTCCGAAATCCGCAGCAGCTGTTTGGCGATCGGGCTGGTCTTGCGCCAGACCATGCCGATCGTCCGCGAGGGCTGAGGGCTCCTGAAGCGCGCAATGGAGACCGACGCCGAGCGCGTCTCCACCGGCACTGCCATTTCCGGGATCAAGGTGACGCCGATCCCGGCGCTGACCATCTGGACCAGGGTTGACAGCGAGCTGCCGTCCAGCAACTCGCGTGGCCGTGCCGAATGCATATTGCAGAAGGACAGTGCCTGGTCGCGGAAACAATGGCCTTCTTCCAGCAGGAGCAGCCGCATTTCACGCAGCATTTCGCGATTGGGCACCGGCTTTCCCGCGTCTTCGCCGGGCCGGACCAGGACGAAGGCCTCGGCAAACAGCACGATTTCCGTCAGCGACGGTTCGGACACCGGCAAGGCAACGATGGCCGCATCGAGCCGACCGTCCGCCAGTTCCTGGATCAGCTTCTGCGTCTGCGTCTCGCGCACATGGATATCGAGGCCATCATGCATGCTCGAGAGGTTGCCGATGATCGTCGGCAGGAGGTAGGGCGCGATCGTCGGGATGACGCCGATGCGCAGCCGGCCGACCAGCCTGTCGCGCGAGGAACGCGCGAGGTCGGCGAGCTCGTCCACCGAACGCAGGATGTCGCGGACGCGCAAGGCGAATTCTTCGCCGAAATTGGTCAGCCGGACCTGTCGCGGGCCTCTTTCGAAAAGCTCCGTGCCCAGCGTTTCCTCCAGTTCCCTGATTTGCACCGAAATGGCAGGCTGGGAGATCGCGCAGGCGTCGGCCGCGCGCCCGAAGTGGTTGTGCCGCGCCAACGCCTCGAAATAGCGCAGCTGCTTCAGCGTCAGGTTTGTCATAATGTCACCTTATCGCTGTAATCAGGAAATCCAACTTAAATTAATCGCGCAGCTTTGCTATAGGAGCTGCAAGGGAGATGAGGAGCAGCCGGGGCGGCTTCGTCCGGGGCCTGCCCGCAGCGACAGGAACATCCAAGATATTCGGTCGCGTATCTGGCATACGGTCATGCGCCAGCCATGAAACGGACCGCTTCCAGGGACATCCTTTGTCCTTGTTCACGCAGCAGTTGAAACAGCTCAACACAGCCACGATCGGAGAAAAACATGGACGCACAAACTGACGACCCCAGCACGGGCAAATGCCCGGTCGTGCACACAGCCGTCGGTAGGGTCAACCGCGACTGGTGGCCGAATCAGCTCAATGTCCAGATTCTCCACCAGCAGTCGCCGCTGTCCGATCCGATGGGTGAGGCGTTCGACTATGCCGAGGAATTCAAGAGCCTCGACCTCGACGCCGTGATCAAGGACCTGCATGCGCTGATGACGGACTCGCAGGAGTGGTGGCCGGCCGATTTCGGCCATTACGGGCCGCTGTTCATCCGCATGGCGTGGCATAGCGCCGGCACCTACCGCATCGCCGACGGCCGTGGCGGCGCCGGAGCCGGCCAGCAGCGTTTCGCGCCGCTGAACAGCTGGCCGGACAACGTCAACCTCGACAAGGCCCGCCGGCTGTTGTGGCCGATCAAGCAGAAGTACGGCCGCAAGATCTCCTGGGCCGACCTCCTGATCCTGACCGGCAACGTCGCGCTGGAATCGATGGGCTTCAAGACCTTCGGTTTCGCCGGCGGCCGCGCCGACGTGTGGGAGCCCGAGGAGGACATCTACTGGGGTCCGGAAGGCAAGTGGCTGGCCGACGAGCGCTACAGCGGCGACCGCGATCTCCAGGATCCGCTCGGTGCCGTGCAGATGGGCCTGATCTACGTTAACCCGGAAGGACCGAACGGCAAGCCTGATCCGCTGGCCTCGGCGCGCGATATCAGAGACACATTCGCGCGCATGGCGATGAACGACGAGGAGACCGTCGCGCTGATCGCCGGCGGCCACACCTTCGGCAAGACCCATGGTGCCGGCGATGCGACGCTGGTCGGCGTGGAGCCGGAAGGCGCCGACATCGAGCAGCAGGGCCTTGGCTGGGCGAGCACGTTCGGCACAGGCAAGGGCGGCGACGCCATCGGCAGCGGCCTGGAAGTCACCTGGACGACGACGCCGACGAAGTGGAGCAACAACTTCTTCGACAATCTGTTCGGCTTCGAATGGGAGTTGACCAAGAGCCCCGCCGGGGCGCACCAGTGGACGCCGAAGGGCGGCGCGGGTGCTGGCAGCGTGCCGGATGCGCACAATTCGGCCAAGCGCCACGCGCCCTCCATGCTGACCACCGACCTCGCCTTGCGGTTCGATCCTTCCTACGAGACGATCTCGCGGCGCTTCCATGAGAACCCGGCTCAGTTCGCCGACGCATTCGCGCGCGCCTGGTACAAGCTGACCCACCGCGACATGGGCCCGCTGGTTCGCTATCTCGGCCCGTTGGTTCCGAACGAGGAACTGCCCTGGCAGGACGTCATTCCGGCGGTCGATCATGTGCTGATCGACGAAGAGGACGCTGCAGCACTGAAGGCCGAGATCCTGGCATCCGGCCTGTCGGTGTCGCAACTGGTGTCGGCGGCGTGGGCGTCGGCCTCGACCTTCCGTGGCTCCGACAAGCGCGGCGGCGCCAATGGCGCGCGCATCCGCCTTGCGCCGCAGAAGGACTGGGCCGTCAACCAGCCGGCGGAACTCGCCAAGGTGCTCGACAAGCTCGAAGCGATCCGCAAGGCGTTCAACGCTTCGCAGACCGGCAGCAAGAAGGTCTCGCTTGCCGACCTGATCGTTCTCGGCGGCGGTGCCGCCGTCGAGAAGGCTGCGAAGGATGCTGGCCACAGCGTCGACGTTCCCTTCTGGCCGGGCCGCATGGATGCCTCGCAGGAGCAGACGGACATCCACTCCTTCGCGCCGCTGGAACCGACCGTTGACGGTTTCCGCAACTATGTCAGCGGCAAGCAGCGGCTGACCGTCGAGGAGGCGCTGGTCGACCGCGCGCAACTGCTGACGCTGACGGCGCCGGAGATGACGGTTCTCGTCGGTGGCCTGCGCGTTCTCGGCGCCAATGCCGGGCAGTCGAAGCACGGTGTCTTCACCAAGCTGCCGGAAACGCTGAGCAACGACTTCTTCGTCAACCTGCTCGACATGGGCACGGAGTGGAAGGCGACCTCGGACGCCAAGGACGTGTTCGAAGGCCGCGACCGCAAGACCGGCGAAGTCAAGTGGACCGGCACCCGTGCCGACCTCATCTTCGGCTCGCATTCGCAGCTGCGCGCGCTGGCCGAAGTTTATGCGACCGCAGACGCCAAGGCGAAATTCGCCAGGGATTTCGTGGTGGCATGGACCAAGGTGATGAACGCCGACCGTTTTGATATCGCCTGAGCTCGGCAAAAGGCACTGGCGCGGCTTGGGAATGGTTGCGCCAGAGCGTCGGTTCCTCCCAAGGGATAAGACCAGGGCCGCGTTTCCAGCGATGGGAATGCGGCCTTGTCGCAAGAGGCTACACCCGGTGGACCGTGCCTTCGCGGATAATGCTGCTACTTTATCGGCGCAGCTACTCTGCCGGTGCAAAATGGTCGAACTCGTCAAACCCGCGCTTGAACATTTACCGTCCTACAAGGCGGCGCTCGAGCGCGGCTGGTCGCCGGACAATGTGCGGCTCGAACGAGCCACGCGCGAGCAGCTTGCGGCCATCGAAAAGGATCCGGTGGCCTTTCTCGCCGACCTCGATGACCCCCTGGCCAAGGGCGGCCCTATAACCTTGCCCGACGGCATAAAGGTGCCGCGTCTGCCGGGCTTTCGGCGCTGGATCTGGGACGGCGAAGCTTCAGGTTCGATCGGCTTTCGCTGGCAGCCAGGTACGGCTGCGCTGCCGCCGCATGTGCTCGGCCATATCGGCTATGCGGTGGTGCCGTGGAAGCGACGGCGCGGCTACGCCACCGAGGCGTTGCGGCTGATGCTGGACGAGGCGAGGGCGGTCGGCTTGCCTTATGTCGAGATCACCGCCAAGCCGGGCAATCCGGCATCGCACAAGGTGATCCTGACCAATGGCGGCAAGCTCGTCGAGCGTTTCTTCGAAGATGCCGCCTATGGCGGAGCGGAAAGCCTGCGGTTCCGAATCGAGCTGTAGCGGGCGCGCGAGCCATCCTCACCCGTGCTCGTCGGCGCACAGCGCGTGATCGGACAGGGCGCGGATGACGTAACAGTCGCCGACCGTCTTGCCGTTGCAGCAAGAGGCGATGCGTTCGAGTTCGGCCTCCAGACGCTGCAGCTGGGCAATCTTTTCCCGCACCGAAATCAGTTGCTCCCCGGCGATCCGGTCGGCATGGCCGCAGGGCTGCTCGGGGTGGCCGCTCAATTCGATCAGTGAGCGGATATCCTCGACGGCGAAGCCGAGGTCGCGGGCGTGACGGATGAAGGCCAGCCGCTCGAGCTCCTGCCGGCCATAGCGGCGCTGGTTGCCTTCCGAACGCTCGGGTGCTGCAACCAGGCCCATCTGCTCGTAGTAGCGGATCGTCGGCACCTTGACCCCGGTGCGGCGGGAGAGATCGCCGATCGAAAACATGATTTTGCCTCTTGAAGCTCTAGTGACTAGAGCAATTACAGTGCCGGGCATCAAGGTTCAAGACTCGTGTGGCGGCACGCCGCGCGGGCAAGACAGACAGGTGATGTGATGACGGCTCCCCTCAGGCAAATGCGATTCAAGATCGGCGGCATGGACTGCGCCTCCTGCGCGGCCAAGATCGAGACGGCGGTGCGCCGTCTCGATGGCGTGGCCGACGTCTCGGTTTCGGTGACCGGCGCCAGCATGACGGTCAGCCACGGCGATGCACTGCCCGAAGACAAGGTGCTGCAGCAGGTGGCGCGGCTTGGCTATGGCATCGCCAGGGCGGAAGCCAAGATCGACGGGCGTGCTTCAGTGGCCACGGCACATGATCATGCTGATCACGATCATGAAGGCCACGACCATGGCGGCGAGCTGGTCGGCGAGCGGACCATCGGTACCGCCCATCTCCACGGCGATGCCGAGTCGAGGCAGGTGTGGTGGCGCAGCCGCCGCGCGGCGCTGACGCTGGCCTGTGCTGCAGCACTTCTTGCCGCCTACGGCATCGGTCATCTGTTTCCGGCGGCCGAGCGCTGGGTCTTCCTGGCCGCGCTGCTGGTTGGCCTGGTGCCGATCGCCCGGCGCGCGCTGATGGCGGCACTGGCCGGCACGCCGTTCTCGATCGAGATGCTGATGACCATCGCCGCCGGCGGTGCGGTGATGATCGGCGCCACCGAGGAAGCCGCCGCCGTGGTTGTGCTGTTCCTGATCGGCGAAATGCTGGAAGGCGTCGCTGCCGGCCGGGCACGGGCCAGCATCCAAGGCCTTGCCGACCTGGTGCCGAAGACGGCAATTGTCGAGCGGGCAGGTGGCACGGTCGAAGTCCCTGCCGAAGACCTTGCCGTCGGCGACGTGATCGTGGTGCGGCCAGGTGATCGTATCCCGGCCGATGGCGAGATCGTCGAGGGAGCGAGCGCTATCGACGAAGCGCCGGTGACCGGCGAGAGCACGCCGAAGCGCAAAGGTGTCACGGACGGTGCATTCGCCGGCACGATCAGCACCGATGGCGTGCTCAAGGTTCGGGTGACGGCAGCAGCGTCGGACAACACAATCGCCCGCGTCGTGCGGCTGGTGGAGGAAGCGCAGGAGGCCAAGGCGCCGACCGAGCGCTTCATCGATCGCTTCTCACGGTATTATACGCCCGCTGTGCTGGCGGTCGGGACGCTGGTGGCGCTGCTGCCACCGCTGGTTGCCGGCGGCGACTGGAACGATTGGGTATACAAAGGCTTGGCGATCCTGTTGATCGGCTGCCCCTGCGCGCTGGTCATCTCGACGCCGGCGGCGATCGCCGCGGGCCTGGCGACTGGTGCGCGGCATGGCCTGTTGATGAAGGGCGGTGCCGTGCTGGAAGACTTTCGCCGGATCACCGCCGTCGCCTTCGACAAGACCGGTACGCTGACCGCGGGCAAACCGGTGGTTACCGACATCGTGGCCTATGGGCGCGACGAACGCACCGTGCTGGCGCTGGCGGCAGCACTTGAGCAGGGCTCCAGCCATCCCCTGGCGGTGGCCATATTGGACAAGGCCAAGGCCGCCAAGGCGCCGGTGCCGCCTGCCTTGGCCGCGAAGGCGATTCCAGGCAAAGGCGTCGAAGGCAGCGTCGGCGGCGTCGCGGTCTTCCTCGGCTCCGGTCAGGCGGCGGGCGAACGTGCTGCGATGACCGAGGCGCAGCGGCATGCCATCGACAGCCTCAACGGCCAGGGCAAGACTGTCTCGGCGCTGGTGGCCGATGGCGTGGTGACCGGGCTGATCGCCATGCGCGACGAGCCGCGGCCGGATGCGGCGGCCGGCATTGCGGCGCTGAAGGCCGAAGGCATCCGTGCGGTGATGCTGACCGGCGACAACCGACGCACGGCTGAAGCCATTGCCGCTTCGCTCGGCATCGAGGCACGGGCTGAGCTCTTGCCTCAGGACAAGCAGCGCATCGTCGGCGAGCTGCAGTGCGAGGGGCTTAAGGTGGCCAAGGTCGGCGACGGCATCAACGACGCACCGGCGCTCGCCGCCGCAGACATCGGCGTAGCCATGGGCGGCGGAACCGATGTGGCGTTGGAGACGGCCGATGCGGCGATCCTGCATGGCCGCGTCATGGATGTCGTGCGCATGGTGCGGCTGTCGCGGGCGGTGATGGCCAACATCGGCCAGAACATCACAGTTGCGCTCGGGCTGAAGGCGGTGTTCCTGGTCACCACCATTGCCGGCATTACCGGCCTGTGGCCGGCGATCCTGGCCGACACCGGCGCCACCGTGCTGGTCACCGCCAACGCCATGCGCCTGCTACGCTGGCGCGGGTGAGCGTTTCTGTGTCGTGCGCTTACTCGGCTGGCGCCGTCAGCGGCGGCGTGGCGTTGCTGCGCCCTTCCCAGACATAAGACGCGAGCGCCACCGCGACGGCGACCAGCATGGCGATGGCGCCAAGCAGCGGCAGGCTGCGGTAGCCGTAGCCGGAATTCAGCATGGCCGCGCCCAGCGATGCGGCAAGCGCGATGCCGACATTGAAGCCGGATGGAATGAGCGAGGAAGCGAGATTGGACGCATCCGCGGTCCAGGCCAGGATGCGGGTCTGGATCGGCGTGCCGATGGCGAAGTTGAGACCGCCCCAGATGACGATCGCCACAACCATCGGCAAGGGGTAGGGGCTGACGCCATAGATCACCGCCAGCGTCACCGCCTGCAGGGCCAGCATTGTGATCAGCGACGGCATCAGCTTCCAGTCGGAGAGCTTGCCGCCGAGGAAGACGCCGAGCGTGGCGCCGACACCGTTGAGCAGCAGCACCCACGGCACCTGGCTTTCATCAAGGCCGGTGATTTCGAGCAACGTCGGCGTGATGTAGGTGAACAGGCCGAACTGGCCGATCATCAGCATCAGCATCAGGATCAGCGAGGTCCAGACCTGCTGACGCGCCAGCACGCGAACCTCGCGCGCCAGGCCGGCGGGCTTGGTTTGATATCCGGTGGTGCGCGGCAAAAGGGCTGCCATGGCGAGCGTTGCCGCGACACCCAGCGCGCCCATCACCCAGAAGGTCGCGCGCCAGCCCCAGATGTTGCCGATCGCGGTGCCGGCTGGCACGCCGATGACGTTGGAGACGGTGAGCCCGGACAGGATGACGGCGACCGCCATGCCGCGCTGGTCCTCGCGCACGAGACCGACCGCGACGACCATGGCAACGCCGAAATAGGCGCCGTGCGCTATCGCCACGGCAATGCGCAGCAGCAGCATCGAGGGGAAATCGGGCGCCAGCGCGCAGGCTGCCTGGCCGATGGTGAAGGCGACGGCAAGGCCGAGCAGCAAGGTCTTGCGCGGCAGCGACTTGGTGGCGAGCGCAAGCAGCGGGCCGCCGATAGCGATGCCGCAGGCATAGCCTGAGACGAGATAGCCGGCCGACGGAACCGAGACGCCAAGCCCCTCCGCCACTTGCGGTAACACGCCGGCGATGACGAATTCGGTGGTGCCGAAAGCGAAGGCGGCGATGAACAGGGCGATGAGCGGAAGCGACATGGGGAAGGCCCTAGCAGGAACGGCCTCAGACCACGGATGGGCGTTGCGGGCAATCCAGAAATTTTTGTCGCGACTTTAGGTTTTCTTGAGGGGAGCATGGGGACGGTGGAGCGCCGATCTCCCTCACAGGGGAGACCGGCAGGGTCAACCTCCGCTCGCCTTAAGCCGCGATCCAGTGAGGAGACCGCGCTCTTCGAGCACCGGATAGGCCATCGACGCCAAAAGCGAATTGATCTGCTTCAGGTCGCGGATGGTGTCGAGGTGGATCGAGCTGGTCTCGACGCTCTTGGCGGTTCCGTCGCGCAGCCGCACGAAATGGCTGGCGCTGGTTTCCTTCTCGCGGTCGCGCAGCTGGTCCTTTTCCAGCACCAGCTGGCGGGCGGTCTCGGGGTCGCGCGACACCAGCACGTTGAAGGCGAGCCGCGCATTAGCCAGCACCGAAGCGTGGAAGGCGCACAGTTCGCGCCAGCCCTCGGGCGTGAACTCCAGCCCGCGCTCGAGCTTCTTCTTCACATGCACCAGCATGTTGCGCACGATGATATCGCCGACCTGCTCGAGCTTGACGCAGGCGCCGATAAGCTCCTGGCAGCGCAGCGCCTCGTCCTCGGTCAGCGGGTTCCTGGTAAGCTTGGCCAGATAGAGCTTGATCGCCGCGTGCTTGCGGTCGACGCGGTCGTCGAGTGCTGCCAGCGCCTTGATCTTGTCGGCATCGGCGCTCTCGTACAGCTCGATGATGCGCTTGAGCATGATCTCGACGGTCTCGCAGACCCGCACCACCTCGCGCGTGGCATTGGCCAATGCCTGGCTTGGAACGTCTAGCGCGCTCTCGTTGAGCGCGGAAAGCTCGACGACATCGAGTGTGGCGGCCGGCGCCGGCTTGGTGCCAAGTGCCACGATCTTCTCCGAGGCGCGGTAGACGAACCCGGCCAGCGGCAGGCCGGCGAGCAGGATCAGCACATTGAACAGGATGTGAGCGTTGACGATCTGGTCCGCCGCGGTCGCGCCGAGGAAAGCGACATGCGGCCTGAAGGTCATGAACAGGATCAGCACGACCAGCGAGCCAAGCCCGCGCATCAGGAGATTGCCGATCGGCACCACGCGCACGGCAGGCCCCGCCGAGCGGGTCAGCATCGGCGCGATGATCGAGGATCCGAGATTGACGCCGAGGATGAGGACGACGCCGAGTTCCGGCGTGATCAGGCCTCGGCCGGCCAGCGTCGCCATCAACAGAACCGCCGCGATGCTCGACTGGAACAGCCAGGTGATCAGCGCCGCCAGCAGATAGGCGGTGACGGAATCGCTGGAGAAGTAATTGATGATGACCGGCATGAGCTGGCTGTTGCGCAGCGGCTCCGATGCCTGGCCGATCATTTCCAGCGACAGGATCAAAAGGCCGATACCGACCAGGATGCGGCCGGACTGGCGCCAGTCGCGCCGCTCGGTGGCCATGAACATCACCGTGCCGGTGATCAAGCAGAGCGGCACCAGCAGGGTGAGATCGAACGTCAGCAGCTTGACCACCAGCGCCGAGCCGATTTCGGCACCGCGCACGGCAAGCTGCCCGGCGGCGCCGGAGACGATGCCGGAGCCGGCGAAGGAGCCGACCAGTAGTGTAACGGCGGTGGAGCTTTGCAGGGCGATGGCGAGGCCGGTGCCGGCTAGCACCGCCATGATCGGATTGCGCATGGTGGCGCGCAGACGATGGCGCAGCACGTCGCCATAGGCGCGCTCGACGCCGGTTTTCACCATGCGGGTGGCAAACAGCATCAGTGCCACGGCGCCGGCCAGATGCAGAAGGACGACGGAACCGCTCATGTCGCTTTCCGCATGCGGACAACGGGGTGCGCGATGCGATCAGCGCGGCGATCAGTGGGGGAAACGAGGGTGCGAATCATGTTCATAGCAGTGACCAGGATGACGATATTACATTAGCCGGGTAATAAAATCTTGTCGATTTCAAGGGCCGTTGCGCCGCGACAGGCGGTGTCGGAAAATGGACGGACGCGCAAATGGTTGCATTGCGAGGCTGGTGTGGCGCGGTGGATCGCGCGTGTTTGGTTGTGATCTTTGCGAGGATGTTCAATTCTCCTAAATAAGCGAAGGAATTCATTACACAATTGTAATGCAGGTGTTCAGTTTCGGTTCATCGGTGGGTCACTATTCCTTGGGCATTGACAACCAAGGAGACTTCCAATGAAACGCATTGTCCTTTCCGCTCTCGCTTTCTCGATGCTGGCCGCCACGTCGCTCGCCGGCCAGGCCGCGCCGATGAATGCGCCGAACGCCCCGCAGTCGACCTACAGCCAGGTCGACTGGCAAAAGCCCGGCAAGCACGTCGACGTCAGGAAGCGTGTCGTGAAGAAGAAGATCGTCGTGAAGCGCAGCCATTGGCGCAATGGCCAGAAGTATTCCGGTTGGAGGCAGCACCGGCCGATCCGCGACTATGGCCGCTATGGCCTGCATCGCCCCGGCCGCGGCCAGGAATGGATCCGCGTCGGCAACGACTATGTGCTGGTCGGCGTCCTCTCCGGTGTCATTTTCGGCACGCTTGCCGGGCAGTAAATCCCGTCTGGGCCAGCAAACCTGCTGGGGGCGAAGGGAAGGCGGCCCGCAACGGCCGCTTTTTTTGCCCTGTGGAAACCGGGCATCGTCCGCATTAGGGGTCGTCGGATTCCGCGGGCATGATTATATGGTGGGGAAACGAGTTTCCCGATGCGCTTCCCGCCCGCCTTCCTCGACGAGATACGCGACCGCGTGCCGATTTCATCGGTGATCGGCCAGCGCGTCGCGTGGGACAGGAAGAAGACCAACGCGCCGCGCGGCGATTATTGGGCCTGCTGCCCGTTCCATGGGGAGAAGAGCCCATCCTTCCACTGCGAGGACAAGAAGGGCCGCTACCATTGTTTCGGCTGCTCGGTTTCGGGCGATCATTTCAAGTTCCTCACCGAACTCGACGGCATGAGCTTTCCAGAAGCGGTAGAAAAGATCGCCGACATGGCCGGCGTGCCGATGCCGGTTCGCGATGCGCAGGAGGAGCGGCGCGAAAAGGAACGCGCCAGCCTGACCGATGTCATGGAGATGGCGACCGCCTTCTTCCAGGAGCGCCTGCAGGGGCCGGAGGGTGCGAAAGCCCGCGCCTATCTGCGTGATCGTGGGCTGACACCGGCCACGCAGCAATCGTTCCGGCTCGGCTTCGCGCCCGATAGCCGCAATGCGCTGAAGGAGCATCTCGCCGCCCGGGGTGTTCCCAAAGCCGATATCGAGGCCTGCGGGCTGGTGCGGCATGGCGACGACATTCCGGTCTCCTATGACTGGTTCCGCGACCGCATCATGTTCCCGATCCCGGATTCGCGTGGCAAGATCATTGCTTTCGGGGGCCGCGCGCTGGCGCCGGATGCGTTGGCCAAATACATGAACTCGCCCGACACCGAGCTCTTCCACAAGGGCAACGTGCTCTACAATTTCGCCCGCGCCCGCAAGGCGCTTGCCAAGGGCGGCACGGTCATTGCCGTCGAAGGCTATATGGACGTGATCGCGCTGGCGCAGGCCGGCTTCGAGAATGTCGTGGCGCCGCTCGGCACGGCGCTCACCGAAAACCAGCTCGAGCTGTTGTGGCGCATGGCCGGCGAGCCGGTGTTGTGCTTCGACGGTGACAAGGCCGGCCTGAAGGCTGCCTGGCGGGCCGCCGACATGGCGCTGCCGGCGGTGCAGGCAGGGCGCTCGGCGCGCTTTGCGCTGCTGCCGGAAGGCAAGGATCCCGACGACCTGGTCAAGGCCGAGGGGCCGGATGCGTTCCGTTCCGTGCTGGCCGATGCGCGGCCGCTGGCCGACCTTCTGTGGATGCGCGAAACGGCCGGCGGCGTCTTCGACACGCCGGAGCGGCGGGCCGAGCTCGAAAAGACGTTGCGCGAACTGACCAGTCGCATCCGCGACGAAAGCCTTCGCTATCACTATCAACAGGAGATGCGCGAGCGCGTGCTGAGCTTCTTCGGCGCGCAGCGCGGTACAAGGCAAGGCCGCCAGGATGGGCGCCCGGGCCAGGGCAAGGCGCCGCCGCCGGGCGGACAATTCGCCAAGGCCGGCGGCGGACGCACACCGATCACTGAGAGCCTCGGCCGCTCGGCGCTGGTCAAGCGCGGCAGCGAGGGGATGTCGATGCGCGAGGCGACGATCATCGTCGCGCTGGTCAACCATCCGGTGCTGATCGACGAGAATTTCGCACATATCGAGTTTCTCGATCTCGCCAACTCCGATCTGAGGCGGCTGCACGCCGCCATCCTCGACGCGATGGCGCATGACATGGCCAATGACCGTCAGGCCGTGGTGGCAATGATCGAGCGCGCCGGCTGCGCCGAGATCTGGGAGCGGGCCGTCGGGCTGATCCGGCGAATGCGGCATTGGCCGGCGCTGGAGACCGCCGCCCTCGAGGATGCCCGCGACGCTTTCAGCCAGGCCCTGCACTTGCAGCGCAGCGCGCGCACCTTACATAAGGAGCTGAAACAGGCGGAAGCGGCGCTCGCCACCGATCCCACAGACGAAAACTATCGGCACCTGATCGAAATTCAGGCGCAATTTCAGGATGTACAAGCGACGGAAGCGCTGATCGAAGGATTCGGCGTATCCTCGGGCAGGGCCGGGCGGGCTTAAAGCATGATCCTGAAAAGTGGGAACCGGTTTTCTCGGACAAACGGAAACCGTTTGTCCAGAGATCGTGCTTCCACCAAAAGAAAGACAGAGCCTTTGCCGGCCGATAGGGCAGGGACGGGCTCGGCAAGAGAGTGAAATGTGAAAGCGCTGTTGCGCGTCCAAATGGCGCGTGGCGGGGCTAAGTCGGGTAATTGATTCGCTTTTTTCATGCGAATCATGCGAGAGGCGCTTGACCTTCCGGCAGAATGGCGGAATCAGGACGATTCGAAACGTTAACCGCACCCGCGTCGACGGGAAATAAACGATGTGAGGTACTGGTCACTGGACAGGCAAGCTGCCTGCCACAGATATCAGGGTTAATCTGGACTTAACGAGAGATGCAGTTACTGGCCCGGTGAAGCGCGACTCATAAGCGAGTGCATCCGATTTGACTGGTCCGACAGCTTACGCGGCTTTGATGTTCGGCCGCTAGGAGAAGATAAAGACTATGGCGACAAAGGAAAAGGAAGAGGTCGAAACCGAACGCGAAGGCGCCACCGATGGCCCTCTGCTCGACCTTTCCGATGATGCTGTCAAGAAGATGATCAAGGCCGCCAAGAAGCGCGGCTATGTCACCATGGACGAGCTGAATTCGGTGCTGCCCTCCGAGGAAGTGACCTCCGAGCAGATCGAGGACACCATGGCGATGCTGTCCGACATGGGCATCAACGTAGTCGAGGACGACGAGCAGGGCGAAGAGCCCGAGGCCGCAGACACCGCGGCCGATGCCGAGGAAGACGCCAACGAGCTGGCCGAGCAGACCGGCACCGCCGTTGCTGCCACCACCACCAAGAAAGAGCCGACCGACCGCACCGACGATCCGGTGCGCATGTATCTGCGCGAGATGGGCTCGGTCGAGCTTCTGTCGCGCGAGGGCGAAATCGCCATCGCCAAGCGCATCGAGGCCGGCCGCGAGACGATGATCGCGGGCCTGTGCGAAAGCCCGTTGACCTTCCAGGCTATCATCATCTGGCGCGACGAGCTCAACGAATCCAAGATCCTGCTGCGCGAGATCATCGATCTCGAAGCCACCTATGCCGGTCCCGAGGCCAAGCAGGCGCCGGTGGTGGAGCGCATTGAGGAAGCCAAGGTCGAGGACAAGCCGCGCCGTTCGCGCGATGAGGAAGACGACGTCACCAATGTCGGCGCCGACACGCGCGGATTGGTTGATGACGACGAGGAAGACGAAGACGAGGCCAGCCTGTCGCTGGCGGCGATGGAAGCGGAACTCCGCCCCCAGGTGATGGAGACGCTCGACGTCATCGCCGACACCTACAAGAAGCTGCGCAAGCTGCAGGACCAGCAGGTCGAGAACCGGCTGGCCGCGGCCGGCACGCTGTCGCCCAGCCAGGACCGCCGGCTGAAGGAGCTGAAGGACCAGCTGATCAAGGCGGTGAAGTCGCTGTCGCTCAACACGGCGCGCATCGAGGCGCTGGTCGAACAGCTCTACGACATCAACAAGCGCCTGGTGCAGAACGAAGGCAAGCTCCTGCGGCTCGCCGAAAGCTACGGCGTGCGCCGCGAGGAATTCCTGAAGGAATATCAGGGCTCGGAGCTCGACCCGAACTGGACCCGCGCGATCGGCAACCTGACCTCACGCGGCTGGAAGGAATTCACCAAGAACGAGAAGGACGCCATCCGCGACTTGCGCGCCGAGATCCAGCATCTGGCCACCGAAACGGCGATCTCGATCCTGGAATTCCGCAAGATCGTCAACCAGGTGCAGAAGGGCGAGCGCGAAGCCGCGATCGCCAAGAAGGAAATGGTCGAGGCCAATCTGCGTCTCGTCATCTCCATCGCCAAGAAATACACCAATCGCGGCCTGCAGTTCCTCGACCTGATCCAGGAAGGCAATATCGGCCTGATGAAGGCGGTCGACAAATTCGAATACCGCCGCGGCTACAAGTTCTCGACCTACGCGACATGGTGGATCCGGCAGGCGATCACGCGTTCGATCGCCGACCAGGCGCGCACCATCCGCATTCCGGTGCATATGATCGAGACGATCAACAAGATCGTGCGCACCTCGCGCCAGATGCTGCACGAGATCGGCCGTGAGCCGACGCCGGAAGAGCTGGCCGAAAAACTCGCCATGCCGCTCGAAAAAGTGCGCAAGGTGCTGAAGATCGCCAAGGAGCCGATCTCGCTCGAAACGCCGGTCGGCGACGAGGAGGATTCGCATCTGGGCGATTTCATCGAGGACAAGATGGCGATCCTGCCGATCGACGCGGCGATCCAGGCCAATCTGCGCGAGACCACCACGCGCGTGCTGGCCTCGCTGACGCCGCGCGAGGAGCGTGTGCTGCGCATGCGCTTCGGCATTGGCATGAACACCGACCATACGCTGGAAGAGGTCGGCCAGCAGTTCTCGGTCACCCGCGAGCGCATCCGCCAGATCGAAGCCAAGGCGCTCAGGAAACTGAAGCATCCAAGTCGTAGCCGGAAGCTCAGGAGCTTCTTGGACAGCTGAGCAGGGACGGCGTCGTCGCCGGCCAGCTCAATTGACGCCGATACCGATGCCTGCTGCGGTGTGCTCTTCGAAGGGCATCAACGCCGCGAAGGCCTGGGGCGTCCGCCTGTTGTCGATCTACAACAACGGCACGTTCAGGCGCGTCCCCTTGACGATGATGCCGCCCCGGTTGCCGATCTCTATGGAGCCATAACGCTGCCTGAAGCACTCAGGCAGCGGTCGGTCGCCCGGTATCGATAGCCACAGGCGCAGCATATGGCGCCGCTTGTCCGGGTCCGGCCAATCGCGAAAGCCGATGCGGTCGTGAAGCAGCGAATGATTGTAGACGAACTGCATGTCGCCGGGCCGCAGCCGCATCGACAGGTTTAGTCTGGGATCATTGGCAAGGCTGTCGAAGAGATCCAGCGCTTCGACATGCGCGGCGGTGAGCCGCATGGCATCCGGAAAGCGTTGCGCGCTGTCGATGTACTGGCGCTGATAGATGCCGGTCAGCAATCCCGCATGCCAGTTGAGGACCGGGATTTCGAAGTAGGGTTTTTCCCCTTCCGGTATCTCGCCGCGCCGGTCGGTGGCGATCGGATCAAACAGCAGGCGGGTGAGGTCGGGCCGTTTCTTGCGCATCTCGTTGTAGATCGTCACTGTGCTCACCAGCAGGGACTCTCCGCCTTGCATGGCATCGCGCAGGCAGAGCAGCCCAACCACATCGGCGGAGTCGGTGTGAAACGTCTGGCGCTCAGAGGTCTGGTAGATGCGCGTCGTGGCGTCCCTGGCGTCGGCGCCTGTGTCGCGGACATGGCCGAGGATATGGCCCTGGGCATTCTGGGATCGTGCGCTTCCCAGATGCGCGCCAATCCCGCAGAAAATCGTTGCCGCCATTTGCGCGGAATATCTCTTGACCGGGAGGCCGCGAAGCACCTCGAACCCAATGCCTGCGATCAGTTTTTCGCGAAGGGCGGCAAGATGGCCGACAAGCCGGGGCAAGGGGAAGTCAGCCTTGGTCAGGTTGCCGATGTCCTGCGAGCGGGCGAGAAAGCCGGTTGCCGCCAACTCCAGTTCCGCGACGTCGCGCGGGTCCAGTTCGACCAGCCAACGCTCAGGATGTTTCGCCATGTCCTCGCCGGTCCATGCGGCAGGACTTTCGATCGATTCCGGCGGCAGGTCGATGGTCTCGCGCATGAAGCTCTCCGGCGGCTGGATCGGTCTCGGTTGCCGGCCGGGGATTTCCGCCAGATCGACGGCCACGACGGAGATTGCCGCAAACAGGCGGGTTTTAGAACCGGCTTTCCCCGTCGGTGCGCCGACCGTCTTACGGCCGTCGCTTTACCGCCGTCTTGGGGGGCTCGCCTTCACCCAGCAACAGCGCGTCGGCGCGGTAGTCCTTGCAGGATGTTCGCTGCGGGAGGATAATTTCGCGTCGGATGCATTTTCTGGGCGACAAACCCGGATGCCCGCCCCGGCGAAGCCGCCGTGCTCCGTGGCCCGGAGGGAGGTGTGCATGACAAGCTACATCGTGCTGATGAACTGGACGGAACAAGGCGCCAGAAATGTGCGCGATTCACCGAAGCGACTCGACGCCGCCAGGAAGCAACTGGGGGACATGGGCGGATCGTTCAAGGCGTTCTACCTGACTATGGGTGAATACGACATGGTGGCCGTGGTTGAAGCGCCCGACGACGCGGTCCTGGCTCGCTTCTCGCTGATGCTGGCGGCGGCCGGCAACATCAGGACGCGGACGCTGAAAGCCTTCCCCGAATTTGCCTACCGCGAGATCATCACCTCGCTCGGGTAGAGCCCTGAGAACAGCGCGGAGGCTGAAGCGCTTCAGGTCCTTGTTTAATGCATGTCGCCCAAATCCGCTGCGCAGTTTTGGGCGACATGCATTAGGATGCGGCCATGTCCGAACCGAATTCACATGCGCATCTGTGGCCCGGTGTGCCGCTTGCTCTTGGCTCCGCCATCCTGTTCGGCGCTGCGCCGCCGCTGTGCAAACTGCTGCTCGACAGCGTCAATCCCTTCATGCTGGCCGGTCTGCTCTATCTTGGCGCCGGCGCCGGGCTGGCCCTCTATCGTCTGCTCCGCCGCACCGGCAGCGGCGAGGCGCAACTGACCGCCAGGGATCTGCCATGGTTGGCGCTGGCGATTGGCGCCGGCGGCATCGTCGCGCCGGTGTTGCTGATGTTCGGCCTCAGCCTCAACACCGCATCCAGTTCCGCGCTGCTGCTCAATCTCGAAGGGTTGGCGACGATGGCGATCGCCTGGCTCGTCTACCGCGAGAATGTCGACCGGCGCCTGCTCCTGGGCGCCTTCGCCATCCTTGCAGGCGCCGTTCTGCTGTCGTGGCAAGGTGAGGGCGTTGCCTTCAACCTTGGTGCCGTGCTCGTCGCCGCGGCGTGCCTGGCGTGGGGGCTGGACAACAATTTTACACGCAAGATCTCGGCCACCGACCCTGTGGTGATCGCCATGCTGAAAGGGCTGGTGGCGGGTGTCGTCAATGTCGGGCTGGCGCTCGCCGGCGGAGCTTCGTTTCCGCCAGCGTCGATCGTCGCAGTCACCGCGGCCGTCGGCTTCTTTGTCATCGGGGTCAGCCTGGTGATGTTCATCGTAGCGCTGCGTCATCTCGGCACTGCACGGACAGGGGCGTATTACTCGCTCGCCCCCTTTATCGGCGCGCTGCTGGCAATCGCCATCCTAGGTGACGCCGTCACGCTCAAGCTGGCGGTCGCGGGGCTTCTGATGGGCTTCGGCCTCTGGCTGCATCTGTCGGAACGCCATGAACACGAGCACGACCACGAGGAACTGGAACACCAGCACAGCCATTTGCATGACGAGCACCACCAGCATCATCATGACGGACCGGTGAGCGAGCCGCATTCGCACTGGCACCGGCATGCGTCCATGCGCCACAGGCATCAGCATTATCCCGATCTGCACCACAGGCATGGCCACGGCTGAGCATGATCCCACGATGCAGGCGCCGGTTTTTGGAAGATTCATGCCCGAGCAACGGACCAAGCCCTTGCTGACCGTCTGGTACAACACACGCTGCCCGGTTTGCGATGCCGGCATCAGCCGCCAAAAGCGGCGGCTGATCGAAGCGGTCAAGGCCGGACGGATCGCGTTTCGCGACATCAACCTTGAACCGGCAGCACTTGCCGGATTCGGTGCGTCCCTTGAGGATATCCGCCGCAGGCTGCACGCCACCGACGCTGACGGCCAACTGCTGGTCGGCGCCGATGTAGCGATTGCCGTGTGGCTGGCAACGCCGGGCGAGGGCTGGCTGGCGACGGTGTTCGGCAATCCGGTCACCTTGCCGCTGACGCGTTTTGTCTATGACCGGTTCGCCGACCTGCTCTACGCCTGGAACCGGCGCAACGGCCGCTGGTAGGGGTTCCTCGTCGGCGACCGGGGCGAATGGAGGTCCGGAACCATTTTCGGACCTCCCTCTGCCGGGCCTTATCGGCCGGCCGGCTCGCAGAGCGCTCCGACGATGCGGCGCACCACAGGCAGCACCAGCAGCAGCGTTGGAAACGCCACCAGCCAGGACAGACCCCAGGCGGTCATCCAGATGGACGGCAGGCTGGGATGGAAACCAAGGCTTTTCAGCGTCGAGATGAACGAGACGATGAAGGTCATCAACAGCGACAGCACCAGCGGGCTGACGATGGCAGCATAGCGGGCAGGCAGCTTCCTGCGCCGATGTCTTGCAGTCATTTTGGAGGTTCCCTGAAGTGTCCGGTCCGTCGCATTTGGCATCCATTCGCCGGTTATCGGCGCAATTGCCCGGAAAGACCGGGGTTGGATGCGTTGCTTGACGTCAGACGCTTACGGAGCAGCCAAGGCGCTCGCGGGCCTTCTAGCGGCACGCTCCGGCAAAAGCAAGCCTCTGGAGCCGCATTCAGATACATCGTAAGATATATCTTGACTTCAGCGATTGGTGTGCCTAACTAAGATATATCGTAAGATAGAACTCAAGGAGCAATCAATGCACAAGCAATTCGGGCACAATCATTTCGGCGAGCGCATATTCATGCACATGGCCGCCAAGTTCGGCGGCCGTGGCGGCGGCTATGGCCCGTTCGGCCATGGCGGTCGTGGCGGCGGACGCGGCGGGCCGGGCGACATGTTCCGCGCCGGGCGCATGCTGGCCGACGGCGATCTCAAGCTGATCACGCTGTCGCTGCTGGCCGAGGCACCGCGCCACGGCTACGACATCATCAAGGCACTGGAAGAGCGCACCAGCGGCATCTACAGCCCGAGCCCGGGCGTGGTCTACCCGACGCTGACTTTCCTGGAAGAGGCCGGATATGCCGCCTCCGCCGCCGACGGCAACAAGAAGGTGTTTTCGATCACCGAGGCCGGGCAGGCGCATCTCAACGACAACCGCGAGATGATCGACGGCGTGCTCGACCACCTCGAGCGCTTCGGCCGCAAGATGGCCAAGGCGCGCGACTGGTTCGGCTGGAACGACGAGCGCGAAGAGGGCGGGCGTCGCGGCGGTCGTGGTGGCCGCTCGGAAGCGCGCGACGAATTCCGCGCCGTGCGTCACCGGCTGCGTGCGGCTCTCGGCGATTTCGTCGATGCCCCGGCTGACAAGCAGGCCGAGGCGATCGCCATTCTCGAAGGTGCTGCCGAGGCGCTGGAAGCGCTGTCGCGCGGCTGAGGCCGCCCGGTCCAGTACAGCCAAAAGCCAGAACAGACAAAAGCCCGGGAGACCCGGGCTTTTTGTCATTTCGATCGACGGGCCGGTGGCAGGCCGACGAGCTGCTAGCCGACGTCTTCATCAGGGGGCTGGAATGCGGCGGCACATTCGCGCATGCTGGAACGACAGCGTCGTGAATCGCGAGCAGGGCAGGCCGCGATTGCGGGGCGAACAGGGAGATTTGAGCGATGTCTTTTCTAAAGCGTCTTTTCGGCGGCGGTGGCGGTGCCGAGGCGGGCGAGCCGAAGAGTGCAGCGCCGGCCAAGCAGGTCGAACACAAGGGATTCCTGATCAGCGCCACGCCTTACAAGGCCGAAGGCCAGTACCAGACCTGCGGCGTCGTCTCCAAGGAGATCGATGGTGTCGTCAAGGAGCACAAATTCATCCGCGCCGACCGCTTCGCCGGGCTCGACGACGCCGTCGACATCTCGATCAAGAAGGGCATCCAGCTGGTCGATGAGCAGGGCGAGCGGATCTTCGGGTAGGGCTGCACTGTCGAGGCGACGATCGTCGGCTTTGCGCCACCTGTTTGACCTTTGCTCCCCTTACGCGGGGCTGCCTTTGACCGCTCTATTCAGTTCTTGTTCCAGGTCGACCAGTTCCTTGCCGCCCGCCATTAGATTGAGCAACTGATCGCGATCGATTTCACTTTTCGCGTAGGTGCCAGTGCATCTGCCGCGCTTCAACAAGGTAAAGCGGTCCCCGACCACATAAGCGTGATGAACGTTGTGGGAAATGAAGATGACGCCGATGCCGCGCGCCTTGGACTGGACGATGAGCTTCAGGACCACGGATGCCTGATGGACCCCCAGCGCCGATGTCGGCTCATCCAGGATCAGCACCTTGGCGCCGAAATAAACGGCGCGCGCGATGGCCAGGCACTGCCGTTCCCCGCCCGAAAGCGTGCCAACGGGCTGTTCCGGATCGCGCAGCTGGATGCCCATCGCCGACAATTCGTCATACGCGGTGCGGTTGGCGAACTCGGCGTCAAACTGGCTGATCGGGCCGAATTTGCGCATCGGCTCGCGGCCGAGAAAAAAGTTTCGCGCCACGCTCATGAGCGGCACCAAAGCCAGGTCCTGATAGACCGTCGCGATGCCGCTGTTGCGGGTATCGGCCGGCGACGCAAACCTTGTCGGCTTGCCCTGGACGCGGATTTCACCCTCGTCGGGTGCGTAGACGCCGGACAGTGTCTTGATCAGCGTCGACTTGCCCGCGCCGTTGTCGCCGAGCAGGCAATGGACTTCGCCCGGACATACGTCGAACGACACATCCTTCAGCGCAACGACCGATCCGAAATACTTGCTGACCGACTTCAGTTCGACATAGGGCTCGGCCATCACCGACTCCTCATGGCGCGGTTGCGCACATAGCTGTTGAACAGCACGGCGATGACCATCATGGCGCCCATGAACAGCTTGAACCAGTCCGTGTCGATGCCGGTGTAGAAGATGCCCATCTGCACCACGCCGAAGATCAATGCGCCGAACATGGCGCCGACGGCCGATCCGTAGCCGCCGGTAAGCAACGTGCCGCCGATGACGACGGCAATGATGGCCTCGAATTCCTTCTGGGTGCCGCGCAGCGTGTCGGCCGAGCCGGTGACCAGGACCTGGATCGCCGCAAAGAGCGCGGCCGCCATGGCCGTCATGACGAACAGCGTGATCTTGGTGCGCGCCACCGGCACACCGAGATTGCGCGCGGCGTTGGCTTCACCGCCCGCGGCGAAGATCCAGTTGCCGAAGCGGCTGCGCGTCAGCAACCAGGTGCAGATCAAGGTCAATACGATCCACCAGACGATCGAGACCGGGATGCCGGAGATCGACGGCAGGCCGTCCGCCCGCTTGCCGACCAGGCCGATGTCCGAAAGCCACGCGATCAGGCCGGAAAACACCTGACCTGAAAACAGGCTGTTGAGAGGATCGTTCAACGCCAGTTCATGAACGCCGGATACCTGGGTCCGCCCGGATATGCCGCGCGTGAGACCGAGCGTCAGGCCGCGCAGCATGAATAGGCTTCCGAGCGTCACGATGAAGGAGGGCAGTCCGGTCCTGACGACGGCAAGCCCGTTGAGCGCGCCGATACCGCCGCAAACAGCGAAGGAAAACAGCAGCGAAAGCCAGATGGGCCAGCCCCAGAACACGGAGGGGATCGCGATCAGGATCCCGGCAAAGCCAATCATAGAGCCAACCGACAGGTCGAACTCGCCTGCGATCATCAACAGCGCCACGGGTGCGGCGAGAATGCCAAGCTGGGCCGAGACCTCGAGGAAATTGATGATCCCCTTGGCACTGAAAAGTCCTGTATTTCCCGCCGTGATGGCGAAGAACACAAAGACCAGAACGGTTCCGGCGGCCGCGCCAAGTTCCGGCCTGCTCAACAGGCGGCTCAGGCGGGAGACGGACCGGATCCGCTCGTCGCGAATCTCTGCAGCCATGGGTGCGTTGCCTTCATCGGTGAGAGCGGCCGGGCCGAGGCCCGGCCGCCAGCGGTTAACGCTTGCCCTGTTTCGCCAGATCGATGACCGAGGCGGCAGTATCCTTGGTGACGAAACCAGGGCCCGTCGGATAGTCGGCGATCGGCATGATCTTGTATTTCTTCCAAAGGTCGAACATCGCGACCGGGATATAGCCCATGGCATATTGCTGGGCGTCGATGCCCCACTCCATCTTGCCGGCAACAACGGCCTGCAGGATCGTGGGAGACAGATCGAACGTGCCGGTTTTCACCTTGCCCGCGAGGCCCATTTCATCGAGCGCGGCCAGCGTTGGTTCGGCACCGCTGGCGCCGACAGCCAGAATGAACTGCGTGTCGGCATGAGCGGTCATATAGGCAATCATGCGGTTCTTCATTTCAGTCGGGTCGATGACGCCGTTCATCACCGGAACATCGACGCCCAGACCCTTGGCAAAGCCCGCGCACCGATCGTCAAGGCTGGAATTGCCCACCTCGTGATTGGCGCAGACCGCCTTGGTGAGGCCGAGCGCCTTGATGCGCTCGCCCGCCATGACGCCCGCCTGAAATTCGTCCTGCCCCATGAACAGCAGGCCGCCAAGATCATGGGTCAGCTTCGAGCCGCCAGAGTCGATGACGATGACCGGAATGCCGGCGGCAACGGCATTCTTGACCGGACCTGAAAGGGCCGCGGCGTCGGGGATCGAAACAACCATCCCATCGGGCTTCGAGGCTGTAATGGCGTCGATCATTTGCGCCATCTTGGCCATGTCGAATGTTTCGGGCGCCAGATATTCGGCCTTGACGCCCAGGGTCTTGGCCGCATCGTCCATGCCGTTCTTCACGACCGACCAGTAGGGGTCGCCGCTCTGGCCATGGGTTACAAACACCACGTGCGTATCATCGGCGGCCGCAAGGCTGGTGGCCGCCGCCATCATTGTAACGCCGGCCAGCAGGCCGAGCGCAGGCTTTATTAATTTCGCAAGCGAAAACATAACAACCTCCTGTTTTGTTTTCCGCCGCCGCAGTTACGGTCGGCAGTCCAGTTGCCCCTTTATTCCAGTTTCATTCATCAGCACTGGTCCCCTGGAGGCCGCATGGCGGCCGCGACTATTCCGTGACGGTAAATCCGGCTTCCCCGGCCATGCGCGACAAATTCCGGAATCCCATTGTCGCATAGGTCAGCGGGTTGGCCTTGCTGGGATCCTGCTCGGCCTCGACGACCAGCCAGCCGCTGTAGCCGTTGTCGGCAAGTACGCGCAAAATCGAGGGATAATCGATGAACCCGTCGCCGGGAACGGTGAATATCCCGTCCATGACCGCCCCCATGAAACTCATGTCTTGCGCGCGGGCACGTTCAAGAACGGCTTTGCGCACGTCCTTGCAATGCACGTGCACGACGCGCTTGACGTGCGCCCTGATCAAAGCCAGCGGGTCGCCGCCGGAAAATGTCGAGTGGCCGGTGTCGTAGAGCAGGCCGACCGCCTCGCCGGTGTGCCGCATCAGCTGGGCCACCTCGGCATCGGTCTCGACGATGGTTCCCATATGGTGGTGAAAGGCCATGCGCACGCCGAAATCCGCCATCCGCTCGGCCAGCGCGGTCAGTTTGCTGCCGTAGGCCGGCCATTCCTCCAAGCTCAGTGCCGGGCGCTGCGAGATCGGTCCCCAGATGGCGTTATGGCGCCCGCGCGAGGTGTCGGCATAGACGACATGCGCCGCGCCCATATCCTTCAACAGCTGGAGATGCGGCATGATCGCATCCATTTCCGCGCTGACTTCCTTCTCGTCGCAGCGGCCATCATACCAGCCGGAAATCACGGCAAGGCCATAGCGCTCCATGATCGGCTTCAGCTCGGCCGACCGGCGCGGGAACTTGCCGCCAAGTTCAGTGCCGGAATAGCCGGCCTGTTTGGTCTCGCTGAGACAGACCTCAAGTGGCGTATCGCCGCCGAGTTCCGGCACGTCATCATTGCTCCAGGTGATCGGGTTTATGCCGATGCGAACCGTCACGGGCGAGCTCCTGATTGCTTGAGCTGGGCAAGGTGGCGCCGGGTGAGCCCGGCCAGCAGCGTCATGTCGCGACGCGCCTGCTCGGCGGTGTTGCGCACCGGCGTGCCTTCGACGATCGCCGACCAGAAACCCTTCAACTCCTCGACAAACGCCTCTTCGTATCCGCTGCGGATATCGCGGCTGGATAGCGTGTGGCCGTCGCTGGTGCGCAGGGTCAGCCGTGTCGTTTGGTGGTTGAGATAGGGCGATGGGAATTCCAGTTCGAGCGAGGCTTGGTCGAAGTAGAGCGTTATGCGCTCGCGGTAGTCGGCGAGCCTAGGTACGGCCAGATGCACCATGTTCCACAGCGCCTGGCCACCGAGCAGCCGCACGGCGCCCTGGCCGCCTTCACCTCTGGCAAAAAGCGAGGCGCCGACAATGTCGCCATCCGTGACGCCGAGCGCATCGAGCAGCCCGTGCACGGCGTTCACGTCGTGCACGATCGCTGAGCAATAGGCCCCGACAAAACCACGAAAGGCGTCGGGATCATCCAGTCCAGGCACCGCTCGATCCACCTGCTCGCGCTGCCTGGCTTCGGTCGAGGCAACCAGATCCACCGCGACGTCGTCACCCCGGCATGTGGAATGGTGCCGCACGAACGGCCACGCGTCGGGATCGTTGACCTCGACCGAAATGTAGCGAAGCGTCCGCGCCGTGCCCGGCAGCATCTTCAGCGCCGCCTCGTAGCTCGGATCGAAACGCTTCATGTAGCCAACCTGAAGCACCTTGCCGGCGCGATCCCTGGCGGCGATCAGGTCGTCGATGTCCCCGGCGCTGTAGCAAAGCGGCTTTTCGCAGAAGACGTGCAGCCCCCTGGCGAAGGCGGCGAGAGCCTGTTCCCAGTGCAAGGCATCGGGGGAGGCTATGACCACGGCGTCAAGGGGCATCGCTAGAAGTCCGTCGAGATCGGCGAATGTAGCAAGGCCGAATTCCTCGCCGACAAAGGCGCGGGTTTTGCGCGAAGGATCATATACACCGAGAATCTTGAACTGCCGGTGCAATTTGAGCAGATTCGGGATGTGCTCGACCTGGGCGACGCCTCCCGCACCGATCACTCCCACCCTTATGCACTGCATCGGTCAGCCCCACCTGAACCTGAACGCATTTTTCTTGAGCCTAGGACTGCTTTGGTTCCATTGTTAGAACCAGTTTGCATTGATTTTTCGGAACCACGATGAAGACGAGTTTTCCAATCGACGGCATTGCGCTGGATCGCGGCAGTTCCGCCAACCTGCACAGGCAGCTCTACGTCCAGTTGCGCGGTCTGATCGAACGGCGCGTGCTGCCGAGCGGCCATGCGCTGCCCTCGACACGGGTCATGGCGCGGGATCTGCAGGTGGGCCGCAACACGGTGATTGCCGCTTGCGACCAGCTGGCGCTGGAGGGTTATCTGGCGATAAGGCCACGCCGGCCTTCGGTGGTCATGGATCTGCCGACCCGTTCGGCCGCGGCGGAGCATGTATCGGTCGAGGGTGAGAATCCGATATCATTGCGCGGGCAGGCCATGCTCGCCCAACCCTATCATCACGGCCGACCCGGCATGCTCGCATTTCATCCCGGCATGCCGGACCCGGATAATTTTCCGTTCAACACCTGGTCGAAACTCCTCAGCCGCCGCGCAAAATTTGCGCATATCGACCTTTTCGGGACCTATCACGTCAAAGGCTATCCACCTCTTTGCGAGGCTATCGCTCGCTATCTCACCGCGTCGCGGGGGGTTCAGTGCGCCGCCGAGCAGATCGTCGTGACCAATGGCGCGCAGTCGGCGTTCGATCTCCTGGCCCGGCTGCTGATCGATGAAGGCGACACGGTGTGGATGGAGGAGCCGGGATACTACGGGGCGGGTTCGGCTTTCGTCTCGGCTGGGGCGAAACTGGCGCCGCTGCGCGTGGGCAATGCAGGCTGGAACCTCGATCCACCGCCTGTCATTCCGCGCATGATTTTCGTGACGCCCTCCTGCCATCATCCGCTCGGCATAACCATGCCCATGGAACAGCGGCTCAATCTCCTGCACATGGCTGAGACCTGGCGGTCATGGATCATCGAGGACGACTACGATGGCGAATACCGTTTTCAAGGGCAGCCTATACCGGCGCTGCAGGGCATCGGCGCGTCAAACCGCGTGGTCTATGTCGGTACCTTCGCGAAGATCCTGTTTCCGGCCATGCGCCTCGGCTTTCTGGTGGCGCCCAAGGCGATAGACCACACGATCGTCTCGGCGCTGAGCGTGACCGGCCAGTTCGCTCCATTGCTTGCCCAGGCAGCGCTGGCGGACTTCATGAACGAGGGGCACTTTACTCGTCATCTCCGGCGCATGCGGCGCCTCTACGCGGAAAGGCGGCAGTTCTTCCTGGACAGGGCTCAAAGGCATCTTGGAGAATGGCTGGATTTCCATTCCACCGAATCCGGCATCCAGATTGTTGGCATTTTCCGCCATAGATGTAACGACGCGGCGATTGCCGAGGCGTTGCTCCAACAAGGGATCAACGTCTCGGCTCTATCGATTCAGTACCGTCACGGCTCGGAACAAAACGGGCTTGTCATGGGCTTTGCGGCTGCCGATGCGCAGACAACCGAAAAGACGATGCAAAAATTTCGAGCCGTGCTGAAAGCCCATTTCGGATAGATTCCCCAGGTCACGCCGTCTGCAACTCCCGGCGCGGCAGCGGCGGGAAGGCGATGGCGATGCCGACCGCGCCAAGGCCGATGATGGCCGAGCCGATGAACAGCCAGGAATAGTTGGCGTAGGCATCGAACACCATGCCGCCGGCCAGCGGACCGAGCGCCATGCCGAGGCTGGACAGCATGGTTGCGGCCCCGAACACGGTGCCCAGGATGCGCTGGCCAAAATACTCGCGCGCCAGCACTGCATAGAGCGGCATCACGCCGCCATAGGTGGCGCCGAAGATGACGGCCAGCATGTAGAACTGCTCGAGCTGCCTGATGCTGAGATAGGCGGCAATGACGATCGCCTGGATCGCCAGGCCCGCGATCAGCACCGGCTTGACGCCAAGCCGATCGGCAAGCACGCCGTAGAGAAGCCGCCCGCCAAGCCCAGCGAGGCCCTCGACGCTGTAGATCGAGACCGCCGCCATGGGCGCCACGCCGCACAGCATGGCATAGCTGACCATATGGAAGATCGGTCCGGAATGGGCAGCACAGCAGGCAAAGAAGGTCAGCCCGAGCACGATGAATTGCGGTGAGCGCAGCGCCTGGCCGGCCGTCAGGCCGGCGCCTTCGGCAACCGGTGCGGAACCGAAATCGGCCACGGCTGGCTTCGGCGGCTGGCGGACCAGCAGCACGGCCGGCAACAGCAGCACCCATGCGGTGATGCCGATGTCGAACATGGCGGCGCGCCATTCATAGGCCGAGATCAGCCAGCGAGCGAAGGGCGAGATCGTCATCGGTGCCACGCCCATGCCGGCCGAGACCAGTGACACCGCAAGGCTGCGGTTGGTGTCGAACCAGCCTGATGTCAGCGCGATCATCGGCGCGAAGAAGGCGCTGGCCGCGAGGCCGACCAGCACGCCATAGGTGATCTGGAAGCTCAGCAGCGAGCCGGCGCGGCTGGCCAGCACCAGTGCCAGCCCAAGCAGCACCGCGCCGATCGTCACGACGATGCGAGCGCCAAAGCGGTCGGACAGGGCGCCCCAGGCGAAGCCGCCAAGGCCCATCACCAGGAAGTTGAGGGTCATGGCGCTCGAAATGCCGGCGCGCGACCAGTTGGTGTCGATCGCCATCGGTTCGAGGAAGATCGCCAGCGAAAACATCGTGCCGATGGCGACACAGGACATCAGCGCGCCAGCCGCGACGATGACCCAACGATAGGAATGGTTCATATTCTTTCTCCCATGCCAGAGGGCAGCGCTACGCGCCGCCTGCAGCCGAAGGACGCTGGCTCTGAGGCCGATCCTACAATTCCGGTTGCGTTTTTTATCCAGTCTGAGTTCGCGCCGTTTTCCCGTCACCACGGGCCGCTTTCTTCGGGCAGCTTTCACTATCCCAAAACCGCGTGGTTTTTTGGACGTATGTCGTTGTCCCAAAACTGCTTCGAGCGACATGCGTCAGAACGGCAGTTCGGACGTGTATTTGATCGTCTGGCTGGGGACGTCGGTCTTGACGTTCTGCACACCCTTGATGCGGCTCAGATGCTCCGACTGGAAGCGGCGGTAGTCGTCGATGCCGGCCGCCACCACGCGCACCAGGGCATCGCAATCGCCGAGCATCAGATAGCATTCCATCACCTGCGGCAGCTTGGCCACTTCGGTGGCGAAATGCTCGATCGTGTCCTCGTCCTGCTGCTTCAGCCAGATGCGAGTGAAGAAGGTCAGGCCCTTGCCGATGCTGGCCGGGTTGAGCACGGCGACATAGCGGTCGATGACGCCGGCCTCCTCCAGCAGCTTCACGCGCCGCAGGCAAGGCGATGGCGACAGCCCGACCTCGTTGGCCAGATCGTTGTTGGCCATGCGGCCGTCGCGTTGCAGTGCCCGCAGGATGCGCTTGTCGATCTCATCGAGCGTCATGGCTGTGGATTCCATTTTCTTGGCAATTTGTGACACTCAATGCCAAAATTTGACGAAATACAACAATCTTCGCAACCAAATTGCTGGACGGTATCGGTATATTTGCCGCCAACATCACTGATTTCAAGCGCAACGGAAGCGGCGGCCGCGAGGCCGACCGATGGCAAAGCATGAGCATTTCACAGGCAGTCGAGGCGGCAGGCGACGGTTCGACGTCCGAATTCCGCCGTGGCGTGGCGTCATGCGCGCCGGTGCTGTTCGGCACCATTCCCTATGCGCTGGTACTCGGCGCCCAGGCCACCCAGAAAGGCTTGAGCGTCGTCGAACTCTCGGCAATGACAGGGCTGAATTTCGCCGGCGGCTCGGAATTCGCGGCGATCCAACTGTGGACGTCACCGCCGCACATCGTGCTCATCGTCGCCATCACCTTCCTGGTCAACAGCCGGCACCTGCTGATGGGGGCGGCATTGGCGCCGTTCCTGCGTCACCTGCCGCGGCGCAAGATGTTTCCGGCGCTGTTCTTCCTATGCGACGAAAGCTGGGCGCTCGGGCTTGCCGACGCCAGGCAGCGTGCCGCGGCTGGTATCACGCCAGCCTTCAGCCCTCGCTACTATATGGGTGCGGCGCTGGCGATGTATCTCACCTGGGTGGCCTTCACCACGCTAGGTGCCTTGCTCGGCCCGATGCTGGGCCATGTCGAGGCCTATGGTTTCGACATGGCGTTCCCGGCTGTCTTCCTGGTGTTGATGCGCGGCATGTGGAAGGGCGTGGCCGCCGCGCGGCCCTGGCTGGTCAGCCTTGTCGTCGCGGCGCTGACCTATCTCATGGTTCCCGGCGGCTGGTATGTCGCGGCGGGCGCCGTGTCGGGGCTGGTGTCGGCCTGGTTCTTCTGGAGGAGCGAAGCATGATCGACGCGACGACCCTTTTCACCATCGTGCTGATGGCCGGCGTCACCTATCTGACCCGGATCGGCGGCTATCTCGTGCTGCGCAACCGCACGCTCAGCGCCCGTGCCACGGCCGTGATGGAGGCGGCGCCCGGCTGCGTGCTGATCTCGGTGATCGCACCGGCCTTCGTGTCGAGGAACCCGGCTGACCTTCTGGCGTTGGCCGTCACTTTTGTCGCGGCAACACGGTTCTCCATGCTGCCGACAGTGCTGATCGGGGTCGCCTCTGCGGGCATTCTGAGGCATCTGATCGGCTAGGACAAAAAGAGCAGGCGCCGGCGCCTGCTTTTTCTCATCGGTGTCGTAGCCGCCGCGATCTATTGGATCGCGGACGGGATGCGCCGACCCTCGGCGTTGAACAGATGGAGCTGTGTCAGGTCCGGGGCAAGGAAAACGTGCTGACCCGGCAAGACGCGGATCCGCTCGCGCAGCAGCGCGCTCAGCGTGTTGTTGCCGGCTTTGGCAATGACAAGGGTTTCCGAGCCGGTCGGCTCGACCACTTCGACAACTGCCGGCACGCCGCTGTCGGAAAGCCTGAGATGTTCGGGCCGGATGCCCCAGGCGACGGCGCTTTCGGTCTGTTTCAGCACAGGCAGCGGGAACACGATGCCGTCGCTGGTGGTGAAGCCGTCGGCCGTGCTGCGCCCGTGTAGGATGTTCATCGCGGGCGAGCCGATGAACTGGGCTACGAACAGATTGGCCGGCCGGTCGTAGAGATCGAGCGGGGCGCCGACCTGTTCGACGATGCCGCCATTCATGACGACGATCTTGTCGGCCATGGTCATGGCTTCGACCTGGTCGTGAGTGACATAGACGATGGTGGTTCCCAAACGCTGGTGCAGCGCCTTGATTTCGGAGCGCATCTGCACGCGCAGCTTGGCGTCGAGGTTGGAGAGCGGCTCGTCGAACAGGAAGACCTTCGGCTCGCGCACGATGGCGCGGCCCATGGCGACACGCTGGCGCTGGCCACCGGAAAGCTGGCGCGGATAACGCTCAAGCAGATCCTGCAGTCCCAGGATTGTCGCGGCGCGCGCAATCTTGTCGTCGATCTCGCGCTTGTCTTCCTTCTTCAGCGTCAACGCGAAAGTCATGTTCTCGCGCACGGTCATATGCGGGTAGAGCGCATAGTTCTGGAACACCATGGCGATGTCGCGCGATTTCGGCGCGATGTCATTGATGACCTTACCTTCGAGTGCGATCTCGCCGGTGCTGATGTCCTCCAGCCCGGCGATCATCCTCAGCAAGGTCGACTTGCCGCAACCGGACGGGCCGACGAGGGTGACGAATTCGCCCGAAGCGATGTCCACCGACACGCCGTGGATGACCTTCGCCTTGCCATAGGCCTTCTCGACATCGGTGATGGAAAGCGCGCTCATCATGTCATCCTTGGAAAAGACTGGCCTCGAGAAAGAAATCGCCTCAGAAAGAGACCTTGTCGCCGCCCTTGAGTTGCAGGATCTGCCGCGCCTCGTCAGGGGTGGCCACCGAGGCGCCGAGCCCCTCGATGATCTGGCGCACCTTGCGTACCTGCTCGGCGCTGGATTTCGCCAGCTGGCCCTTGCCAATCCACAATGAATCCTCCAACCCGACCCGCACATTGCCGCCCAGCGCAATCGCCTGGGTGGCGATGGGCAGCTGACTGCGCCCGGCGCCCAGCACCGACCAGTGGTAGTCATTGCCGAACAGGCGGTCGGCGGTGCGTTTCATATGTGCGACATCCTCCGGATGGGTACCGATGCCGCCGAGAATGCCGAACACGCTTTGGACGAAGAACGGTGCCTTGACCAGGCCGCGCTCGACGAAATGGGCGAGCGTGTAGAGATGGCCGATGTCGTAACACTCAATTTCAAAACGCGTGCCGTTTTCCGCGCAGGTGCGCAGGATGTACTCGATGTCACCAAAGGTGTTGCGGAAGATGCGGTCGCGCGACCCTTCGAGGTACGGCCGCTCCCATTCGTGCTCGAAGGTCTTGAAACGCTCCAGCATGGGATAGAGGCCGAAATTCATCGAACCCATGTTGAGCGAGGCGACTTCCGGCGCAAAGGTCGCCGCCGGCTTGACGCGTTCCTCGACGCTCATCGTCGCGGCACCGCCGGTGGTGATGTTGATCACGCAGCCCGAGCGCTGCTTGATCACCCGCAAAAAGGGCGCAAAGGCCTCGGTCGACTGGTCGGGACGGCCATCGGCTGGATTGCGCGCATGCAGATGGACGATGGCGGCACCTGCCTCGGCGGCTTCGATTGCGGCCTGTGCGATCTGCTCGGCGCTTACCGGCAGGTGCGGCGACATCGATGGCGTGTGGATCGAGCCGGTAACTGCGCAGGTGATGATGATCTTGTTCTGGTTGGCCACTTGAAAGGATCCTCGTCTATTTGATCGCGCCCTATTTGACCGCGCCTTGGGTGATGCCCGAGATGAACTGCTTCGACAGCACGATGTAGAGCAAGGTGATGGGTAGTGCCGCCAGCGTTAGTCCGGTGAACAGCACGCCCCAGTCGGTGGTGAACTCGCCGACGAAGACGGTGAGGCCCTGCGGCAGCGTCTTGAGATCGTCCGAAGTGATCAGCACCAGCGGGAAGAAGAAATCGTTCCAGATCGGAACCGCGTTCTGGATTGCGACGATGACCAGGGCCGGGCGCGCCAGCGGCAGCATGATCGAGCGCATGATGCGAAATTCGCTAGCGCCGTCCATGCGCGCCGATTCTTCCAGTTCGCGCGGCAAGGTCCTGAGGAAGCCGGTCATGATGAAAACCGCAGAAGGAATGCCCATGGCGACATAGACCAGCACTAGGCCGGCATAGCTGTCGACCAGTCCCAGCGTATCCAGCTGGATGAACAGCGGAATGATCGCCAATTTCAACGGCACGGTCATGCCGCTCAGGAAAAACATCAGCACCAGCGCGCTCAGCCTGAACTGATAGCGGGCGATCGCGTATGCGGCCATCGTGCTGAACAAGAGGATCAGCGCCACCGCCGCCGTGGTGATGCCGACCGAATTGGCGAGGTAGCGGACGAAGTTGGTCTCGGTCCACACACGTTCGGCATTGGTCAGCGAAAAGCTCGACGGCATGGTGAAGGGCGAACTGAAAATCTCCGCATTGGTCTTGAAGGACGAGATCACCATGACGAACAGCGGATAGATCATGATGACGGCATTGAGCGCCAGCATCAGCTGGATGGCGCCGTTCTTCAACAATTCGCCGCGGTCCCGGCTGCCGGCTGCTGCGCTCACAGTTCGATCTCACGACGGCGCAGGTAGCGAAGCGCGATTGCGGTCACGCCTGCAACGATGATGAACATCATCACGGCCAGAGCGCTGCCCTGGCCGAAATCCTGGATGCCAGTCGTCGTACTGCCAAAGGCGGTGCGATAGAAATAGAGGCCGAGCACATCGGTGGCGCCGCCGGGTGAGCCGGTAAGGCCAGCCATGACATAGGGGATTTCGAACCAGTTGAAGCTGCCGATGAAGGTCAGGATGGTGACGATGGTGACGCTCGGCGCAATCAGCGGCCAGATGATCCGGGTCATCAGCACATAGTCGCCGGCGCCATCGAGACGGGCGGCCTCGATCACTTCCTTGCTAACGCGCTGCATGCCGGCCAGCAGCACCAATGTCGGGAAGCCGAGCCAGTGCCAGATGTTGGCGAACAGGATGCTGCCCAGCGCGGTCGATTCATTGCCAAGCCACGGGATGGCGCCGATGCCGACAAGCGCCAGCGTCTGGTTCACCAGCCCGAACAGCGGATGCAGGAACAGTTTCCAGAGGAAGCCGACGATCACCGCCGACAGCACGACTGGAAGAAAGACGATAACCTGGTGGATGCGATGGCCGGGCAGCGCCTTCAGCAATGCGTAGGCGAGCAGGAAGGCGGTGCCATTCTCGAACACCATCAACGCCACGAAGGCGATGATATTGTGCTTCAGGGCATTGTAGGTCCAGTCGCTGTACGGCGTCTCGAACAACACCTTGCGGAAGTTCTCGAAGCCGACGAAGCCGGTGGGCTGCAAGCCGTTGAACTCATAGAAGGCAAGGCGGAAAGCCGAGAGCAGGGGCCAGAGCACGAACAGCACCATGACCACCAGGGCCGGTGTCAGCAGGGATGCGATCCAGAGTGACCGGCGCCACGGAAAGGCTTTTGCAGTGTGGCGCCGGCCGATGTTCATCTCACTTGCCCTGGAAAGGCTTGTACCATTTGGCGAGCCCGTTGGTCAGGTCGGCGGCCAACTGGTCCGGGGTGATCGAACCCGACATCATCTTGGTGATGTCGCCCTGCAGCAGCTCCGATCCCGTCGGCTTCTCGAAACGGAAGTAGACGACATTGATATGCGGCATGGCCGTTTCGTTCAACTTGGCGACGTGGGCGAGCAGTTCGTCCTTGATGACGACGCCCTTGATGGGCGAGATGTTGCCGAGCAAGGCCGAGAACTTGTCGCCGAACTCCTTGGTGCCCATCCAGTTGACCAGCTTGAGCGCGGCCTCCTTGTTGGGCGACTTGGCGTTGACGGCATAACCGCCGTCGAAGAATTTGGTCACCTGCGGTGTGTCGCCGGCCTTGGCCATTGGTGGGGCGATGAAGTCCATATTGATCGCCGGGTTCTGGGTCCGGTAGGTGGCGATATCAAAGCTGCCGCCGGCCAGCATCGCCGCCTTGCCGCTGATGAACAGCTGGCCTGCGGTTTCATAGTCTATGCCTTCGAATCCGGGAGGCATGTAGTCGCGTAGCTCGAGCAGCTTGCCGAGTGCAGCGACATAGCGCGGGTCCTTGAAGGTGGTCTTGCCCGACGTCAGGTCGCTGACAAAGTCCTGGCCGAGGAACGGGTTGGTGAAGATGGCCACGAACATCTCATTGAACCAGCTTGTGCCCATGCCGTTGGCCAGGGGATAGATGCCCTTTTCCTTGAGCGCCTTGCTGACGGTGATGAACTCATCCCATGTGGTCGGCGGGGTGAGCCCCGCCTTGGCGAAGACATCCTTGTTGATGAACAGACCGAGCGTCTGCGAGGCGAAGGGCAGGGAATAGACCTTCTTGTCGGCGCGGTAGGTGCCGGCCACCAGCGCATCGGCGGGCTGGTTGGCGAGCGAGGGCACGGTGGTCATGTCCTGCGGCTCGAAATAGCCGGCTTTCACGAACTGCTCCAGCCAGCCATAAGCGTGGGTGTGGATGACGTCACCGCCCTTGCCGGCGGCCAGCGCCGTCGAGACGATCGTCGGATAGTTCTCGTCCGGGAAGGACTCGAACTTCACATGGATGTCCGGGTTGGCCTTGGTGAAATCGGCGAAAAGTTCGTTGTAGGCGGCCTTGTCTTCCTGGCGCCAGGTCCAGAACGAAATGTCGGTAGCATGCGCCACGCTTGCTGCGAGTCCCCATGCGAAAGACGCGGCCGCGAGGGCCAGGCCAATCCTTCTCCTGCTCATGTTGCAATCTCCCAATGCGCTTGATGCGCTTTTTACGACGATTATCAAATCATAGTTCTTGCCGTCTGGAAAGATAGTTTGTAAAGTTTCCTAACTAATATGGAATGGACGCGGCAACCCGCTTCGTCCGGCTTGTGCGGTGGATGTCGTTGACCCAGAAAATGATTGCAGGCGTGGATATCGGCGGCACCAAGACGCGCATCATGGTGTGCCTGGGCGAACGTACGATCGCCGACGAGGTGCTGGTGACCGAGACCTGGCGCATCCGTGAGATGGAGGCCGATGCCACGAAGCTGGCCGGCATCGTCGTCAATCTGTGTGGCGGCATGGCGCCCGCTGCCCTGGCGGTCGGCGCACATGGCTGCGACACGGGTGAACAGTGCCTTCGCTTCCAGGCGCTGCTGGCGGCCAGGACCGGCGGCGCGGTGCAGGTCGTCAACGATGCCGAACTGATGGTGCCGGCCGCTGGCCATGTCGACGGCATCGGCGTCGTCTCGGGCACCGGCTCGATTGCGGTCGCACGCACGGCTGAAGGCAAGATGCTGGCTGCCGGCGGATGGGGCTGGATCCTCGGTGACGAAGGCAGCGCGCCTGCCCTTGTGCGTGAGGCGGCCAAGGCAATCCGCCGCGCGCTCGACCGTGGCGAGGATGCCAGCGACCCGCTGATTGGAGCGCTGATGCGCGAACTTGGCACTGACGACCAGACCAAGCTTGGCATCCTGCTCAACGAAACGCGCGGCGCGGCGGTCTGGGGCCGCCATGCCAATGCCGTGTTCGACGCGGCGATCGGCGGCTCGGCGCTGGCTGTCCGTGTGATCAGGGAAGGCGGGGCAGGGCTTGCCGCGTTGGTCGAACTGCTGATCGAGCGCGGCGCCAATCCGGCCCTTGTCGTGGCCGGCGGCGGCGTCATATCAGAGCAGCCGATGTTGATGACGGCATTTGTCGACGCCATGGCGAAAGTCTCGCCGCCGAGCCAGGTGCTGTTACTACGCGAACCTCCGGTGCTCGGCGGGGTCGCGTTGGCCAGGCGGCTACTCGCCGGCCAAGGTGTGTCCTCACAGATCGGAGCCGTTTGAATGATGAAGCGTATCGGCTACCGCCAGGCGGTGGCACGCCAGACGGAAAGTCTCGAGATCGGCAGGCGTTCGGTGGCCAAGTCGCTCGATGGTCTCGATCTCGACGTCCTTGCCGGCAAGGCGATCGGGCTTGCCGGCATTGGCGCCAGTTATCAGGCCGCCCTTGCCGGGGCGCTTTACCTGCGCGCGTGCGGCATGCGGGCCTTCGCTTACACGCCGACCGATCTCTATGGCCGGACGGATGCCGGCGCGGATGCCTTCATCGCACTTTCGGCCTCGGGGCAGAGCCGGGAAATTTCCGACGTCATGCACGAGGCGTCGGGGGCACCGCGGCTGGCCGTATGCCGTGGCAGCGACAATCCGCTGGCCGATCTGACCGGCGCCGTGCTTGCCACGGATTCGGGAGCGGACAATGGTGCGAGTTCGACCGGCTATACCGGCACCTTGCTGGCGCTTGGCATGTTGATCGACAGACTTGCCGGCAACAGCTTCGACTGGGCGCGTTTGCCAAGCGCGGTCGCCACGGTTCTTTCCGGCGCCGAGCAGGTGGCCGGACAGGCGGCACGGCTGCTGCAGGGCAGGGCATCCATCGATATCGTCGGCGCAGGTGTCAGCTTCGCCAATGCTGGCGAGGCGGCGATGCTGATCCGTGAGGCGGTTCGGGTACCCGCATCCGGATGGGACACGCTGAACTACCTGCATGGGCCGATGGAATCGCAGGATGCGGCGACCGGACTGATCGCCATCGGCGACGGCCGCGAGGTCAAGATCGCCATCGATGTCGCCGGGTTCGGCTGCCCCTCGGTGCTGGTGACGCGGCGCACGGATGTCGCTTCTGCCGACAGGCTGGTGGTGATCTCCATTCCCGCCCTCGGCAACGCCGTCGCCGACGCCATCCTGGAAATCATCGCTATCCAGCTTATCGTCGGCGACATGCAGGATGCCGCTGGCCTCACAGATATCGTTTTCCGTTACCGCCAGACCGATATCAAGCTGAAGCCTTGGTCGCCGACCGAAGTCTGACGTAACCGCCAGATATCGAGAAAATTGCCAAACCGCCCGGCAATGAGGCATTGAAGAGGCGTGAGTCGCGGCGGCTCTCGCGGACCGGCAACAGGATTTGCAGGGCAAAGCTCGAAAGGGAGAGATGGCGGCTGCGGAAATCCCCAATCTGACCGACAGTGCCCGCGCCGTGCTGCGTGTGCTCGCCGCGCATGGGCCTGTGACGCGGCCGAAGCTCGGAGCGATGCTCGACCTGTCGAAGCCGACCATGTCGGCCGCGGTTTCGGAATTGAGCGAACTGGGGCTTGTCGCCTCGCGCGGGCTCGAGCGCGGCGCCATTGGCCGCACGGCAACCATCTATGGCATCGGTCCGGGCGCGGGCTATGCGATCGGCGTCGATGTCGGCGCGGCCCAGGTGCGCGCTGTCGCTTATTCGATGGACGGGCAGCCGTTGTCGGCGGCGGAAGAGCCGATACCGGAGGCCAAATCCAGCCATCCCGACGAGGTCGGCGCCATCGTGCTGTCGGTGACGCATGCCACCATGGGCAAGGTGGGCAAGAGTTTTCGTGCGTTGCGTGCCGTTGCCGTGGCGGTGCCGCGTATCGTTTCCAACGACCGCTTCGACCGTCCGGGCGGACCGTCGGCCGTGCTTGGCCTGCTGCGGCGCGATGTCGAAGTGCCGATCATCCTGGAAAACAACGTCAACTGCGCCGCCATTGGCGAAATGCATTACGGCGCCGCGCGGGGCCACCAGACCTTCGCCTTCCTGCAAGTTGGCGTGCGGGTTGGCCTTGGCTTCATCACCGAGGGACGGTTGTTTCGCGGCGCCGGCGGCGCCGCCGGCGAAATCGGCCGCATGCCGTTTCCGTGGTCCGTCAGCGAGACGCCCTATCGTGAAGGGCTCGAACACTATCTCGGCTCGCGGGCGCTGATCGAGCGATGCCGTGTCGACTGGCCCTTGCAGGAAGGGGCGCCGCCGGACTCGGCCAAGGATCTGTTCGCGCGCGCCCGGGAGGGTTCGGCGTCTGCGCTGGCCGCTGTCGAGCGTCATGCCGCCGATATCGGCAGACTAGCGGCCGGCTGCATCGGCATGCTCGACCCCGGCCTGATCGTGCTTGGCGGCGGCGTTGGCAGAAACCCGCTGATGACGGAAAACGTCGAGCGCGTCGCGGCAGAACTTGCGTGGCCGACACGCATCGCCGTCAGTTCGCTGGGAGACGGCGGCACCGCGCTCGGTGCGATGAAGCTGGCCGTCGACTACAGTCTCGGGCTCATGCTGCGCGAAGGCCGGCATCCGGCTGTGGTGTTGCCGCTTTTGCCCGAGATCGCGCAAGACACGACGGATATTGTCGCTGAGGCAAAGGACGCTTGACCAACAAAAAGGCAGGCGCCAGGCGCCTGCCTTTCAAATTCGACGATTGATGGCTTAAGCGGCCGCAGAGACCTGCTGACTGGCCGCCACCACGGCATCGACCTTGGCGGTCGCCTTGGCGAGCGCGGCGGTCACCGCGTCAGGGCCCATACCGACGCCTTCGATGCGGATGACGTCGACATCGCTCATGCCGAGGAAGCCGAGCACGCCGCGCAGATAGGGAATGGCGTGATCGAGCTGCACGGCCGCGCCTTCGGAATAAATGCCGCCCGAAGCCAGCACGATATAGACCTTCTTGCCGGTGACGAGGCCCTTGGGGCCGTTCTCGCCATAGGCAAAGCTCTTGCCGGAGCGGGCGATGTGATCCACCCAGGACTTCAGCGTCGAGGAGATGTTGAAGTTGATGAAGCCGGTGGCGAGGATCACCGTGTCGGCGGCGAACAGCTCGTCGAGCACGACGTCGGAGACGCCGACGACTTCAGCCTGGCGCGGGGTGCGGGCTTCAGCCGGGGTGTAGATGCCGGTCGAATAGTCGGCGTCGATATGCGGCAAGGGGTTGGCGACGAGGTCGCGCACGACAAGCGTGTTCGACGGATCGGCAGCGAGGAGCTTTTCAGCGAATTCAGTAGCAATGCGGGTCGAGTGCGAGGCAGTGCCGCGGGGGCTCGACGTAACGAGAAGGATAGACATTTTGGGGCTCTCCAGGGGGTTGGATTAATTTGTCCCGCTGGATATGGGGCCATCGACCCATTTGAAAAACTGGCATATTTTCTATACTATCCATCTATGAAGTGGATATGGTCATGCAGCCCAACCCGACGCTCGATCAACTTCAGGTCTTTTTGACTGTCGCCGAGGCCGGCAGTTTCTCGGCCGCCGGCCGCAAGCTCAACCGCGCGCAATCCGTCATCAGCTATGGCATCGCCAATCTCGAGGCGCAGCTCGGACTGAAGCTGTTCGAGCGCGAGGGCACGCGCGAGCCGCAACTGACCGAGATCGGCCGGGCGATGCTGGAGGATGCGCGACGCATGGTCGGCGTGCTGCAGCGGATCCGCACGCGAGCCGACGGCTACCATCAGGGGCTGGAGGCGGAAGTCGCGCTGTCGGTCGATGCGGCACTGCCCTCGCCAGTATTGGTTCGGGTGCTGAAGGCATTCGAGGCCCAGTTCCCGACCGTGACGCTGCGCCTGCACATAGGCTCGCTGGGGTTGATCCCGGATCACGTCGTCAGCGGGCAGGCCGATCTCGGCATTGGCGGCCTGCTGGGCGAAGTCGACGATGTGCATCTTGTGCGCATCGGCTTCATGTCGATCGTGCTGGCTGCCGCGCCAAGTCACCCGCTGGCGTTGCTGCCGAAGCCCGTGGCAATCGAGGATGCGCGCGAACACATCCAGCTTGTCGTCACCGACCAGTCCGAACGCACCAAGGGGCGCGACTTCGGTGTTTTCGCCTACCGCACCTGGCGGCTGACGGATATGCGCACCAAGCATATGCTGATGCGCGAGGGGCTGGGCTGGGGCGGGCTGCCGCGCTGGCTGATCGCCGACGACCTGGCCAGCGGCCGGCTGGTGGAACTCGACCTCGAGCCTTTCAGGGAGGCGAACTCGCCACTTTTTGCCATGCATCGCAACGACAGCAGCCCGAAGCCGGCGGCGGCCTGGCTGATCGAGCAGTTCAAGCGCCAGCTTGGCTGCTTCAACGAGTTCGAGCCGGGCCAGGTACCTGACGAGGAGGACCTGGAGAGAGCCCATCAATCAGCGCCATGAGCACGATGCGGTAGTCTTCGGCTGACTCACCGGCCTCTATGGCCAGGGCTGCACGGTCGAAGGCGGCACCCAGCAGCGCGGTCAGCGCTTCGGTCGGCAATCTCGTCATCGTCTGCGCCCGCATCGCCGCGACAAGCCCCTCGCGCAGCGAGCGGTTGCCATGCCGATTGTCGATCGCGTCCATGGCGGCGCGGCCAAGCACGGCCGGCCCGTCAAGCAGCAACAGCCGCGTGCGGCCGGGCGCGCGCATCGCGGCGAGATAGGCGTCCGAACCGGCGATCAGCGCGTCGCGGGCAAACAACGAGGGCGGCGAGGCGCGCTCGATTTCGTCAGCCACAACTGCCGCTTCCTGTTCAACCACAGCGGCGAACAGCGCCTGCTTGTCGGCAAAATGGTGATAGAGCGCGCCGCGCGTGACGCCTGCGGCGGCGACGATCTCGGGGGTGCCGGTCTCGGCATAGGATTTTTCGGTGAACAATTTGCGCGCCGCGGCGATCAGGTCGGCGCGTGTCGCCTCGGTGCGGTCGCGGTTGGAACGGCGCGCGGTTTCACGTTGCATACATGCAGCCTGTATGTTAGTACAATTTACATGCAGAGTGTATGTTGTTCGACGGGAGAAGGAAAGATGAAGACCACGAGCTATTACCCGGTGCTGATGACAGGCGATGTTGCCGCCACAAAGGCTTTCTATATCAAGCATTTCGGCTTCAAGCCGCTGTTCGAGAGCGACTGGTACGTGCATTTGCAGTCTGCCGAGGATCGCCGCGTCAATCTCGGCATCGTCCATGGCGATCATGAAACGATTCCGGAAGAGGGGCGGGGTCGCACGTCCGGCCTGCTGATCAATTTCGAGGTCAGGAACCCAGATGCTGTCTACGAACGCATCACCGCCGCCGGCCTGCCGATCTTGTGCAGCCTGCGCGACGAACCCTTTGGCCAGCGCCATTTCATCACCAAGGACCCCAATGGCGTGTTGATCGACGTGATCAAGCCGATCCCGCCGAGCCCGGCGTTTCAGGCGCAATTTACCGAGGGTGCCTGAATGGGGTCGCTGGCAGGAACTGTCGGCAGAGATGGGCGGCGGCTCCGGCGGCGTGACCTGGCGGGCATTCGCGGTCTATGGTGGGCTTGGCAAACCCAGGCTCTTCCATGCGTGAAATCTGCCTTATCCGCGCCCCGTCCAACCTTGGTCTTCGCCCGCTGCGGCCCGGCCATGTGCCGGGGACATGGCGGGCGCCGCAGGCGCTGAGCGAGGCCGGCCTGGTCAAGGTGGTTGCTCCCGCCAAGGTGGTCGATCTCGAACGGCCCGCCTACGGCACCGAACCGCAGCCTGGCACCCGACTGCGCAATGGCCCTGCGATCCGCCGGTTTAATCTGGAGCTTGCCGAGTTTGTCGCCGGCGCGATCGGGCAGGGCGAATTTCCATTGATCGTCGGCGGCGATTGTTCGATCCTGCTTGGCGCGCTGGCGGCCGCACGGCGGTCCGGTCCACTGGCCCTGGTGCATGTCGACGGTCACAGCGATTTCCGTTATCCCGGCAACTACGATGCCGATGCCGCGCTCGGCTCGGCCGCCGGCATGGATCTCGCGCTCGCCACCGGGCGCGGCGAACCGCTCCTGACCGAGTGGCCAGGCATTGCCGGGCCGCTGGTGGCCGAAGAACGGGTGATCCAGATCGGCGAACGGGAGAGCCGTGATGCCGACTTCGCCTGGCCGGACATCAACTCCACCGCAATGACGCTGATCGACGTCTTTGCCGCGCGCGAGCTTGGCGTGGCGAGGGTGCTGGAAAAGACCCGGGCAACGCTGGCGCGGTCTCCCTACTGGCTGCATCTCGACATTGACGTGCTCGACCAGACGGTGATGCCGGCGGTGGATTCGCCCGGCAGTCCCGGCATCGATCCCGACGATCTCGTCGCTATCCTGTCCGCACTGGTTGCCGGTCCTGCATGCATCGGCATGGACATGACGATCTTCGATCCCGACCTCGACCCGACCGGCGAACTGGCGGCGTTACTGGTGTCGCTGCTTGGGCGGGTGCTCGAGCAGCGAGACCTCAGCTACGCGCCACCGGCGTCACACTTACCTGGCTGACGCCGGTACGGCGCACGACGGTGCACTGCGTCTCGCGGCCGATGCGCTCGGCGTCGAGCAGGCGCACCAGGTCGTCGACGCCGGTGACCGGGCGGCCGTCGATGGCGGCGATGATATCGCCTTCCTTCAGGCCAGCCTTCGCCGCCGGGCCATTCTTCTCGACGCTGCGCAGCCGCACAGCCGTGCTGGTCGAGACTTGCGACAAGAGGGCTGCGCGACGCGGCAGGTTCGTCGTGTCGGCGGAGACGCCGATGAACGCGCGGCGCACACGGCCGAAACGGATGATCTCCGAGATGACGAAATTGGCGGTGTTGGAGGCGACGGCGAAGGCAATGCCTTGCGCGCCATGGATCATGGCGGTGTTGACGCCGATGACCTCGCCGGCCGACGACACGAGCGGCCCGCCGGAATTGCCGGGGTTGAGCGCTGCGTCGGTCTGGATGACATCGTCGATCAGCCGCCCGGTGGAGGCGCGCATGGATCGGCCGAGCGCCGAGACGACGCCCGAAGTGACGGTCCATTCGAAGCCGAGCGGATTGCCGATGGCAATGGCGATCTGGCCGCGCCGCAGCCGCTTGGAATCGCCAAGGGGGGCGACATCGGCAAAGCTGCCGTCGGCGCGCACCAGCGCGATGTCCGTGTCGGGGTCGCGGCCAAGCACGCGGCCCTCGCGGGAGGCGCCGTCCGGCATGGAGACGCGCACCGTCTTGGCGTCGCCGACGACATGGAAATTGGTGACGACCAACCCGTCCGGCGCGATGACGAAGCCGGAACCATGGCCGCCCTGACCGCCAATGCGCTCGATGCGGCAGACGGCGGGGCCGATGCGGTCGACGGCGTCGGCAACCGTCATCGAATAGGCGTCGAGCAGCGTGTCGTCGGTTTGGAATTTGGCGGCGGCGAGGGCCATGGGCGGGCTCCGTGTTTTCAGTCGTAACGCGGGTTTTTCCTGTGCGTGCCGTTATCCCAAAACCGCTGAGCACTTTTGGGCGACACGCACTATATGTGCGGAGCGGCTGGAACCGCCGCGACCTGACCAGATGGCCAGTCAAACCGCCAACTAGCCGTCAGACGAGTACCTTCAAGCGCGCTGCCGAGCGATATCTGGGGCATGAAGAAACCCAGGAGACCAATATGAGCGATTTCAATCTGAGTGCGTTTTCCCAGGCCATCGCCGATCTCGCCGCCAAGGCGGCGCCGGCAATTGCAAGTTTCGCCACGCATCATCATCGCACGGCAAGCGCCTTCCATTGGGGCGACGGCTATTTCGTCACCGCCGAGGAAGCCGTCGAGGCTGGCGAGGAGATCGAGCTGACGCTGGCCTCTGGCGAGACGGTGAAGGCCGAACTGGTAGGCCGTGATCCATCGACCGGCGTCGCCCTGCTGAAGCCGGCCGATGCGGGCACAGCGCCTTCACTTGCCAAGGCGGACGCGGTACGGCCCGGCAACATCGCCATCGCCATCGGCAACAGCCAGGGTTCGGCGCTGGCCGTGTCGGGCTCGGTCGGCGAGGTCGGCCCGGCCTGGCGCTCGATGCGCGGTGGCACCATCGACCGGCGCATCAATCTGGCCGTCGCGGCCGGCGGCCGTTTCGAAGGCGGCCCGGTGCTCGACGCCAAGGGCGCGCTGATCGGCATGCTGTTGTTCGGGCCGCGCCACCGGGCACTGGTGATGCCTTACGAGACGATCGAGCGGGCGGTGGCGACCTTGCGTGAAAAGGGCCATGTCGCGCGCGGCTATCTCGGCGCCGGGCTGCACCCGGTGCGCGACCGCGACGCGCATGGCGCGATGGTGATGAGCCTTGACGACGAGGGCCCGGCCAAGGCCGCCGGTCTTTCGCTCGGAGACATCATCGTGGCATGGAATGGCGAGGCCGTGCATGGCCCGCGCGATCTGATCCGCAGGCTCGGCCCTGACAGCGCCGGCGTTTCGGTGACACTCGGTGTCGTGCGCGGCGGCGAACAGCGCGATGTCGCGCTGACGATCGGCGAAAAGCCGCTTTCCTGAGAGGAGTGATGGACACGCTCACCAGCGACCGGATCATGCATGACGGTGCCGCCTCGCGGCGGCTGGTGGTGCTGATTGCGCTTGGCGACGCGGCTCGCGCCGAGCGCTTGGCTGCGTCGTTTGCCGCGAGCGACGACCTGCTGCCGGTCGCGGCCGGCGGCGGTACCGCCGATGTCGCCATCGTCGACGACAGCAGCGGTGATGCCGTGCCGGCCTCCACGCCACGGGTGCTGCTGTCGGGCAGCGCCGAGCGGCCTGCTGGCGAGGTGTTGGCCGTGATGCCTGCGGGCGCGGACGATTTGCTGATCGCAGCGGCAGCGCGGCTGGCGGCGGCCGGCTATCGCGTAACGAGCGATGGCGGACGCGGGCGCCATGAGGATTTCCATGCCGGTGATGGCGAGGCCGGCGATGGCGAGCCGTTTGACGACGAGGCCTCCGACGAGCACGCCGCCCGGCCTGCGCTGTCGCCGCGCGAGGCGGAAGTGCTGTCGCTGCTGGCCGAGGGCGCACCCAACAAGGTGATCGCGCGGCGGCTGAACATTTCCGTGCACACGGCGAAGTTCCATGTCGCCGCGATCCTGATCAAGCTGGGTGCCGCCAACCGCACCGATGCGATCGCCATTGCGATGCGGCAGGGGCTGGTGCTGGTCTAGTTAAAAACCCTACGCAGCGTAACTCGGCAACCAACGCCTCAGGCCTTGCACTGCGGTCGCCTGCCGCGCAAAGGTTCGCGCCTGCCATGTTGCAAGGGAGGCACAAGGAAATGTCGCTCAAGGGAAAGACGCTGTTCATCTCCGGCGGGTCGCGCGGCATCGGGCTGG